>JBKJUS010000103.1:0-4700 GCA_046590575.1 Mycobacteriales bacterium | reverse complement strand
GCGGTCATCAGGGCGAGCGCCTGATCGTCGTTCAGTCCGGCCGGGTCCTCCGCCGCGCGGCGCAGCGCCGCAGCCACGTCCCCCGTGATCCGGGGCAGCGCGGGAAGCGAGCTCGTCAGCGTGCCGCGCAACGCGTCCCAGTCGCCGTACACGGTGTCGAAGTCGCTCCGTCGATCCGCGCTGCGCCCGGTGATGTCGATCGCCGTGTCGAGGTCGACCCGGCCGGCCGACGACCACCCGCTGTCGGGCTCCTGCCACGGCAGGCCCACTGCGCGAACACCATCGCGGGCTCGACCGTCGTCACCGGCCAACGCGCGAACGTGGGGCAGCACCCGAGGGTCGAGCCAAGGATCGGGCTCGGCGATGTACCGCGGGTAGACGGTGAGCCGCTCCTGCAGCTCGTAGCCGGCTCGTGCCGTCTCAGCAGCGAGCCGCTCGATCTCGGGCCACGGCCGCTCCGGGTTGACGTGGTCCGGAGTGACGGGCGACACGCCCCCCCAGTCGTCGATGCCGGCGCGCAGCATCAGAGCGAACTCGTCACCGATGAGGTTCGGCGGCGCTTGCACATGCATGGCCGGACCGAGGACGAGACGGGCCACAGCGATCGTCGCAGCCAGCTCCTGCAGCGACGGCTCACCCTCTCCGCGCATCGCTGTGTCCGGCTTCGCCCGGAAGTTCTGCACGATCACTTCTTGGATCCCGGCGTACTGCCGGGAGATCCGGCGTATCGCGAAGATCGCCTCGACCCGCTCGGCAGCGGTCTCCCCGATCCCGATCAGGATTCCGGTGGTGAACGGCACCGCCTGGCGACCGGCGTCTTCGAGCACTCGCAGCCGAACTGCAGGCTCCTTGTCAGGGCTGCCGAAGTGCGGTCCCGTCGCATCCGACCACAGCCTTGTCGCGGTGGTCTCCAACATCATCCCCATGCTCGGTGCCACCGGCTTGAGCCGCGCTATCTCCTGCCACGAAAGCACTCCCGGGTTGAGGTGCGGCAGCAGACCGGTCTCTTCGAGGACGCGCACCGCCATGGCTCGGAGGTAGTCCACCGTGCTGGCATAGCCGTGGGACTCGAGCCACTCCGCAGCTTGCGGCCAGCGTTCCTCGGGCCGGTCGCCGAGAGTGAAAAGCGCCTCCTTGCAGCCGTGCGCCTGGCCGGCCCGCGCGATGTCGAGCACTTCGTCCGGGCTCAGGTACGGCGCAGGGAGCCGGTGCGGGGTCGTGGCGAAGGTGCAGTAGTGACAGCGGTCACGGCACAGCCGAGTGAGCGGGATGAAGACCTTGCGGCTGTAGGTGATGACACGGCCGTGGCCAGCATCGCGCACGCGACCCGCCGAGGCGCACAGGTCCTCGAGGTCCGCATCGCGCGCATGCACCAGCACGGTCGCCTCGGTCTCGTCGAGGACGACTCCGTCGCGGGCCCGTCGCAATGCACGACGCAGCGCGTCATGGGACGGTTGCTGCGTCATGTACCGAGCCTAGCTGCTGTGGAGGCCGGCTCCAGACCGACCGCTCGACGCACATCGGCGACCCACTCCAATCCGCTTGGCGAAAGACGCCGAGACGCGAGATGCAGGTCAGGGCGAATCACGAACAGGCGGTCCGCCCCGCCGTAGGCATGGCCGATCGACCCATCGACATCGACGACCACGGTCACGTCGTCGTCTCCCACTGCCAGACTGTCCGGCTCATCCGGTACGACGACGCAGCGCCGGAAGGGCGGCCCGCCGGGCCCCACGCCATGTTGCAGGAAGCGCTCGCCGGCAGCGTCATCAGCGGCGATGTACAGGGCGGTGACAGTGCCGCCGAGCACCTCTCGAAGTCCTCTGACGGTCGGCCGTGACGGCACCCGACACGGCGCATCCGGCACCACGGCGCCGAGCTGTGGACCCCCTGCCACAGAGTGGTCCGGACGGTCCACGATGGGTGATGCGTCGTAGATGTGGGGAGTGGACAAGCGTCCCGAGTTCACCCAACGCCGTAATGGTCGCAGGTGGACGGCGCCCCGCAGGATGAGGTTGCGCCGAAGCCGCGACCACGGGTTGCCAGGCACCATGAAGCGCATGGTGGCCTCAGTCACCCGGAGATTCTCCTCGGCAGCCGAGCGTCGCTCGGTCTCGTAGGTGTCGAGCAACGTGGCCGGGGCGTGGCCGCGGAGAACCAGGTCGAGCTTCCACGCGATGTTGCCGGCGTCGGCAATCCCGCTGTTCATCCCGCGAGCCCCGAAAGGGCTCATGAGGTGGGCGGAGTCACCGGCCAAGAAGACGCGGCCGACCCGGAATCGCTCGGCAAGTCGCTGGTGGAACCGGTACGTCGAAAGCCACTGCAGCTCGTACGGCTCATCGCCGATGACGGCCCGTATCCGTTCGTCCATCCGACCGGAGCGTGTCTCTTCGTCCGCGTCCGCCCCTGCCGGCACCTGCCAGTCGATCCGCCATACCGAGTCGGGCTGGGGATGGATCAGCACCTGCCGCCCGCGGTTGAAGTCGGGGTCGAAGTAGAAGCGTCGCTCAGCGGCGAAGGACAACGCGGCTCGGACATCCGCGATGAGGAACTCATCGGGATGGCTGTGACCGGGAAAGCCGACAGCCAACAGCTCTCGCACTGAGGATCGCGATCCGTCGGCGCCGACGACGTACCGACAACGAACTAAGCGCTCGTGCGTGCCGTCGGAGACTCGTAGCGTGACGCCGTCCCGATCCTGCACGAGCCCGACGAGATGCTGAGGCCACTCGACCTTGACGCTAGGCAGCTCGAGCAGGCGTTGCAGCAGTGCCTGTTCGACCTCGCGTTGCGAGATGTTGACGAAGGGCGGCACCGCTCCCGACGGCGTCGCCGGAAACTGAGTCTTCAGCAGCTCCTTGTCACGGTAGTAGGTCCGGCCCACTGTCCATGAGACGCCCCGCTCGAGGAGCGGCTCGGCTGCCCCAAGGCGTTGCAGCATCTCTAACTGCTCACGCTGAACGCAGATCGCCTTCGAGCCCTCGTCCCGTAGGCCGGCCGACTTCTCGAGAAGGACGACGTCATGACCGGCGCAACCCAGCGCCGCCGCCACGACCATCCCCACCGGACCGGCGCCGATGACCGCGATCGTCGCCTCTGCATCGGCCATGATCCCCTTCAGCTCTGCAGCTCGTCCCACACTGCGCGATCCCGCGCCGCCGTCCAGATCCGAGGACGGGTGCCAGTCACCTCGTCATACGCCCGCTGGACGTTGAACGGCATGCAGTGCTCGAAGATCGGGAAGCCGGAGTACTTCGGCGCGAGCGCCGCGTGCGCGATGCCAAATGCCTCCTTCAATCCGCCTTCACGTCGGGCGACCTCCCGGACGCACTCGAAGAGTGTGGACAGGAAGTCGCGGGTTTCTGCGACGGCGGTGAACACGTCAGCGCCGCGCACTGCGGGTCCTCGACCACCGACGAGTGCATCAGCGTCGAACGCCGCGACCCGGTCCAGAGTGGAGGAGCGCCAGTCACCGATGAAGGCGTCACCCATGTACGGCGCTGCCTGCGCCTCGACGAGGTCACCTGCGAACAGCACCCGCTCGCGGGGCATCCACACCACGATGTCGCCTTCGGTGTGCCCCCGGCCCAGATATCTCAGCTCCACGACTCGGCCGCCGAGATCGACGCTCATCTCGTCGGAGAACGTCACGTCGGGACGGGTCAGTCCAGGGATTGTCTCGATAGCGGAGAACAGGCGGGGAAAGCGGCGAGCTTCTGACTCGAAGTCTTGCTCACCGCGCTCGTTGATCCACTCCGCGGTCTTCGTGTGGGCGATGGTCCATTCGGCGCCGTAGGCAGAAGCACCCAGCACGCGCACCGCGTGGTAGTGCGTCAGCACCAGGTAGCGGATGGGCTTGTCCGTGAGGGTGCGAATGACGTCGATCCACTGCTGAGCCATCACGGGGGTGGCCCGTGCGTCGACGCAGAGAACGCTGTCCTCACCGATGACGCAGCCGACGTTGGGATCCCCCTCAGCGGTGTAGGCGAAGACCCCGTCCGCCAGCTCTTCGAGCGTCGCCTTCTTCTCGGTCAGGTCAGCGGATGACGCGAACGGCTTGCTGGACATCGGGCTCCTCAGGGTGGATCAGCCGGCGGTGGGGTGGCTCCAGAACGACGAGGGGCTGACGAACAGCTCGAGCTGGATACCGTCGGGGTCGCGGAAGGCGAGCACGTGCCCGTAGGTGACGTCGGCGATCGGCGAGTGGACGATGCCGCGCTCTGAGAGCCGCTGCTGCCAGGCGACCAGCTCGTCCCGCGAGGCGACGTGCAGCGCCAGGTGGTCTAGGCCGACCCGCCGCTCGTCGAAATCGGCCTGATCGCCGATTGTCCACTGGTGCAGGGACAGCATCAACTGGCTCGCCGGGTGCATGAACAGCACCATCGCCTGCTGGTCGTCTCGATGCTCCTGCAGCCGCACGAGCCCGAGCAGTTCGGCGTACCACGGCGCGCTTGCCGAGACGTCGCGGACGGTGAGAGCCACGTGGTGCACCCCGGTGAAGCGGCTCACTCCGGGGCACCGACGTGACCGACGAGGTTCTTCACCAGTCGACCGTCCTTGATCACGGCGACGATCCGGTCGGGGTCGTCGAGCACCTTGGGGTCGGCGAGAGGGTCCCCGTCGATGACGATGAGGTCCGCCCGCAGCCCTGGCCGGACGACTCCTAGATCAGGTCGCCGGATGATTCCCGCGTTCACCGA
>JBKJUS010000061.1:0-62896 GCA_046590575.1 Mycobacteriales bacterium | reverse complement strand
GGGCCGGGGGCGGGCCGGGGGCGGGGTACAGCGGACTTGAACGATTCCAGATAACCGGGCAGGATGGCTCCCGTGCCGCCGACCCCCGACCTCGAGAGCCGGATCCGCGCGACCGCCCTGCGGGTGACCCAGCCCCGCGTTGCCGCCCTGCGCGCAGCGTACGAGCACCCCCACGCCGACACCGAGACGATCCTGCGCAGCGTGCGCGCCGAGCTCGGGGCGGTGTCGCACCAGGCGGTGTACGACGTCCTGCGGGCGCTCACCGACGTCGGGGTGCTGCGCCGCATCCAGCCGGCCGGCTCCGTCGCGCGCTACGAAGCCCGCGTCGAGGACAACCATCACCACGCCGTCTGCCGCTCCTGCGGCACGATCACCGACGTCGACTGCGCCGTCGGCGAGGTGCCGTGCCTCACGGCCTCCGACAACAACGGCTACGTCATCGACGAGGCCGAGGTCGTCTACTGGGGCACTTGCCCCGCCTGCACCACTGACGCAATTGCCCGAGCCGACGTACGACAGAGAGGTACGACGTGACCACGCCCGACACCGCGAGCAACAGCGAGTCCGAGAACCCAGCGCTCGACGCACCGACGCCCGACACGAATCAGCGGCCCCGGACCAACCGCGACTGGTGGCCCAACCAGGTCGACCTGTCGGTGCTCAACAAGCCGGCTCGCGACTCCGACCCGCTAGGTGCGGACTTCGACTACAAGAAGGCCGTGCAGGGTCTCGACGTCGAGGCGGTCAAGGCCGACGTCGTCCAGGTCATGCGTACGTCGCAGGACTGGTGGCCGGCCGACTACGGCCACTACGGCCCGCTGTTCATCCGCCTGTCGTGGCACGCGGCCGGGACCTACCGGCAGTCCGACGGCCGCGGCGGCGGCGGCGCGGGCGAGCAGCGCTTCGCCCCGCTGAACAGCTGGCCTGACAACGGCAACCTCGACAAGGCACGCCGCTTGCTGCTGCCCGTCAAGCAGAAGTACGGCCGCGCGCTCTCCTGGGCCGACCTGCTCGTCCTCGCCGGCAACGTCGCGCACGAGGACATGGGCTTCACCACGTTCGGCTTCGCCTTCGGTCGCGAAGACGTCTGGCAGCCGGAGGAGATCTTCTGGGGCTCCGAAGACGAGTGGCTGGGCGACGCGCGCTACAGCGGCGACCGCGAGCTGGCCGAGGACTTCGGCGCCGTGCAAATGGGTCTGATCTACGTCAACCCCGAGGGCCCCAACGGCGATCCCGACCCGATGCGCTCCGCGCGCGACATCCGCGAGACCTTCGGCCGGATGGCAATGAACGACGAGGAGACTGTGGCACTCATCGCCGGCGGCCACACCTTCGGCAAGGCACACGGCGCCGGCGACCCGTCGCTCGTGGGCACGGAGCCGGAGGGCTGCCCGGTGCACTCCAACGGACTGGGCTGGCGCAACGAGTTTGGCAAGGGCAAGGCGGAGGACACCATCACCTCCGGCCTCGAGGGTGCGTGGACCCCGACACCGACGCAGTGGGACAACAGCTACTTCGAGACGCTCTTCGGATGGGAGTGGGAGCTGACGGCGTCGCCCGCCGGCGCCAAGCAGTGGCAGCCGAAGGACGCGGCCTCACAGACCGTGCCCGACGCCCACCGCGCCGACATCACGCACCGACCGATGATGGCGACGACCGACCTCGCGCTGATTACCGACCCGGCGTACCGCGTGATCTCGGAGCGTTTCCGCGACGACCCGGCTCTGTTTGCCGACACGTATGCGCGCGCCTGGTTCAAGCTGCTGCACCGCGACATGGGACCGCTCTCACGCTACGTCGGCCCGTGGGTGCCCGAGGCGCAGCTGTGGCAGGACCCGGTGCCCGCGGTCGACCACGCGCTCGTCGGCAACACTGAGATTGCGGCTCTCAAGCAAGCAGTTCTGGACTCCGGTCTCAGTGTGTCGCAGCTGGTGCACACCGCTTGGTCGGCCGCTGCGTCGTACCGCAGCACTGACAAGCGCGGCGGCGCGAACGGCGCCCGGCTGCGTCTCTCGCCGCAGAAGGACTGGGCCGTCAACGCCGGCACCGCCGACGTCATCGCCAAGCTCGAGGCGATCCGGTCGGCGTCCTCCGCGCCGATCTCGCTGGCCGACCTGATCGTGCTGGCCGGCTGCGCGGCGGTTGAGAAAGCGGCCGCCGACGCTGGCGTCGCTGTCACGGTGCCCTTCACGCCGGGTCGCACCGACGCGTCGCAGGAGCAGACCGACCCCGACACGTTCCGCTGGCTCGAGCCGCGCGCCGACGGCTTCCGCAGCTGGGTGAAGTCCGACCTGAAGCTCTCGCCCGAGACGCTCCTGGTCGACCGCGCGTACATGCTCTCGCTCACGCCAAAGGAGATGACCGTGTTGGTCGGCGGCCTGCGGGTGCTCGGGGCCAACACCGGCGGCGTGAAGCACGGCGTCTTCACCAACTCGGTTGGTGTGCTTTCCCAGGACTTCTTCCGCAACCTGCTCGACCTCGGCATCGCCTGGCGGACCTCGGTCAACGACGAGGGCGTGTACGACGGCGTCGACGCCTCCGGCAACGTCGTACGCACCGCCACTGCTGCCGACCTCGTCTTCGCCTCGAACTCGATCCTGCGCGGGATCGCCGAGGTCTACTCGGCCGACGACGCGAAGGACAAGTTCGTCCGCGACTTCGTCGACGCCTGGGACAAGGTCATGATGCTGGACCGCTACGACGTGAAGTAGCTTCCGTTCGACCCACTAGCACCCAACGCTGCCCCGACCGTGCGGCGTTTCCCGCGAGGTAACTCCAACTGATCCGAGTTGCCGTGCGGGAAACGCCGGACGGTCAGGCATGGCGGCCGAGCTACATGTTCTGGGGCATCGGCGAGGCGAGCTGGAAGTAGTTGCCGTCGGTGTCGGCCAATGTGGCCAGCCACATTCCGCCGTCGTCGCGCGACCGGCAGCCGCTCCGCACGGGGATGTGACAGCCTCCTCGGCATGTCCGCGCCGATCGATGCCGCCCGGTGGATCACGCTGCCCCGGCCTTCGAACACGCGGGACGACTATCGGCCGTCGCCGACACTGGCTCGTACGTTCGCAGTCACAGCTGTGCCCACGGCCGCGCGGCTGCACGTCACGGCACTCGGCCTGTTCCGGGCGTTCCTCAACGGCGTCCGCGTCGGCGACGATGAGCTCACGCCGGGCTGGACCGACTACCGGCAGCGCGTCCACGTGTGGACCTACGACGTGACTCCCCTGATGCAGGTCGGCGACAACACACTCAAGCTGCTGCTAGCCGACGGGTGGTACGCCGGCTACCTCGGCACTGATCGCGTGCGGGCGCGCTACGGCGACGAGCCGGCCGCGCTAGCGGCGCTCGAGGTCGACGGTGAGCCGGTGGTGTGCACCGACGCGAGCTGGACGGCGTCGTACGGCGGACTGCTGGCGAGCGACCTCTATCTCGGTGAGACGTACGACGCGCGCATCCCGGCGGGACGATCGCGCCCGGTGACCGAGCTCGACCCGAAGCCCGCCCCACAGCTCACCCCGCGCACCGCACCACCCGTGCGCGACGAGGCCCCTATCGCGCCGGTCAGCCGGTACGAGCACCGACGTGGACACCTGCTCGTCGACTTCGGCGTCAACCTCGCCGGTCGGGTGCGGATCAGAGTCAGCGGTCGGGCCGGCGACGAGATCACGCTGCGACACGCGGAGATGCTGCAGGACGGAGGGCGCACTCTCTATGTCGACAACCTCCGGCACGCGGTCGCGACCGATCGATACGTCCTCGCCGGCAGCGGTGTCGAGGAGTGGCAGCCGGCGTTCACCTACCACGGCTTCCGCTACGTCGAGGTCGTCGGGCTGGGGCCGCACACGACGCTGGAGTCGATCGAGGCGGTGCCGCTGCGGTCCGCTGTCGCGCGACGCGGGGACTTCCGCTGCTCCGACGAGCGGGTCAACCGGCTGCACGACGCGGTGGCGCAGACCTTCGCCAACAACTGGGTCGAGGTGCCGACCGACTGCCCCAACCGCGACGAGCGCCTCGGCTGGACCGGCGATGCCTACATCACCGCGACGGCCGGTTCCTACCTCTTCGACTCGACCGCTTTCTACCGCGGGTGGCTCGACAACGTCGCCGACGCGCTGACCAACGACGGCCTCTACACCGACGTCGCGCCCGCGGTGCCGCCGTGGGATGCGCGCGCCGCGCCGGGCTGGGGCGACGGATGTGTGGTGGCGCCGTGGGTCGTGCACCTCTTCTCCGGATCGACCGACATCCTGAGCCGGCACCTGCCGCACATGCGTCGCTGGGTCGACGCGGCTGTCGACGCCAACCCGTCGCTGATCTGGGAGCACGAACGCGGTCAGGACTACGGCGACTGGCTGTCCTTCGACGAGACGCCGAAGGATCTCTTCGCGACGATCATCCTGGCCGAGAGCGCGGCGACGGTCGCGGCATCGCTCTGCGCAGTCGGCGACATCACCGCGGGTACGGCGTACGCGGAGCTGGCCGTGCGGGTCCGCGAGGCCTTCGCGGCGCGCTTCGGCGAAGTGCTTACGACGCAGACCGGGTTGGTCCTCGCACTGCGGTTCGGACTGCTCGACGGCGCGGCTGAAACCGGTGCGGCGCAACGGCTTGCGGCCGACGTACGGGCGCGTGGCACGCGCCTGTCGACCGGCTTCTTCGGCACCGAGCACCTGCTCACCGTGCTTTGCGAGCACGGTGAATCTGATCTCGCGTACGAGCTGCTGCGCAGCGAGGAGCTGCCGTCGTGGCTGCACTTCCTCGCCCACGGCGCGACGACAATGTGGGAGCACTGGGACAGCTGGACGCCCGAGGCCGGATTCACGGACCCGTACATGAACTCCTTTAGCCACACCTCACTCGGCTCGGTCGTGCGCTTTCTCTACGAGACCGTCGCCGGCATTCGGCCCGACCCGACTGCACCGGGTTTCGCGCGGGTGCTGCTGACGCCGGTGCCAGGCGCGGGCATCGACTGGGCGGAGGCGTCGTACGAGACTGCGCGCGGAGTCGTGCGCGCCCGCTGGGACCGCACCGCCGACGGTGTCGTCTACGTCGTCGAGCTGCCGACTGGCTGCTCGGGAGTGTTGCGCCGCAAGGGTTCCACCGATCTGCCGCTCGACTCAGGACGTCACACGATCACGCTGTAGGGAGTACGGCATGGCGGACAGGTGGAGCAGCGGTGCGGCGTACGAGGGGTACGTCGGTCGATGGAGCCGGCCGGTGGCGCGCGAATTCGTGCCGTGGGTGACCGCGGCATCGCAGTCGAGGTGGCTCGACGTCGGCTGCGGGACCGGTGCGCTGACCTCGGCGATCCTCGAGGTGGCCGACCCGGTGTCTGTGGTCGGCGTCGACCCGTCGGCGTCGTACGTCGAGCACACCCGTGCGACGTTGTCCGACCCGCGCGCCGAGTTCGCGATTGGCGACGCGTTGGCGCTGGGTCGCGATGACGGCGAGTTCGACGCGGTGGTGTCGGGCTTGGTGCTCAACTTCGTGCCCGACCCGGCGGCTGGGCTGGCCGAGATGCAGCGGGTGGCGCGGCCGGGCGCGACCGTTGCGGCGTACGTGTGGGACTACGGCCACGGCATGGAGCTGATGCGCTACTTCTGGGACGCCGCCGTCGACCACGACGCCGCAGCCGCCGACGCCGAAGAGGGAACGCGCTTCCCCCTCTGCCAGCCGGAGTCACTAGCTGCGCTGTTCACGGCCACCGGGCTAGGTGATGTCGCGACGCACGGCATCGTGGTGCCCACGGTGTTCGCCGACTTCGACGACTACTGGAGCCCCATTCTCGGCGGCCAGGGCCCCGCGGCGTCGTACGCCATGTCGCTGACTGAGGACGCTCGGGCGGAGCTGCGCGAGCTGCTCCGCAGCCGGCTGCCGGCGGATGACACCGGCGCGATCCCGCTGACCGCCCGCGCCTGGGCAGTCCGCGGCCTTGTGACACCGTGGCTGAGCTGACTGCCGAGCGCGAGCGCAGGGCTTCTGCGGCGCCCAACGCCGGCGGAATTTGGACCCATCGCCGGGTGATCGTGCGCATGACCGGACCGCTGCGTCCAACATTTGCGGGGAGCTGGGTGGGAGCATCAGGTGTGATCGCTTCCCTGCTCCACGCCACCACATTTCGCTCGTCACTCGACCGGGCCGAGGTCGCGACGACCGCCGCTGCCATCGTTGCCTCGACGGGCCTCTACGTGCGACACGGGCACAATTACCTCGCGCGCGGTGTCGTCGGCGACCTCGTCGGGCTAGCTGTCCTCGCCGTACCGCTGGTCCTCGTACGGCGGCGCGGCCGGCACGAGGCGATGACCTGCCTCGCCGCGATCGGCCTGGTTCACCTCGCGGATCCTGACTGGCCGCTCGAGCGCAGCGACTCGTTCTGGTGGGGCGCGATCAGCGTGGGTTTGGCGGCGTACCTGCTGCTGCGCCGCCGCCGCCTGATCACCCTCCGCTAGCACTTAGCCCTTCTTGCTCCCAAGCCCGCGGTCTGACGTGTCATCTATGACACGTGAGACCGCAGCTTTCGCGGCGACGGAGCGTGTGGAGTGGGGCGGCTAGCGTCCGGGGTCGGGCCAGTGCGGTACGGCGGATGCGGGCCGCACTTGCTCGTACCACCGAGTCGCGCGCAGCACGCCAATGTCGTCGAAGCGGCGGCCCGCGATCTGCAGCCCGATTGGCCGACCATCAGACGTGAAGGCGCAGTTGACGGAGGACGCCGGCTGCTCGGACATGTTGTACGGGGCCGTGAATGCGATGTGCTCGAGCGGCCTCCCCACGTCGTCGGTCGGTGACGCCAGCTCCGCCGCGAACGTCGCGATGGGCGCCACCGGTGACAGCACGACGTCGTAGGGCTGTGTCGCGGCAATCGCTGCCGCCCGGATCTCGATCTTGCGGTTAACGCAGCGCATCACGACCGCGCCGGTCACTCCCGCGCCACCACGACACCACTCCGCGATGAACGGCAGAACGAGGGCCTGCCGATCGACCGGCAGCGCGGAGAAGTCGACCCACCCGCGCACCCGCCAGAAGAGGTCGAGGTCGTCCAGCATCTCTCGGGTGACGAACGGTGCCACGGCGGAAACGTCCGCACCGCCGGCTGCGAACAGATCGGCAGCTGCTTGTACAGCCGCCGACACCTCGGCGTCCACCGGCAGGCCGCACCCCGCGTCGAGGTGCAGCCCGACCCGTAGACCACGCACGTCGATGTCGAGGTCGGCCCAGTCGATCGGCGTCGGAGGCAGGCTCATCCCGTCGCGCCAGTCCGGCTGCGCCAGCACCGCCATCAGGGCCGCCGCGTCGTCGACGGTGCGGGTGAGCGGACCGGCCACCCGTCCGTGGTACGGCGGCACGATCGGGATCCGCCCGAGCGACGGCTTGAGAGTCACGGTCGCCGTCCATCCGGCCGGCAGCCGCAGTGATCCGCCGATGTCCGTGCCGACGTGCAGCGGTCCGTAGCCGGCTGCGGCCGCGGCGCCAGCGCCGGCGCTGGAGCCGCCGGGATTCCAGTCGAGGTTCCAGGGATTGCGGGTCAGCGGGTGGAAGCTCGACGTTCCGGAGGAGAGCATCCCGAAGTCCGGCATGGTGGTTTTGGCGAACAGCACCGCACCGGCCTCGCGCAGTCGTGCCACCGGCGGCGCATCAGCGACCGCAGGCACCAGAACAGTGCCGGCCGACCCCACCGGCACCGGATCGCCGCGAGTCGCGATGTTGTCCTTCACTGTCACCGGCACGCCGTCCAGTGCACCCAGCGGCGAGCCAGCCGCCCACCGTGCGGCACTGCCCCGAGCAGCCGACCGCGCCGCCTCGTGGTCGAGCAGGTAGAGCGCGTGCACCATCGGCTCCAACCGGTCGACCCGGACCAGCACCGCGTCGATGACATCTACTGGCGAGACCGAACCGTCGGCGTACGCCGACGTCAGCTCGGCCACTGTCCAGTTCGCGAGGGACTCGTCACTCATCGCGGCCCCCGGCCGGCAATGCAGGTCGGTACCGCAGCACCGGCACCGACTCGAGCAGCTCCTTGGTGTAGGCGTGCTGCGGGTCGGCGTAGACCTCGGCGGTCACCCCCTGCTCCACGATCAAGCCCTGCCGCATCACGGCGACGCGGTCGCACAGGTAGCGCACCACCGACAGGTCGTGCGAAACGAAGACCAACGTCAGACCGAGACGCGAGGTGAGGTCGGTGAGCAGGTTCAGCGTCTGCGCGCGCACTGACACATCGAGCGCCGACACCGGCTCATCGGCGATGAGCACCTGCGGTCGCGGCGCGAGCGCCCGGGCGATCGCCACTCGCTGCCGTTGGCCACCGGAAAACTGGTGCGGAAACCGCTCCGCCGCATCGGGAGTGAGACCCACTGAGGACAGCAGCTCGGCTAGCCGCGTATCGCGATCCTCGTTCAGGTGCAGACCGATGAGCGGCTCGAGCACGATGTCGCGGACCCGCATGCGCGGGTCCAAGGACGACATCGGATCCTGGAAGACCATCTGCATCCGCTGGCGGAGGAAGCGCAGCTCTGCCTGGCTCTTGTCATGCACCGACTGTCCATCGAGGGTGATCGTGCCGGCCGTCGGAGTGTCCAGCCCCATCAGCAGCCGAGCCAGCGTCGTCTTGCCAGAGCCAGACTCCCCCACGATGCCGAACCGCTCTCCTCGGAGTACGTCGAGGTCGATGCCGGCCAACGCCTGCACTGGTTCACGTCGCGCGCCGAAAAGCGACCGACGCCGGACGAACTCCCGGGTCAGCCCGCGGACGGACAGCACTACCTCATCGGTCATCGGCGCCGCCGGGTCGGCTTCGGAGCAGGAGCGGGCAACGGCACCGGGTTGAAGCAGGCGTACGACGCACTTGGGGTCTCCGCCGTCATCGGCGGCACCTCGGCGCATTCGGGCAAGGCGCGCGTGCAACGGTTGCGGAACGGACACCCTGACGGGAACGCACCAAGCCCGGGCACGGATCCCTCGATAGTGAGCAATGGCGCACCCGGCGCGACGTCGCCGAGCGCCGAGGCTGCCAGCAGCCCGGCGGTGTAGGGATGCCGCGGCTGAGCGAAGATCTGCGCGAGCGGTCCCTGCTCAACCAGGCGTCCGCCGTAGAGGACGAGCACACGCTCGCACAGCTCGGAGACGACAGCGAGGTCGTGCGAGATGAAGAGCAACGCGGTGCCACGGTCGGACACCAGCCGGTCGATCAGGGCGAGCATGCGCTTCTGGATGGTCACGTCGAGGGCCGTCGTCGGCTCGTCGCAGATGAGGACCGCTGGGTCGTTAGCCAGCGCCATCGCCAGAACGACGCGCTGCCGCTGCCCACCGGAGAGCTGGTGCGGATAGCTGCTCATCGCGCGGGCCGGATCGGGCAGCTCGACCTGATGAAGCAGGTCGCGCGCCTTCGTCCGCGCCCCGGAGCGACTCACCTTCTGGTGCAGCGCCACCGCAGCGGCTACTTGCGAACCGACCGGCATCACGGGGTCCAGCGCCGTCATCGGCTCCTGGAAGACCATCGCGACCCGTTCGCCGCGTAGGCCGGCCAACGCCTTCTCCGGCAGGTCGAGCAAGCTGGTGCCCTCGGCTTCCACGTGCCCAGCAGCCGTGGCACCGTCAGGCAGCAGCCCCATGACTGCGAGCGCGGCGACTGACTTGCCCGACCCGGACTCGCCGATGAGACCGACCCGGTCGCCGGCCGCCAGTGCGAAGGTCAGGTCGTGCAACACCGGTGTGGATCCGAAGCGCACCGACAGGTCGCGGACGTCGAGCGCAGTCACCGGTCACGCAGCTTCGGGTCGAGCAGGTCGCGCAGTCCGTCGCCAAGCAGGTTGAAGGCGAGCACAGCTGCGGCAATCGCCAACCCGGGCCACACCGAGAGCAGCGGGTCAGTGAAGAGGAAGCCCTGCGCGTCGTGCAGCATCCGGCCCCAGGACGGGGTCGGCGGTCGGGTAGAGAGCCCGAGGTAGGACAGACCGGCCTCGGCGAGAATGGCCAGAGCGAAGGCGACCGAGGACTGCACCAGAAGCACCGAGCTGATGTTGGGCAGCACATGCCGCCGCGCGATCTGCAGCCCGCTCAGCCCGGACGTCCGCGCCGCGGTGATGTAGTCGGTGGCCATCACCTGCAGGGTCGCGGCGTAGGACAGGCGCAGGAACGCCGGGATCGTGGCGACCCCGATTGCCACCATCGCGGTCGCCGTCGAAGCACCGAATGCGGCAGCCAGCAGCAACGCCAGCAGCAGCGCAGGAAAGCCGAAGAGGATCGTGCCGGCGCGTACGACGACAGCACCGACCCAGCCGCGTCGCATACCGGCCAGCACGCCGAGCGGGGTGCCGATGAGACCGGCGATCGCGACGGCGACGATGCCGACGAGCAGCGTCACTCGAGCACCGGCCATCAGCTGGCTGGCGATGTCGCTGCCGAAGTTGTCAGTGCCGAGCAGGTGCCCGCCCGTGAGCGGGCCGACGAGCAGGCTGTCCGGATCGATGCCCGTCGGGTCGTACGGCGTCCACACGAACGAGACGAGTGCGGTCAGCACAACCAGCGCGGCAACGCCGCCGCCGATCCGCGCGGCCAGGTTGCCACGCCGGCGACCACGGAGGGCGGGGGCGGTGTCGCCGGCGAGGAGCGGGTCGACCTGGGCGGCTGTCATGCGGTCCGCAGTCTCGGGTCGAGGACGGTGTAGAGCACCTCGACCAACCAGTTGAGCGCAAGCACGAAGCCGACCAGCACCATGATCGTGCCCTGCACGAGCAGCAAGTCGCGGTTAGCGACGCCCTGAAGCAGCATCGTGCCGATGCCCGGCAAGGTGAAAACGCTCTCGATGATGATCGCGCCGACGAGCAGAGTCGACAGCTGCACGCCGAGCACGGTGACGACGGGAATCGCAGCGTTGCGTAGACCGTGCCGCCACAGCGCGCCAGTCTTGGTTCGGCCGACCGCGCGGGCGGTGCGCATGAAGTCCTCGCGCAACACGTCGAGCACCGCCGAGCGCACGTAGCGCATGAGCACCGCGCCCTGGACCAACCCGAGGGCGAGCCAGGGCAGGAGGAGATGACGGACCCATTCGACCGGTCCGTCGGCGAGGTTGGTGTAGCCGCTGGCCGGCAACCATCGCAGGCGTACGGCGAAGACGTAGACGAGCAGGATGCCGGCCCAGAACGACGGCACGGCGAGGCCGAGCTGGCTCCCCACCGTAAGCGCCGTGCCCGACGCGTCGCGATGTCGGACGGCAGCCAACACCCCGAAGGGCACCGCGATGAGCAGCGCCACCACCATGCCACCGAGCACCAAGCTCAGCGTCACTCCCAATCGGTCGGCGATCTGCTCGCCGATGTCTACCTGAGTGACGTAGGACCGGCCGAAGTCACCGCGAGGCAACCCACTGACCCAGTCGGCGTACTGCGCGACGAGCGAGCGGTCGACGCCGAGATCGCGGCGCAGGGCCGCCACCACTTCTTCCGTCGCCTCGACGCCGAGCGCGACCCGAGCCGGATCACCGGGCAGCACCGCGCACGTGAGGAAGACCAGGACCGACGCGATGAACAGGCTGACCAGAAGGAAGCCGGCGCGGCGCAGCGCGAGCAGGAGCCCGGACATCAGACTCCGCTCACCGCCGCGCCGGCTTCCGTCACGTTCAGGCCTTCTGGATGTTGGTCATGTCGTAGGACAGCGTCGCAGCATTCTCGGGATAGCCGGACACACCCTTCTTCAGGACCTGCAGGCTCGGCTGCAAGTAGAGCCAGTTGGAAGCAGCGTCATCGGCCAATAGCCTCGCCAGCTCCTTGAGCTTCGCGATCTGCTCCTCCGGAGATCCCGCATCGGCCTGGGTCAGCAGCTCCTTGGCCTTCGGGTTCTGGTAGCGCCAGTAGAACTTCGGGTCGCCGTACTTCTCGATGTCGCGCGGCTCGACATGGCTGATGATCGAGATGTCGTAGTCGGCCTTGGTGAAGACGACGTCGAGCCAGCGGGCCGGGAACTCGAGCTGCGTCGTCTTCGCGGTGATACCGACGGCCTTGAGCTGCGCCTCGACGAAGCGCCCGGCGGCAAGTGCATCCGGCCGGGTCGGCAGCTTCATCTGCAACGTCACACCGTTGGCGAAACCGGCCTCGGCGAGCAGCGCCTTGGCCTTGGCCGGGTCGAAGGGGTACTGCTTCGAGAGGTCCTCGTACCACGGGTCAGTCGGCGGCACCATGCTGCCGATCAGCTCGCCGTAGCCCGCGGACGCCGTCTTGACCAGTGCCGCCCGGTCGATCGCGTGAATGATCGCCTGCCGGACACGCTTGTCCTTCAGCGGGCCCTTCTCATTGTTCAGCGCCATGACGACCTCACCGTTCGTCGTACCTTCGACGACGGTGTATGCGGGGTTGCCCTGGAAGCGCGCGATGGCTTCGGGGGTGCGCACGTTGGTCACCAGGTCGAGCTCACCAGCGAGCGCGGCGTTGACCGTCGCGGTGGCGTCGGTGAAGAAGCGGAAGACCACGCTGGCGACCTTCGCCTTCTTACCCCAGTAGCCCTCGTTCCGCGTCAGGGTCAGCTTGCTGCCACGTACGAATTCACCGAATGTGAATGGACCGCTGCCGACCGGCTTCGTCGCAACTTCGCCAATCGAGTCCTTGTCGTAGACGATGCCGACCGGATTGGCCATGCTGTAGAGGAAGCTGTTGCTGGTGCGCTTGAGCTTCACCACGAGCGTCGTGTCGTCCTTCGCGGTCGCCGACTCGACGACCGCGAGCTGTGACTTGAACGGATGCTTGCTGTCGGCCGCCCGTGCGCGGTCGATGCTGAAGACCGCATCGGCGGCAGTGAGTTTGCGCCCGGTGCTGAACTTCGCGTCATCTTGCATCGTGAAGGTATAGGTCGTGCGGTCTTCGCTGACCTTCCACGACTTGGCGAGCAGCGGCTGGATCTCACCCTTGCCGTCGAGCTTCACCAGTCCCTCGTAGACGTTGTAGAGCAGCAGTCGGGGGATGGCCGCGGCGGCCACCGTGGTGAGGTCGAGCGTGGCCGGCTCCGCCTCCGCAGCCACCGTCAGCACCGCATTGGTGTCCCCGCCCGACGTCTTGTCGCCGTCGTCATCGGAGCTCCCCCCGCATGCGGCCACAGCCAGCATCACCAGCGCGGCTGATGCCGCTGCTCCGCGCATTCGTCCGGATCTCACTGTGGTCCTCCTTGTGGGGTGGCCTGCCGCGAGAGCGACAGCGCAATCCGTGCAGCAACATCTCTGGTCTTGTCGTGGACTGTGAGTGCCCGGGTAGCCGCGGCGACTGCGCACTCGACCGCAATCGCAGCCTCCGGCTCGCCGCAGTGGTCGAGCAGCAATGCCGCGGACAGCACCGCCGCAACCGGGTTGGCGCGCCCGGTGCCGACGATGTCCGGCGCCGAGCCGTGCACCGGCTCGAACATGCTCGGGTGCGCTCGGCTCGGGTCGACATTGCCACTCGGCGCAAAGCCCAGGCCACCCTGCAGCGTCGCGGCGAGGTCGCTGACGATGTCGCCGAAAAGGTTGTCGGTGACCACCACGTCGAACCGCTCGGGGTTGGTCACCAGGTGCAGCATCATCGCGTCGACGTGGACGTAGTCGGTGTCGACGTCGGGGAAGTCCACTGCCACCTCGTCGAAGACGCGCTGCCAGAGGACGCCCGCATGAATGAGGATGTTGGTCTTGTGGCACAGCGTCACCTTGCGACGCCGCCGCTGCGCGAGGGTGAAGCCGTGCCGCACCAACCGCTCGGTCGCCACCCAAGTGTTGGTGGACACCTGCGTAGCCACCTCGTTCACCGTGCCTCCATGCGTCGTTCCGCCCCCCCCGGTGTAGAGACCCTCGGTGTTCTCGCGCAGGACCACCAGGTCGACTCTCTCGGGAGGCATCCCCGAGTATGGCGTCGGCACACCGGCCAGCAGGCGTACCGGCCGAAGGTTGACGTACTGGTCGAAGGCCAACCGCAGGCGAACGACGAGGCCCCGCTCGAGCACGCCCGGCGGCACCCGCGGGTCGCCGCAGGCGCCGAAGAGGATGGCGTCGTGGTGGCGCAGCGCGGCGACGTCGTCGTCGTCAAGCACCACCCCGGTCTCCAGATAGCGGTCCGCGCCGAAGCCGTACTCCCGCAGCGTCAGGCCGAAGCCGAACATCTCCGACGCCTGTGTGAGGGTGTCGACAGCAACAGCCGTCACCTCCGGCCCGATCCCGTCTCCGGGCACGACAGCGATGTCGAGGTGACGGGTCATCGAGGCGGCTCGTATCGGCCATCGACCGCAGTCCAGCCGCCGTCGACGTAGAGCACCGAGCCGGTGACGAACGAGCTAGCCGCCGACGAGAGGTAGACGACCGCACCCACCAGCTCGCCCGGCTGTGCCCACCGACCGAGCGCGGACTTGCGCGCGTAGGCGTCGTACCACTCCGGCACTGCGCGGATCTGCTCGGTAAGCGGCGTCTCGACCACACCGGGCGCGACGACGTTGCACCGAACTCCGCGCGGGCCGAGCTCTGCCGCGGCGGTGCGCATCAGCTGGATCACGCCCGCCTTCGTCGCGGCGTACACGCCCTGGCCAGGTTCCACCGTCAGAGCGCGGACCGAGGAGAACGCGACGATGCTGCCGCTCCCCCGCTCGGCCATGGCGGTGCCGTAGGTGCGCAGCAGGTTGACGGTCCCGACGAGGTTGACGTCGATCACCCGGCGAACCTCGTCCGGCGTGTAATCGGCGATCCGCTTGCGCACGTTGGTGCCGATGGTCGTCACTAGCAGGTCCGGCGTCCCGGTGGTCTCGAGTGCGGCCGCGACCGCATCGGGGTCCACAGCGTCGAGGCCGACCGCGCGGGCGCCGGTGATCCCGGCCGCGACGGATTCAGCCGAGGCCGGATCCAGGTCCGCGCAGACGACCGTAGCCCCGAAGGCCGCCAGCCCAGCCGCGACCTCGGCCCCGATGCCACCCCCGGCGCCGACCACGACGGCGGTGAGGCCGTCCAGGCAGAACAACGAGGTGTAGCGCTCGGAACCGGATGCGGGTGTACTGGTCTGACCAGGCACAGTGCGGGCACACTCACAGCCCTCGAGTGCCGTGTCAAGACATGTCCGACTTTCCAGAAAGGCGCGCCGTGCCGGCCTTCCCGCTCCCCTTCCCCGCTGGTCTCCCGGTGGGCGCCTCGTGGCTACCTGCCTCCGCGACGGCGCCGGTGCGCTTCCCGTACGACGGCAGCACCGTCGCGGAGGCGCCAGTCGGCGACGTCGCGCTCGCCCACCTGGCGTTGGACGAAGCAGTGGCTGTCAAGGAGAGGGTTGCCGACCTGCCGTCGCACGTCCGACGAGCCGTCCTCATGCGGGTGCACGCTGACGTCGAAGCCAATCGGGAGCGCCTCGTCGACCTGCTCGTCCTGGAGACTGGCAAGCCGCTGGTCGACTGCCGGGTCGAGGTCGCCCGCACACTCGTCACCCTGGCGGCGTCGGCGGAGGAGGTCTCGCGGATCCACGGGGAGACGGTGCCACTGGACGTGACCCCAGCAGGCGAGGGGCTTCTCGGCTTCTGGGTGCGCCGGCCGATCGGCGTCGTCGTCGGCATCGCCGGCTTCAACTACCCGTTGCTGCTGGCCACCCACAAGATCGCCCCAGCGTTCGCCGCGGGCTGCCCGATCATCGCCAAGCCGGCGCCGCAGACGCCACTGGCGACACTGTGGCTGGTGCACCTATTCCGTGAGGCTCTCGCGACTGCGGGTGGCCCGGTCGCCGCCGTTCAGGTGGTGACCGGCGATGCGGAGGTGGGCGCGGCCCTGGTCACCGACCGGCGGGTCGGCGCGGTGTCGTTCACCGGTTCCGCGCCAGTCGGCCATCGAATCGCCCGTGCCGCGGCGCCGACCAAAGTGTTGCTCGAGCTTGGCTCGAACGCCGCTCTCGTCGTCGCCGCAGACGCCGACCTCGACGCCGCCGCCGACGCTGTCGTCACTGGGGGCTACTACGCCTCCGGGCAGGCCTGCATCTCGGTGCAGCGGGTGATCGTGGTCGGTGAGGTGCACGACGCGCTGGTCTCCCGCATCGAGGCGCGGCTGGCCGACGTCGTCGTCGGCGATCCCCGAAAGGAGAGCACGCGGGTCGCTCCGCTCGTTGACGCGGCCGCGACGGCGCGCGTGCGGGCATGGGTCGACGAAGCAGTCGCCGCCGGCGCCCGGTTACTGCACGGCGGCGGCGCCGACGGCCCGCTCGGTCCGACGGTTCTCGACGGCGTACCCGACGGTGCCAACGCCTGGAACGAGGAGATCTTCGGCCCGGTCGTCTGCATCCGTGCGGTGGATGATGTCGACACGGCCTTCCAGACTGTGAACCGGTCCCACTACGGGCTGCACGCCAGCGTGTTCACCCGATCCCTGGACATCGCGATGCGCGCCGCCCGGTGCCTCGAAGTCGGTGGCGTGCTGGTGAACGTGATCCCCGGCTTCCGCGCCGACACCATGCCCTACGGCGGCGTGAAGGACTCCGGAATCGGCCGTGAGGGCCCACGCTTCGCCGTGGACGAGCTGACCGTGAGCCGAATGGTCATCCTCCGCGCTGGCTGACCGCGGGCGGGCGGCTAGTCGGTGGCGGCGGTGAGACCGGCACCGGCGACCAGGTCCGCCAGCACCTCCCGCTCCGATTCCGAGACGTGCTCGGCGTAATAAGCGTAGAGGTGTTCGCGAGCGAGCTCGGCAGCCCGAGCACCCTGCCCGGCGCGTACGGCGTCGAGCACCTCGGCGTGGTGGGCCAGCGACTGCGTCATCAATGAAGCCTGGTCCGCCGCCGAGGCGATCTTCTGGGCGATGAGCCCGACGACGACGCCGCGTACGGCTGCGCAGCACACCTCGATCAGTGTGTTGCCGCTCGCCTTCGCCAAGGCGTCGTGGAATGCGACGTCGGCCTCACTGAACTCGCTGTACCCAACATCCACGCACGCTGCCATCCGGTCCAGGGTCAGCTGCATGTCCGCAAGCTGCGTGTCGCTGCGTGCTCTCGCCGCTAGATAGCTCGCCGACCCGTCGAGCAGCATCCGGAACTGCACCAGCTGCGCGAGCGACACCTCGTCGACGCGCATCAACCGGTGCAGCGACTTCTCCAGAGTCCGCGTCGTCAACGGCATGACTTCGGGTCCGTGTGGGTCGCCCGGCCGAGACCGCAGGAATCCGCCACTCTCCAGCACCCTCAGTGCCTCGCGCACCGTCGAACGGCTGACCCGGAACTGCACGATCAGCTCGCGCTCGCTGGGCAGCCGGTCCCCCGGCTTGAGTGCCCCGGACAGCACTGCCTGCTCAACCTGCTCGACGATGCGCTCGTAGGCGCGCACGGTCTGCACCGGGCGAAACAGCGCGCGGTCCGTCACAGAGCCTCCTCGTTCACGCCCGGACTGCGCGCATTATGACCACCGAGTTCACGCGGGCTGACCCTCGCTGGCCCGGAGGGAGCGAATCTCCAGGGCTACAAGCAGTCCTGCCGCCGCATCAGCATCGTTCAAGTCGACGCCAAGAATCGTCTCGATGGTGGCCAGTCGGGCATAGAGCGCCGGTCGGCTGATGAAGCCGGTCCGGGCAAGCCGGCTCTTGTTGCCACCTGCTTCGAGGTACTGCCGCAATGTCTGCTCCAACGCTGTGCCACGGCGGGCGTCGTGGGCCAGCAACGGGCCGAGCTGCGACTCCGCGAACCCGACGAATCGAGGGTCGTCTCGCATGCTCGCGAGCAGCCCACGGAGGCCGAGATCGGTCATCCGGTAGTACGCGCGGTGTGCGCGTTCACCGCTCGACGCCATCACGTCGACAACGTGCCTCGCCTCCGACAACGATGCGCCGACGTCGTCGAAGGACTCGACCACCCTTCCGGCCCCGACGGTCGGCCGCCGTTCGCCGCGTGCGCGCAGCGACGCATCCAGCGCCTGAGCGACCTGCTCGACGGCCGCATCTGCCGCCCGCTGATGAGGCACGGCGACGAGGACCAGCACCTGGTCGGGCTGCAGCGAGGACACCAACGCCGGCAGGCCGGCGGCCCGGCACGCGGCCGACACTGACTCGGCCAAGGTGCGGTCCCGCCCTTCCTGCACCACGGGGTCGAGCCGATCGGCGGACCGGGAGGCAACGCACAACCCGACGAACGCGTGCCGACTCGCCGGGAACCCCAGCGACTCGGCACGAGCTCGCTGCGCCGGCCGGGCGGACGTGCGGCTTCGCATCAGGTCGGCAAGCAGGCCCCCGTGCGCCTGCTGCTCGAGGCCGGCGCGGTCGCGCTCGACCAACCGGATGAGTGCGAGCGCCTCGGCGGCCCGCTCGAGCAGCATCACCAACTGCGGGTTGTCCTGCGCCGGACTCGGCATCACCAGCCGACCCCAGCGCTGGAACCTCGGCCCGACCGGCGTGACGAGCCAGCCGTGCGGGCTCGTCGTCGTCGCCTCTGCGTCGGCGCTGACCTCACGTGACCTCGACTCCCAGTCGCGGAGTACCTCCGCCGGACCGGCTGGTCCGGCGTTGTAGGCCACCGCCCGGTGCGCAAGATCTTCGAGGACGACCGGCTCCCCCGTCATCGCCGACGCCCGGTCGAGCACCTCCTGGACCGAGGCTCCCTCGATGCTCAGGGCGGTGAACGCTCGATGGGCGTGGTCGGAGAACTCGAGCAGCTGGTACTGCGCATTGACGATCAGCCGGTGCACCACCTCGGTGATGCCGACGAAAGGCACCGGCAGTGACAGCGCGACGACCGGGAACTGGCGGGCGTCCGCAGCCCGCAGCACGACGGAGGGGACCCGGGGGAACCGTCGGCCCAGCTCGATGACGACGCCGGCGGCATCAGCGGCATCGAGTTGTTCGACGTAGTCGGCCACTGCGGCGTCGGAGTCCGGCCAGGCGATGCCTGTGGTGAGGATGAGCTCCCCGCCCTTAAGAAGGGGGGCGATGTCGGGGATTTCGCTGACATGCACCCACCGCACCGGCCGGTCGAGACCGAGACGACCGGCCACCACGTCCGGCCGGCCGGCCCGAAGCTCGTCAAGGCCGAGGACGTCGGCCACGGTGGGGATCACCGACATACTGTAAGGCTCAATGCGAATGACCTGACAATGTGACCGTGGCCGCCGGCTCGCTGGCGCCACACACTCGGACCCACCCGTCATCCGTCATCTGCAGAGGTCTTCATGACAGCCACCCACGTCCGGCACTGGGTCGACGGAACAGCGTGGTCCGGCGCGTCCACCGAGCAGGGCTTGGTGCACGATCCGGCGACCGGCGCCCAGACGGTGCTCGTGCCGATGGCCTCGGCGGCCGACGTCGACGTCGCCGTCACGGCGGCGCAGCGCGCCTTCGCGGGCTGGCGGGAGGCCTCGCTGGCCCGGCGTACCCAGGTGCTTTTCGCGATGCGCGAACTCGTGCACACGCATCGGGACGAGCTCGCGGCGTTGATCACTGCGGAGCACGGCAAGGTGCTTGCCGACGCCGCCGGCGAGGTGCAGCGGGCACTCGAGGTCATCGAGTTCGCCTGCGGAGTGCCGGCGGCGAGCAAGGGCGGCTTCTCGGAGAACGTGTCGACCAGCGTCGACTCCTACTCCATGCGCCAGCCGCTGGGTGTGGTCGCCGTGATCTCGCCGTTCAACTTCCCCGTCATGGTGCCCATGTGGTTCGTCCCGATCGCGATCGCCTGCGGCAACACCGTGGTGCTCAAGCCCAGCGAGAAGGACCCGAGCGCCTCGGTCCGGCTCGCCGAGCTGTGGGCCGAAGCCGGTCTCCCGCCGGGTGTTCTCAATGTCATCCACGGTGGACGCGAGGCCGTCGACGCACTGCTCGAGCACCCCGTCGTACAGGCGGTCAGCTTCGTCGGCTCCACGCCGGTCGCCCGCCACGTGTACGAGACGGCGACGCGCTACGGCAAGCGGGTGCAGGCGCTCGGCGGTGCCAAGAACCACATGGTCGTGCTGCCCGATGCCGACCTCGACCTCGCAGCGGACTCAGCGGTCAACGCCGGCTTCGGCTCAGCGGGCGAGCGGTGCATGGCGATCTCGGTCGTCGTCGCCGTGGATCCGGTCGGTGACGTGCTCGTCGACAAGATCCGCGAGCGCATGCTGACGTTGAAGACCGGTGACGGTCGGCGCGGCTGCGACATGGGACCACTGATCACCCGCGAGCACCGCGACCGCGTGGCCAGCTACATCGAGGCGGGCGAGTCCGACGGTGCCAAAGTCGTCGTCGATGGACGGGACATCACGGTTGACGGCGACGACGCGGGTTTCTGGCTCGGGCCGACGCTGCTCGACCAGGTACAGCCGCAGATGTCGGTCTACACCGACGAGATCTTCGGCCCGGTCCTGTCGGTGGTCCGGGCTTCGTCATACGACGACGCCCTGAAGCTGGTCAACGCTAATCTCTACGGCAACGGCACGGCGATCTTCACCAACGACGGCGGCGCCGCGCGGCGCTTCCAGAACGAGGTGCAGGTTGGCATGATCGGCATCAACGTGCCGATTCCCGTGCCGATGGCCTATTTCTCCTTCGGCGGGTGGAAGAGTTCGCTCTTCGGCGACTTGCACGCGCACGGCGCCGACGGCGTGCAGTTCTACACGAGAGGCAAGGTCGTGACGTCACGCTGGCTCGACCCATCGCACGGCGGGGTCAACCTCGGCTTCCCCCAAAGCACCTGACGACGACAGAGTTCATGACGATGATCGATACCTACGCACTCGACCGCGCACACGTCTTCCACTCCTGGTCCGCCCAGGCTGCGCTCACCCCCATGGTGATCGAGCGAGCGCAGGGCGTGCACATCTGGGACGACAAGGGCAACCGCTACCTCGACTTCTCCTCGCAGCTGGTCAACACCAACATCGGACACCAGCACCCGCGCGTAGTGGCGGCGATCAAGGAGCAGGCCGACCGCCTCTGCACCATCGCCCCGCAACATGCCAACGACCAGCGCAGCGAGGCCGCTCGCCGGGTAGCTGAGCTCGCGCCGGCGGGGCTGACCAAGGTCTTCTTCACCAACGGCGGCGCCGAGGCGATCGAGCACGCGGTGCGCATGGCGCGGTTGCACACCGGGCGTACCAAGCTATTGTCGACCTACCGCTCGTACCACGGCGGCACCACCACCGCCGTGAACCTCACCGGTGACCCGCGACGCTGGCCCAACGACCAGGGCAACGCAGGCGTCGTCCACTTCTTCGGGCCGTTCCTCTACCGCTCGCCGTTCCACAGCACGACGCCGGAGGAGGAGTCGGCGCGCGCCCTCGAGCACCTCGAGCAAGTAGTCGCCATGGAAGGCCCCGGCACCATCGCGGCCATCGTGCTCGAGACCGTGCCAGGGACGGCCGGCATCATGCCGCCGCCGGCGGGCTACCTCGCCGGCGTTCGCGCTCTGTGCGACCGGCACGGCATCGTCTACATCGCGGACGAGGTCATGTGCGGCTTCGGTCGGACCGGCACGTGGTTCGCCGTCGAGCACTGGAACGTCGTACCCGACCTGATCACCTTCGCGAAGGGCATCAACTCAGGCTACGTCCCGCTCGGCGGTGTCCTCATCAACGAGGCGATCGCCGCGACCTTCGCCGACCGGGTCTACCCCGGCGGCCTCACGTACTCCGGACACCCACTGGCCTGCGCGGCTGCCGTGGCGACCATGCAAGCGATGACCGACGAGGGGATCCTCGAGAATGCCACCGAGGTCGGCCAGCGAGTGCTCGGCCCCGGGCTACGCGAGATAGCGGATCACCACCCGTGCGTCGGTGAGGTGCGAGGACTCGGCGTCTTCTGGGCTCTCGAGTTAGTCGCCGACCGCGCGACGAGGGAGCCGCTCGCGCCGTACGGCGGCACCAGCCCGGCCATGAACGAGCTCGTGAAGGCATGCAAGGACCGAGGCATGCTGCCGCTGACCAACTTCAACCGGCTGCACGTCGTACCTCCGTGCACCATCACGGAGACCGAGGCCAAGGAAGGCCTCTCGATCCTCGACGAAGCACTCTCCGTCGCCGATCGGCACTGCACAAGCTGACGCACCAGCGCGCGGCGGAGCTCGGCCTCGCGTCCCAGCCAGAAGGAGCAGCAATGTCGCACGTGGGTGACGCTTCCGCCGTACTTCGCAGCAGAGCAGCACGGGTCGTGCTGGCTGCGCTGGTCGCGGGCACGACGATCGCCATACTGCCGTCGACCGCAGCGGCGCAGCAGAAGGGCACACCGGGACTGAACAACGACATCACTGACGTCACCGGAGTCCTCGTCGGCCACGTGACCAACGAAGAGGCGCACACCGGCACCACGGTCGTCTACGTCCCTGACACTGCGACCGCCGGGGTCGACGTGCGCGGCGGCTCCGCGATCACCCGCGAAACCGACCTGCTCAAACCCACCAACGAGGTGCAGAAGGTCAATGCCATCCTGCTCACCGGCGGTGGGGAGTACGGGCTCGCTGCGGGTCCCGGCGCGATGCAGTACCTCTACGAGCAGAACCAGGGCTTCCAGGTTGGTTTCACTCCCGACCAGGTTGTGCCGATCCTGCCCGGCGCCGCGATCAACGACCTGCGTCCCGGTCGCGACTCCTCGGTGCGCCCCGGCTTTCAGGATGGCTTCGACGCAGCCGAGGCCGCGGCGTCGGGTCTCGGACCGGTGGCCCAGGGCAACATCGGCGCTGGAGCCGGTGCGGTCGCCGGCGGGCTGAAGGGCGGCCTAGGGAGCGCCAGCGTCGAAATCGCCCCGGGCATCATCGTCGCCGCGCTCGTCGTCATCGACAGCGCCGGCAGCCCCGTCGACGTTGCCCGCGGTTGTGGCCTGCTGGCCGCACGCTATGGCGTCGGCACGGAGTTCGCCGGTCGGGCCGGACCCGAAGGCGGGTGCGGCACCTACCGCGCGCCGTCGGTGGCCTCAGGTCCCGGCAACACCGGCAGCGTTCTCGGCATCGTGGCCACCAACATCAACCTCGACAAGGCCATGAACCAGAAGGTCGCCGAGGTGGCGCACGACGGCGTCACGCGAGCTCTGGGCGCGTCGCACGGCATGGGTGCCGGCGACACGATGTTCTCCATCTCGACCGACAAGGTCACGCCTGCAGTCGGCGTGCTACCTGACTGCCTCCACGCAGCCATCCGCAACACCGCGCTCGGCTGCCAGCTGCTCTACCAGATCTTCCTCAACTCAGTGCCTGAAGTTGTCTCCCGCGCCATCGGGCACGCCATGCTCGAAGCCGAGTCGGTGCCCGGTCTCGCATCGTCGTACTGCGGCACATTCGCTGCAGCGTGCGCAGGCGCGGGCGCCGCCGCCGCGTCGAAGGTCACGCCGGAAGCACCGGCACCGGCAGCGGTAGTTGCGTCGAGGAACGGCGGAGGCACAGGTCGCGACATCCCGTGGCTTCCGCTGACCTCAGTCGGAAGCTTGTGCTTCGCGACGGCGTACGCCACTGGCCGTCGGCGAGCGACGCTGCTTCCGGCGGAGCCAGAGCCGGTGGCGGGTCAGCGGAGCGGTCGGCGATCCCTACGACGCGTCGCGGTGGTCACTGCTGCGGCCGGACTCGCCACGTTCGTAGCACCCGGTCTCGGCGCGCAGGGCAGCGCCGTGCTGCCCGACGACCCGCGCTGCCAACAGGACGCGGGCTGCCTGGCCACGGTGGACCGGATCGGCGAGGCGATGAAGCGGACCATGGCCCGTGCCATCGTGCACGCGATGGTCGCGGCCAAGGATCCGACTGGTGGCGCGTCGTACTGCACGACATTTCCGGAGGCCTGCGACGCGGGTCCCGGGGGTTACCCGAAGGGAGCAGGGCGCACCGGGCCGTTCAACAACATCACCGACGTGCCCGGCGTGACGATCGGCAGCTTCACCGACGACACCGGCACGCTAGGCACGACCGTGATGCACCTCCCGGCCGGTGGCACCGCGGGTGTCGAAGTGCGCGGCTCGGCTCCCGGCGGGCGGGGCACCGACTCGACGCGTGCGGACACTGCTGTTCAGCCGGTCCACGCGCTGATCCTCACCGGGGGCAGCGCGTACGGCCTTGAAGCAGCTGACGGCGTCACTCCGTGGCTGGAGAAGAAGGGACTCGGCACTCCGATCGGCGGCGGCAAGGTCATGCCGGTGGTGCCAACGTCGGTCATCTTCGACCTCGGCCGCTTCGGCCGGCCGTGGACGGCGCACGCGACGGCGGAATACGGCGCCAAGGCGATCGCGGCGGCGAAGGTGGGACCTCAGCTGCAGGGATCGGTCGGTGGCGGAGCGGGCGCTTCGGCCGGTGGCCTCAAGGGCGGGCTGGGCTTCGCCAGTGAAGACCTCGGCGACGGCGTGATCGTGGGAGCGGTCGTCGACGTCAATGCGTTCGGTACGGCGGTCGACCTCGGCAACGCCTGCGGGCTGATCGGCGCGGCGTACCAGGTTGGCTCGGAGTTCGGCGGTCTCGAGCCGCCACCAGGCGGGTGCGGCGACTACAGGGGCAGCCCGTTCAACAAGTCCAAGGCCGGCGAGAACACGACGATCGGCATCGTGGCCACCAACCTCCCGATGAGCCGCGCGCTGCTGTCAAAGATGGCGCAGTACGGGCAGGACGGTCTCGCGGCCGCGCTGCGGCCATCGCACACGTACTTCGACGGCGACACGGTGTGGGCGGTGTCGACCGGCGCAGCGTCGGCGGGCGCTCCGGTGCCGGCTGCGCCCACAACGGGGGCGCCTGTCGCGGCGCCCGCTCGGCCACGGCCGGCCGCAGGGCTGCCGGCGACTGGTGGCCGACCACTTGTCGCCGGAGTGGGTCTCGTCCTTGCTGCGTCGGGCTTCCTGCTCGGCCGCCGGCGACGGGCCGGGGATCTCCTGACCTAGTCACGCCGCGACGTCAGCTCCGCAGTTCGCCGTGAAGGGCATCTCAACGCGCGCTGCCCAGTCCACAAAGACTCCTCGCGAACTCGTGTCTTGAGCCGTGGGTCCCGCCGAGAGCTCGGCAACGGTCGCTACGAGGCGACCTTCTACGGCGATCCCTCCCTGGCTGGAACATGCGCGGTGGTGACGCTCGCGCTGGACGACGGGACGGAGCACACGGCACGCATGAAGTACGACCGCTGAGACGCGCGGTCGTTCTCGAACGTCGGGGCGTGCCGACCCGATCAGCAGAGCGACTGCGCGTCGACTCGTCGCGGACGCAGCGCGCAGCGACTCAGGCGTCTGGCTGGACCGGTGCCTTTCCGGACTTGAGCCCGGCGATCTCTCGCTCGAAGTCGCCGACCTCCTCGAAGGCCCGGTAGACGCTGGCGAAGCGCAAGTAGGCCACCTCATCGAGCTCGCGCAGCGGCCCAAGGATGGCCAGACCCACGTCGCCACTGGGCACCTCGACCTGGCCCTTGGCCCGGATCGCGTCCTCGACGTGCTGGGCCAGGGTTGCGAGCTGGTCGTCGTCGACCGGCCGGCCCTTGCACGCCCGGCGTACGCCGATCACCACCTTGCCCCGGCTGAACGGTTCCTTGGTGCCGTTGCGCTTGACCACCAGCAGGCTCGCAGTCTCCATGGTGGTGAAGCGAGTCTCGCACTCCGGGCAGGAGCGGCGCCGTCGGATCGCCGTACCCTCGTCGACCTCGCGGCTGTCCACCACGCGCGAGTCCGGGTGACGGCAGAACGGGCAGCGCATGGGCGCGAGCCTACCGAGGCCGCCGACCCGCTAGCTCCGCGACCACCCGGGACCGGCCTCGCCACCGCTGGCCCCACCGAGAGCCGCGGTCATGCGTGTCATCTATGACACGCCAGACCGCGGGTCAGGTCGGCTGAACGGGCGGGAACTCCGCCGACGCTCCAACCCGGACCGAGCCTGGATTCGAGCCCGGTCCGGAGCTAGCCGAGCGGGAAGGTCAGCGACTCCGGGTTGGGAAACTCCTCGGCCGTGATGAAGGCCAGCAGCTCGTAGGTGCCGGCCGGCAGCCCGCGGTTGTAGTCGTCGACGCCCCGCCAAGTGGTCGACCACTCCTGGCAGTCGCCGGGCTGCACCTCGAGCGAGCCCTGCACCGCGGGGAACGCGCGGCCCGAGGACCAGCGCCACAGCTGCCGGCCATCCTTGCGTACGGCGAAGTCGGCCTGCGGGGGGCTGATGCTCATCGTGCCCGGCCCGGCGTCGGCGTCCCGGCACGCGCGGACGTAGAAGTCGACCGGGCGGCTGCCCTCCGGCCGCGCGCCGGCGCACCAGACCATCCCCTCCTTGCACTGGACCGAGCCCTCGACATAAGCAGTACGCAGGTCACCGCGCGCTGCCTCGCTCGGGGGGCCGGTGGGATCGGGAGCGGGGGTCGATGTCGGCTTGCTCGTCGGCGTCGGCCGCGGTGTTGGCGTCGGCCGGGGTGGCGCCGACTTCGTCGGCGTCGGCTCCGCGATTGGCTCGCTCGACGGCGTGATACCCCCGGCAGACTCGCCCGGCGTCGGCTTGGTGCTGCTGGTCGGCTGCGGCGACCCCGAGTCCGCGCCGGGCTCCGCAGACTCCCCCGTGACGCACACCGTCTCCACAACCTCGACGCCCTCGGCCGTCACCGCCGGACGACTCTCGCACTGGCGCGCCTGCTCGGACGCATCCGGATCCGGCGACTCCGACGCGGTGAGTGGTGCTGGGTCGCCGGTGATGCCGATGCTCTGACTGCCATCGCCGCCGCCGAGCGACACGGCGAGCACCGACACGAGCAGCACCACTGCGCCGGCCCCACCACAAGCCTGCAGACGTCGCGCCCGGCGGCGGCGCGCGGTTGCCAGCACATTTCCGAGGGTGCCGGGCTCGGCCGGCACGGACCGGATCGGATCGGGCAGCGCGGGTGTGCTCATCGGTCGTCTCCTATGGCCAGCCCGAGGGCATGGCGCGCCTCGTGCAGCAGTCGTTTCACGGTGCCCTCGGGCAACGACATCAAGGCAGCGACGTCGAGGACGGGCAGGTCGGCGTAGTAGCGCAGCAGCACCGCGTCGCGCTGCCGCCTCGGCAGTCGCTCGACGAGATCACGCAGCTCGAAGTCGGGCGGCGCGACGTGGTCGACAAACGCAGCGCGATGAGCCATGTCGGCGTACGCCGTGCGCTCCCGGGCGGCCCGCCGCCATCGCTCGCGGGCGACGTTGGTGGCCACGAGGTAGACGTAGGCCTTCGGGTCGCGCACGCCGACCCACTTGGCGAACAGGCGCGCAAAAGCCTCTTGCGCGATCTCCGCCCCGACGTGGCGGTCACCGGTCATCGTCGCGCAGTATCCGGCCAGCCGAGGAAAGTGGGTGTCGAAGCACTCGACGTACGCCGCCGTCCGGGCGGCGGTCAGTCCCGCCAGGCGTGCGGTGCCCGGCGACCTGCCCGACATCATCACTCCCGCCAGCTCGACCATCGCTCGCCCCGCACTGTGAGTCGCAGTGTTACCGAAGGCTGAGATGGCCGGGCGCGGCGATCCGTTCAAACTTTCTGCGGCCTGGCCGGGAGCTGCGGTCTGGCCGGGAGCTGCGGTCTGGTGTGTCGTCTATGACACGCCAGGCCGCAGCTCGTGCGTCAGGGCCGCTCGGCGAGCGCGTCGCGAATCAGGGTGTAGACCTGCTCGTGCTGCAGCAGGGCGAGGTGGTGAGCGCCACCGACGGAGTGGGTGCGCTCGATCGGGAAGCTGGTACGCCGCTCGCCGTACGCCTGGCCGTGCGCGCTGGCCGGCAGCACCAGCAGGTCGCCGACGAGTGCACCGACCCGCCCGTCGATCTTGGTGGTCAGCGTGGCGGCGATGAAGTGCTGGCGCACGTTCGGGAGCAGCGGTACGTCGGTGCCGCGGTCGATCCTGACCTCGTCGGCGTCGTAGCCACCCCAGTCGTCGTCGAGCAGGTAGCCGTAGCGCAGGTCCTTGACCCCGGCGCTTCGCCGGTCGACAAGCTGGGCCAGCGGCGCGACCTCGGGAATTGTGCCGAGCGCTGCGGTGATCACGTTGACGGCCCGCTCGAGCGGCGCGCCCCGGTGCGGGCTGCCGAGGCTGAACGCGTCGGTGACCAGCTTGGGCCAGGTGTGGTCGCCCTGCTCGGCGTAGTGGCAGGCGCTGCGGATCACCAGGCCACCCATCGAATGGCCGACGAGCACCAGCTGGGTGACCGTCGTCGGCCAGTGGGTGACCAGCTCGTCGAGCAGTGCGTCGAGGTCGTGGCCGTTGGCGCTGATGTGCCGGCCGGTGTTGTAGCGCAGGAACACCGCGGTCACGTCATCGACGTCGGTCTCGAGCCGGTCGCCGTACGACGGATTGCCCCACGCGGTTTCCGTGCCGCCCAGACCGTGCACGAAAACGACGAGGCGGCCGCGGACGCCCGGGAAGGCGACGGCCAGGCCGTCTTGGGTGACGGGCACCGGACGGCGGTCGACTCGGATCGAGAGCTGGCCGGCGAGCGGGCTGCGCGCCTCGGTGAGCGCATCGCCGAAAGCACAGTTCAACGCCGCGAGCCACCGGGCCCGACGGGTCTCGTCAAGTGGTTGCGCGACATCGTCGGCGGCGCACTTCTGCTGGGCCGCAAGGCCTGCGGCTCTCGCGACGACCGTCGTCCCTGCGCGCACGGCGGCGTAGACGCCACTGGTCACGGCGTGCTGGGCGACCCGGGGTACGACGGCGACCGGGCCGATCGCGTCGTACGCCCGCTTCGTTACCGCGAGCTGGACATCCTCGACCGCCCCGACCAACGCCGTCACGCCGTAGGCGGCGACGTCTGCCAACGACCGTGCTTCGTCCCGTCGCATGACCACAGTCTCCCAGCCGGAGGACGGTCGCGGGTGCGTAACTTTACGTGGCGACCCGGACAGTCGGCGGGCCGGTGTACGGCGGCTAGCCGGGGTAAGGCAGGGTGAGCCGCTGGCCGGCCTGGATCGGCCGGCCACCGAGGTCGTTGAGTGAGCTCAGCCGCTCGACCGTCCGCCGCGGGTCGACCCCGGGCTCGATGCGCCGGGCGATCGACCAGAGAGTGTCGCCCGGCTGCACGACGGTCGTCGGCCGTGGTGCCACCGGCCCCCCGCGCGTGGCGTCGGAGGTCGTCGCGCGGCCGAGCGAGAAGGCCAGCAGCGTCAACGCGGCCAGCACCAGGACCACGACGACGCGGCCTCGCCGGGTGAGCCTGGCCGGCGAGGCCGTCGTCGCAGCCGGCGTGGCCCGCCGGTCGCGGAGAAGAACGGAGGTCTGGGCGCGGCGCTGGCCGTGCCCAGGCGCGGCTGAGGTGACGGGCGTCTGGTAGGTCATAGCGCTCATGCTGACTCCCGGGTGTGACAAAACGAATAGGTGTTCGATCGAACGTCTGTGCGATGTATACCCGCCCTGGGCGACAGAATCCAGACTCGGGCGAAACTTTTTCGAACAGGTGTTTGATATCGCCGCTTCGCACCGCTACCGTCGGCTCGACACCAGCACGCTGCGCAGGAGGCACTGATGAAGAAGTCCGACATCCCCACCGGCACGGTCAAGGAGCTCCCCGACGGCCCGCCCGACGAGAGCGGCTTGACCCCACGCCAGCGCAAGGTGCTCGAGGTCATTCGCGACGCCGTGGAGCGACGGGGCTATCCCCCGAGCGTGCGCGAGATCGGTGACGCCGTCGGCCTGACATCGACGTCGAGCGTCCACCACCAGCTGGAGAGCCTGCAGAAGAAGGGCTACTTGCGCCGCGATGCCAACCGGCCACGCGCCATGGAGGTCTTCGCCGCCGCCGAGCCCGAGGACTCCGAGGAGACCCGCGCGGCACGGCCGACGCCGACCTACGTACCGATCGTCGGGCGCATCGCCGCCGGCGGGCCGATCCTGGCCGAGGAGGTCATCGACGGGGTCTTCCCGCTGCCGCGCGAGCTGGTCGGCGAGGGCACCCTGTTCATGCTGCGGGTGGTCGGCGACTCGATGATCGACGCGGCGATCGCCGACGGCGACTGGGTCGTCGTACGCCAGCAGCCCAACGCCGACAATGGCGACATCGTCGCGGCGATGATCGACGGCGAGGCCACGGTCAAGACCTACAAGAAGCGCGGCCAGCAGGTGTGGCTGATGCCGCACAACCCGGCGTACTCCCCGATCCCGGGCAACGAAGCGACCATCCTCGGCCGGGTCGTCACCGTGCTGCGCAAAGTCTGACGATGAGGTCACGCGATTCTGCGTGACCTAGCCGGTCAGGCTAGCTGGGCCCAGCCGGCGTACGCCGTGGCCAGCACGGCGACCGCGCCGAAGCCGAGCAGCCGATCCCGGTACCGGCCGGGCGAGCGCAGCAGCGCCCCGATCGAGGCCATCACGCACAGTCCGCCGATGTAGGCGAAGTGCCACGGCTCACTGCCGGACTCGTAGACGCCGACCTTGTCGTAGACCGCTCGGTCGAAGGACGGCGCGAGGAAGGGGCTATGGCCGATGTTCTCGGCCAGGAGATACAGCGCCCCGATGACCAGGAAGAGAGCAGGGAAGCTGGCGCCGCGCCAGGGCACCCAGCGGCCGAGCAGGACGCCCAGCAGCAGCCCGCCGAGCACCGTGAGTGGCGCCCCGGCATAGGCCCACAGACTCGGCTCGCGCAGCAGCACTGTGTCCGAGAAGCGGTCGACAGCGAGCCAGGTGAAGGCGAGCACCAACGCGGAGACCGCCGCTGGAGCGAGGCAGCCGACCAGCAGCGCGAGCGTGCGGGTCAGATCGCTGACCGGCGTCGCGGTGAACTGCTCCTCGAGATCGGCGCGACGAGGTGCGGAAACCGTCAGGTGCACGACGAGGCAGCCCAGCACGCCGATGGTGATGAGGATGTGGAACCCACCGGTGAGGTTGTTGTAGGTGTCCGTCGGCGAGCCATCACGCACGGCCCAGCCCCACCACGCGCTCAGCAGCACCGACATCACCATCACCGGGTGCAGCAGCAGACGCCTGGCTTCCCGGCGGGCGAGGGCGCGCACCACCTTCAACCCGCCTGTCGTTCGCCGAACGGTCGTGGGCACCACCATCGAGGGGCCCCGTACTGCGAGGTCACTCATCCCGGCGACTTGGCGTCGTACCGGCAACCAGCTGCGCTCCATCAGCGGGCCGGCGAAGAAGAACGCGCCGCCCACTGCGGCCAGGATCAGGTAGATCACGTCAGCACCCCTCTCCTTGCCGCGGGATCCCGCGACGTCCACACCAGCGCAGCAACGGCTACGGCGAAAAGCACCAGCCAGCGCTGGTGCGCGGCCGTCCAGACCGCATCGCCGGGCTCGCCCTGGAGCAGTGACCAGCGCGCGGGCATGCGCAACGCCAGCAATATCGTCACGATCAGGACCGGTCCTGCGGCGACGGCACCGAACAACGCGGCCTGCACCAGGGCGAGCGCCAGCAGCGTGCCCAGCTCGACCGTCAGTCCCGCGGCGGGAACAGGGTCGGTCGACAGCCCCGCGCCGTAGCCGAGCAGACCGAGCCACGCCATGCCGACCGCCGCGAGCATGACGGCGATAGGTGCGGCTCGGCGGACGCCGAGACGAGTAGGCGACGATGCCGTGAAGGTCGCTGCAGCGTCGTCGAGCACGTGCGTCACACCGACGGCAAGCAGGAATGCGCCGGCCCGCAGCAGCCACAGGATCGCACCCGTGCTACCCCGCAGGTCTGCCCACACCAACAGTCCGTAGGCGATGACGACCATGGGGACGAGTGGAAGCCACAGCGCCGAACGAGCGAACACACCGACCAATAACGGAAACTGACGATGCCTCATGGCAGCTGGGCCCAGCCGGCACTGGCGGTGAGCAATGTCACCGCTGCGCCGACGCAGAGCAGCCGAGCGCGGTGGGAGGAGTCGCGCAGCAGTGCTCCGATGACCGCCATCGTCACAAGCCCCACCAGGTACACCGCGTGCCACAGTGACGAGCCGGCCACCCTGAAGATGGTGAGCTTCTCGTCGTGGAAGTCAGCTAGATAGACATAGCTGAGCCACCACGGGGACACGCCACTGTTCACGCCGACCGAGATCGCGACGAGTGCGACGAACACCACCATCACGGCCCCTCGCCAAGGCAGCCATCGCGCAACCATCACTCCGAGTGCGGCGGCGCCAGCCACGCTGAGCGGCAGCAGAAGAAGTTCGGCCGGAGTGGGCTCGGGGGTCACGCCGACACCCGTCAGCGTCAGGTAGACCGCCGCGAAGACGACGAGGACAAGCGCAGCCGTCGCCGGGAAGAGCCCGGCGGCACACTGCGCGGCAGTACGTGCGTCGCGTCCCATAGGCGCGGCGGCATACATCTCGTCGGTGCCGCTGCGTCGGCTGCGGCTGGCGCACAGATTGGCGGCGAAGAAGACCGCCGGCGGCAGCCACAGGCCCGGCGACCCTCCCCCGGTGAGGTCGACGAAGCTCTGGCCCGGATCCGCCGAGCGCGCCACGGTCAGGGCGATGACGCTGAGCCCGAAGCCGACCAACGCGATCGGGTGCCACAGCAGTCGCCGACCTTCGACCCACGCCAACGACACGAGACGAGGAGAGGTCGACCGTCGTACGACGACCGCCGAGGGCGGCCACGACGCCAGAACCGTTCGCGTCACGCCGCGTCCGCGAGAGCCCGCTCACCGAGCAGTAGCAGGTAGCCGTCCTCGAGGGTCGGCTCGATGAGGGACGCGCCGGCCGGTGCGTGGTCGCCGAGGTTGCGGTGCTCACCGTCGCCGGTGCGCCAGGACAGGTGTACGTCGGCGGCCCGCTCGGCAGAGAGCCAGACTCGGCCGGCCGCCAGATCGCGCAGCTCGCGCGGTGTCCCGTCGAACCGGGTCTGCCCGGCGTCCATCACGACCACCCGAGAACACAGGGCACCGACGTCCTCCGTCTGGTGCGTCGAGAGAATGACCGTGCGGCCTTCCCCGATGACCGAGATGAGCTCGCGGAAGCGGAGCCGCTGCTCGGGGTCCAGGCCCGCTGTCGGCTCGTCGAGGACGACAAGGTCCGGATCGCCCAGCAGCGCCTGGGCCAGGCCGACGCGGCGACGCATCCCCCCGGAAAGGGCCTTGATCTTGCGACCGCTGACGTCTGTGAGACCGGCGAGGGCAAGCACCCGGCGTACCTCGTCGTGCCGCGACTGCCGGTCGGTCATCTCCTTGAGGATCGCGATGTAGTCGACGAACTCGAAGGCGGTGAAGTGCTTGTAGAAACCCGGTTCCTGCGGCAGGTAGCCGAGTCGTCGGCGGATGGCGAGACGTTCGTCAGGCCTGTGCGGGTCGAGGCCGAGGAGTGTCAGACCGCCGCCCCCCGGTGCGAGGACGGTGGCCATCATCCGCAGCAGCGTCGTCTTGCCGGCGCCGTTGGGACCCAGCAGGCCAGTGACACCGCGGGCGGCGGTGAAGCTCACCCCGTCGAGGGCCTGGGTCCGCCCGAAGCTGCGGGTGACGCGATCGACAACCACAGTGGTGCTCATGCGGGGCTCCTCGTGTCGAACTGGTCGCGGCGTACGGCGACGACCGCAGCGGCCGCCAGGATGAGTGCCAGGAAGGCCAGCTGGGCTCCGCCGCTGGCGATGTCAGCGGTGCGGTCGAGCCGAAAGAACCTGAGAACCACAGACGCCCAGGTCAGCGACACCGCGGCAGCGGCCACGGCCGGCGACAGGCGGGTGGACAGAGCCAGCGTCGTCAGGGTGAGGCCGAGCGCCGGCAGCAGCCAGGCCACTTGCGACCAACCCGTCACTGGCAGCGCGAGCGCGGCAACCCCGGCCAGACCAAGACTGGCCACCAGCACCGACAGGCTGCGCAGCAGGAGCAGGCGGGTAGCCCGGTACGGCGCGGCGATGCTCAGCTCGTAGGCCGGGTCGATGTCCGCGCCATAGGCCGCGGCGACACCGGCCACCGGGAGCAGCGGCGCGACTAGCAGGAACAGCGCCGCCGCCGAGTCCCGGCCCCGAGCGGCCGCGACCGCGAAGCCGAGCACCAGCAGCAGCGACGTCAGCCAGGAGACCTGCAGCGACGGCGTGGCGGCCAGCAGTCGGGCGTCACCCTCGCGGACACCCACGCGGTGCAGCAGCCGCTCCAGGAAGCCAACGCGAGGTGCATCCAGCCGGTCGACGACGCCTTCCCAGATCCGCGAGCGTCGGGTCGCGCTTGCGGAGTCGGCGGACTCGTCGGCGATCGACCGGCGACAGTCGGCGCAGCGCAACAGGTGCGCCTCGACGGACGCGGCGGTCACCGTATCAATGGCGGCGTCGACGTAGCGGCGGACGAGTCCCTGGTCGAGGTGCCAGGTCCCCGGTGCAGTGGTCATGCCAGCTCCTCGCGCAACGCCGCACGGGCGCGCATCATTCGGGTCTTCACGGTGCCGGCCGGGATGCCGAGGAGCCGGCTGGCCTCCCGTGTCGTCAGTCCGTCGAGCACGGTCGCCTGGACCACGGCGTGCAGCTCCGGCGACAGGTTGTGGAGCGCACCGGCAAGGTCGCCGTACTCGACCCCGAGCAGCACCTGCTCCTCAGCCGAGACCTCTGTCCGGGTCGGCTCGGCGAGCACGACGGTGGCCGCCGGCTGCCGACGCAGGGTGTCGATCAGTCGTCGTACGCCGATGCCCCACATCCAGGCCGCTACCTCACCCTGACCTGTGTACTTGCGGGCGCTGCGCCACACCGCGAGGAAGGTGTCCTGGACGGTCTCGTCGACGACCGACGGGTCTGCACAGCGACGGCTCAGTCTGAGCACCAGCCACGGTGCGTGGCGGGCGTAGAGCACGCTCATCGCGTCGCGATCAGCCTCCGCCACCGCCGCCAGGAGCTCGACGTCGCTGCGCGGGTCGTCGTAGGCGTGCACACCCCTACTGTCGCAGGGCAGGCGGCAATCGGTTCACGACTACCGCCCTCCGGATGGAGGATTTCTCCAGGCATTGTCGAAGGGGCGATCATGACCCTCTTCGACAGCACCCGCCGTCGGCGCCCGCTCGCCGGGCGCCTGGCGCTGGTCAGCAGTGGCTTAGCCGTCCTGGTGCCCGTGACGGCGGTGTACTCGGCTCCCCCGCCGGAGGCTCCGCGCACCGACGTCCGGATCAACCAAAATCCGCTAGCGGTTCGTCAGCACTACGACCACACGCTGACCGTGGACCCCACCCGACCAGGCACCATGGTGGTGACCAGCTCCAACCGGGTCGACTCCTCGTGCTTCGTACACAGGTCTTCGGACCGCGGCCGGACCTGGACCTCTCGCCAGCTCGAGCTCCCGAAGAACGTGTCGAAGTGCGGGCTCACGTTGGCCGCCTTCGCGCGTGATGGCTCGCTGTACGTCGCGTACAACGCGATCAACGCAGCAGGCGAGCGCAACCTCTTCCTGGCGCGCTCTGACAATGGCGGCCGAACCTTCGCGTTGAACCGCGACCTCTTAGTGCCGTCGGTCTTCTCCACCGCAGTTGCCGTGGACACCTCGACCGGCCCGCGGGCCGGCACCGTCTACATCGCGTACATCCCCAACGGCCGACCGCCCTTCCGTCGGGCCACCGTCATCTCCACGGCCGACCGGGGTGCGACGTTCACGCCGCCGGTCACGGTCGCACCCATCACCGAGCAGGTGACCGGACGGGTGCAGCTCGACGTCGGACCGGGCGGCGAGGTGTACCTGGCCTACCAGGACTTCACCGAGGCCTTCCCCCAGGTTGCGGCGGTCGTCCTCGGCGAGCTGCAGGACGGACCCGACGTCTTCCCGTTCAGCGCGCACGCCGCCGTCTCGACCGACGGCGGTCGTACCTTCTCCGACGTGGAGATCGACACCAAGGTGGGCGGCGGCATCGTCGCCAACGTGCAGACGGTGCTGCCGTTTCCGGTTGTTGCTGTCGACCCCCGTGATGGCTCTCGGGCCTACCTGGTCATCACCGATCGTCGCCGCGGCGGTGACTGGGACCTTTACCTCTACCGCACGACCGACCGCGGAGCGACCTGGACGGCGGCGCGTCGGCTCAACGACGACCCCCTGACGCCTCGAAGCGACCAGGTCATGCCATGGGTCGACGTCGCGCCCAACGGGCGGGTCGACGTCGTGTGGCTCGACCGGCGCAACGATCCGAAGAACCGGTGGGCCCAGCCCTACGGCACGTCGTCGGCCGACGGCGGCCTGACCTGGACGCCGAACCGGCCGGTCTCCCCCACGATGTTCGACACGTCAGTGGGTAGCGTCGGCCAAGCCCAGACGGGCTATATCGGCGACCGGCTCGCCATGGTCTCCGAGGCCACAGGCGCGCTTGTCGCCTGGCCGGACACCCGCAACGGCAACCATGACAACGGCGTCAGCGATCTCTTCACCCGATTTGCCCCGGCGGGCTTCCCGAATTCTGGTGCCGTGCGCCGGTCCGCGCCCCGCTGAGAGCAAGGGAGCGCCGTCTCGTAGGCTGGCCCGGTGCTACGCGCCGTCACCTACGACTGCTGGAACACCCTGCTGCTGCCCCACGACGAGACAGCAGCGAAGGAACGACGCGTCGATGCGCTCTCGGCCGCCGCCGGGATCCCGATCGAGCAGGCCCGCGGCGAGATAACCGAGGGCTGGCAGCGCCACCACGACGCCTGGCTGCGCGCGGAGAACTTCGTCTCTGCACACATCGCGAAGTGGCTGCTGTCCCGGCACGGACTCGCCGGCGATGAATCGTTGGTCGCGTCGCTCACCCGCGACTTCGAGGAGGCGTCGCTGATCACCGGGGTCAGCGCCTGCGAAGGCGCCGTCGATGTGCTGACAGAGCTCCGGTCTCGGGGCATCGGCGTCGCGGTCGTGTGCGACTCGGGGTTCTCCCCCGGTCGGGTCATCCGCCAGCTCTTCGCGAGCGTGGGGTTGGCCGACCTTGTCGACGTGTGGGCCTTCTCCGACGAGGTCGGTGTGTGCAAGCCGTCGGCCGCGATGTTCTCCTGCGCACTGTCGGGTCTGGATGTCGCGCCGGCGAACGCTCTCCATGTCGGCGACCTGTGGCGCACGGACGTCTGCGGCGCCCGGGCCTTCTGGATGCGCTCGGTGCGCTACACCGCGGCGTACGACGACCCGCCGCCGCCAGGTGAACCAGACGCTGATGCGGTCATCGCCTCGCACGCGGACCTGCTGGCCGGCCTAGCGTGATCGCGCCGCGCGTGCTTGTCATCTCGGGCGTGATGGGCGTCGGCAAGACATCGGTGGCCGAGGCCGTGGGCGACCTGCTCGCTGAGCGCGACGTGCCGAGCGCGATGATCGACCTCGACTGGCTTGGCCAGGTGCACCCGGCTTCCGACAGGGACCCGCACTCGCACGCGCTCATCGCCGACAATCTGGCCGCGGTGTGGCCGCAGTACGCCGCTCGCCGGGTGCGGCTCCTCGTGCTCGCGCGCCTCGTCACGTCAGTCGCGCAGTGGAGTCGCTACCGGGCAGCCGTCCCCGACGGGTCGTTCACCCTGATGCGGCTGGTGGCGCCGCTCGATGTCATCGAGGCGCGGCTGCTCGCCCGGCATGCACTCGACGTCTCACCGGAGATCCTCGATCGGCACCTCTCCCGAGTCGCTGAGGTGACGGCAACCCTCGACGAGTTGGCACTCGAGGACTTCGTGGTGGTGAACGACAGCGGCCCTCTCCGCGACGTCGCGGAGCAGCTCCTAAGGCGTTGGGACCCGGAGCAGCCGCCGTCAGTCGGCAGCCGCGGTAGCACGCTTGTGGATATCTCAGCTCGCGTACCGAAGACTGCGGACGTCGCGCGTCCGCAGTGAGCGCGGTGTGGACATCAGACGTCCGCAGAGTGCCGTGGGCGGGCGTTTGCGGGGTACCCCATCAAGAGCGAGGTGAGTCCTTAGCGAGGAATGGTCAACTCGCGTTGGTGGTAGATCGCCCAACCCGTCCGGCCCGACTCCGGCTGGCGGTAGACCGCCATCCCGATGTGCATCCGGCCCTGCTTGTCCAGCGTGACCATCTCAAACTCCGGTGCGATCTGGTCGCCGGTGTAGAGCGGCGCCGACGTCGTACGACCGGTGTTGACCGACGGGCGGCCACCACGACCCGGCTTGATCCGCGACGCGTAGAAGTACCAGTCGGACTCGTTGTCCGCCTCCGCATCAGGGGTGCCCAGCCACACGACTGCGGCCTCGCCGCGTCGCGCGCCGCCGACGACCCATGGCGCCTGGCCGGTCGCTCCGCTGACCAGAGATCGCGGGGTGGACCACGACCTCCCACGGTCGCCGGACATCGTCCAGAAGACCGGGTTGGCCTCTTCGCCGGGGGCGGCGTAGACGATGTGCAGCCCACCGCCGCCGTCCAGACCGATCGACGGGTAGATCGATGATGTCGCGTTGGCCAGCGAGGCCACCGGGGTCGACGACCAGGTCAGCCCGCCGTCACGGCTCGACGCCAGGAAGATGTCCATGCCGGTGTCCACGCCGGTCGGGGCGAGGCGACGCGAGTAGGTGAGGTAGATGTCCTTGGCGTTGGGGGCGACGACGAAGTTGCCCTCCCAGATGAAGGCGCCCTCTGGACCAAGAGTAGGGATCGGCACCGCGGGCAAGAACGTCTTGCCGAAGTCAGTGGACTTGGTGAACCACATCGCCGACGGCATGCAGCACTGCACGTCGTGGTAGCTGAGGTAGACGGTGCCCTTCGGACCGCCGACGAGCCACGGCCGGTCGACGACCGGGGCCGTGACGGCCAACGCCGTACCGCTCCACGTCTTGCCGCTGTCGGTGCTGGCACCGACGGAGAGGTTGCCCAGCCAGGTGTCCGCCGAGTAGAGCGTGCCGCCCCGGTCGAACGCTACGTCGCAGTCGCCGCCCTCGAACGCCGCCTTGCGGGTGTCCGTCGCCGACGGCTCGACGTCGACAGTGGCCCAGGACCGGCCACCGTTCCTCGTGGCGTGGAAGTAGGACTGGCCGTTGCCGGTGCTCGGTACGCCGGACGGCGCGCAGGCCACGAGGAACTGCGGGTCGGTCGGGCTGAGCACCAGGGAGACCTCCCGGGCGGCCTTGGCGCTGCTGATCAGGACTGGCGCAGACCATCGGGGCGCCGGGGCAGCCCGGCCGGGCGCGGCCGCCAGGGCGGCACTCCCCGCGAGCACGGCCGCGAGGACGTGCAGGGTCGGCCGAGTGCGCATGGTGAGGAGTCTCCTCGAGAGGAAAGGGTGTCGCCGACTTCTTCGCCGTACGGTGCCTTCGTCCTGCTTTCCAGCGGCCCACAGGCGGGTCGCATTGCCACGAGGCGCTCGGCGCGGCACGCTGACTACGGCAACTGACACCACAGGTGTCGGCTTGCTGACAAGCCAGGCCCGCGCACCACGACAGGCTTCATTCCGGCACTGACCTTGAGCAATCCTTTGAAAGGATCACCACATGCGCCGTCACGACAGCGATTTGGACCTCCTTGCGGCGATCCCGCTCTTCGGCGGCTGCACGAAAGATGAGCTCCACCTCATCTCCCAGAAGGCCGAGCGGGTGTCCTTCGCCCCCGGCCAGGTGCTCACCAAGCAGGGCAGCCTCGGCTACGAGTTCTTCGTCATCATCGAAGGTGAGGCCGAAGTCAGCCGCGACGGCAACGTCGTGGCGAAGCTCGGGCCCGGCCAGTACGCCGGCGAGCTGGCCCTCCTCGACCGCGAGCCGCGCAACGCGACAGTCACCGCGAAGACCGACATGAAGGTCATCCTGCTGGGCTACCAGGAGTTCTGGTCGGTGCTCTCCGGTGCACCCGGTCTGGACAAGAAGCTGCTCATCGCCATGGCCAAGCGCCTGCGTGCTGCTGAGTCGTCCAAAATCGGCTAGCGCCCTGCTGCACCGTTCGCCCTAGCAGCTGTCCAGCGGGAAGAGGCAGCGGGACGGGCGCAGCTCCATCGGCTTCTCGAGTAGCCGACCGCCGGACTTCTGCTTGATGAAGATGGGGTTGGACACCAGCTTGGGCACCCCGCCGGGACCGCGCAGCGTGGTGTCGGCGGAGACGAGGAACAGCCGCCCGGTGTGATCGAAGTTGACCGTGAAGAAGTCGCCCAGCCGGCGATCACCCTTCCGGAAGTCGGTCGCACCGTTGCAGCCCGTCCCGCTGAGGCAGATCGGGCCGTCATGGATCGGCTTCTTGCTGGCGTTAGCGACCGCGAACCGCGGCGGCACCCGCTTGCTGGACAGCACCGTCCCGGCGCGGTCGCGGCAGGTCTCGACGCTGCCGGTGCCGTTGAGGGTGTAGGCGGCGTAGGCGTAGAACTTCTCCGGCTGGCCCGCCAGGTTCTGGTACCAGACGACCGCGACCCGGCCGTCGTCACCGGCGATCAGCCACGGCCACATCGCATCGCCCTTGGGAATCGGGATAGAGATCGGCTCGGGCAGCCACTTCTTGGTCTTGCGGTCGAAGTAGTTGAACTCGACCGCTCCGTCGGCCTCCTCGTCACCCGAGCCGAGGTAGCCGCCGGCCGACGCCGCATAGATGTTGCCGGCCTTGTCCACCGCGATGACGCCGAAGAACTGCGTCGAAGAGGCGAAGGCCGTCTCGTATGCCTCCCACGTCTTGCCCTTGTCCGCGCTGATCGCCGCACCACCGCTGGAGATCGGTCCGATCAACCCAGCCTCCGGGTTGAGCGGGTCGACGATCAGCTTGCCGTCAGCGGGGAAGCTGGTGGACACCAGCGAGAACGTCACGCCGCGGTCGGTCGAGCGCAGCAGCTGCTTCGGCGCGTTGACGTAGAGGTAGACCTCGCCGTCCTCACCACCCGTGACCCACGGCCGGTCGCCCGAGCTGGCGACGGGGTTGGCGATCGGCCAGCTCTTGCCGTCGTCCGGGCTGGCGAAGACGGACACGTTGGCCAGGTTGATCTCGGTGTTGTAGAGGTTGCCGCCGGCGTCCATCGTCAGGTCGGGGTCGGAGAACCCGCTCGACGTCGGGCTGTGGGGGCCGCTCTGCGTGCCCGCGGTCCCGACGAAACGCCACGATCCGCCACCGTCGATCGAGCGCCAGTTGAGCGTCTGGTTGGTATAGCCGTTCAGGAAGTCGCTGCTGCCTCGCGCGATCGACTGCGGGTCCTTGTAGGCGTGCGTCGTACCCGCGTGGGTCGACACGGTGATCGAGCCGTCCTGCGCGACGATGCTGACCGGCTCGCCACCGGCGCGCTCGCGGTCGACGTAGACCCGCTCGCCGAAGGACAGCGGCGGGGTGGTGGCACCGGTGCAGCGCAGGCCGCCGCTCGGCTTGGCAAAAGCCACCGGTGCGGCCACCCCGATGACGGCGGCCAGGAGGCCGAGGTGGGTGAGGCGGCGCTGGGTGCTACGGCGCATGACGGGCAGGTCTCCCCCGTTGAAGCGGACGGCGTACGCCGAGGGCTTCGACGCCACCGCTCGGCTTACCTGCGCCGGCGACTGCGATAGATCGCAGTGAGGACAGCGAGGGCGGCCAGGGCGGGAAGGACGTCATCGGCTCCGGTGGCCGGCAAGGAAGCGGGCGCGGGGCGCGGCACCGGCACGGGGGCCGGTCGCGACGGCGGGCCGGGCCGCGGGACGGCCTGGCTCGGGGCCGCCGCCCGGAGGAAGTCGAGGGTGATGCCCCAGACCTCCGGCGAGTTGATGATGCCGGTGTGAGCGGCCAGCAGTGCACCGTCATGTGCGCCCTGCCCGGTGACCTCGACGAGACTCGCCCCGTCGAGCCGAGCGCTGAGGCTGAAGTCGTGCGGCCGGCCCTCGCGGTCCTCCGCCGGCACGGGTGCGAGCACCCCGTCCTGCTTGGCGATGTAGACGAAGCTCGTGTCGGCGTTGACGATCGTCAGGTATTCCGTCGGCCCAGGCGTCTCGTCGCCCGCGTTGAGCTGGGTCAGGAACGGCGTGTCAGCGGCGCCGTACTCCAGGCAGACCGGACTGTTCGGGGTGAAGCCCAGGGTGACGTAGTAGTTCTGCGGCGAAGGCGAGCAGTTGATGATGCCGTGATTGGGCCCATCGACACCGACGAGCCGGCGTACTTGCCCGTAGGCGTTGTCCTGACGCATCCACTCACGGGCCAGCGTCGTGCCGAGGCTGTGCCCGACGATGTCGACCTGGGTCGCTCCGGTGAAGTCGAGCACCGCATCGACGAAGGCCCGCAGGTCGGGGACGTTGGCGATGGTGGTGTGCGCCGTAGCGGCACGACGGGTCTCGTCGGTGAGCAGATCGCACTGGTCACCCTGATAGCCCAACGCCCAGACCTCGCGCGGGGCGTATCCGTGGTCGAGCAGGTGCTGGCCGAAGCGCTGGATTGCGCCGTACGAGCCGTTGCACGTCGTGGGGTAGGGCGTGTCGTTGTTGCCGTGCAGCAGGATGACCGGGGTGCGCGCGACCTCGCCGGCAGCGCCACCGAAGCCGATCACCGGGGTGCCGAGCGAGGCGTCGGTGCCGACGGTGAAACCTTCGGGAAACGTCGTCCCAGCGGTGCCCTCGGCGTACGCCGGACCGCCGCCAAGTGCGACGGCGATGACCGCCGCGAGCACCGCCGCCACCGCACTGGCTCTCATGGCGCCATTGTCCTCGTCAGTCCATGCCGAAGGCATCAGCGGAACCACGACGTCGCCGTAAGCCGACCGTCGCTTTCACAATCCCCGTCGCCCAGTCGCCGGCAGGCGAGGTCGCGGTCAGGGTGAGGGAGCGGCGGCGTACGGCGAGAGCTCGGCCGCCAGAGCGGGGGCGACCCGGGCCTTCACCCGGGTGCCGTCGCCGGTGTGTTCCTCACTGAGCAGCTCGGCGTCGGTGTGCAGTTTGCTGACCAGATCGCCTCGAAGGTAAGGCAGCAGCACATCGACCTCGACCAGCGGTCGCGGCAGGTCGGCATCGATCGCCCCGATGAGCGAATCCAGCCCCTCGCCGGTCTTGGCCGACACGAAGACGGCATTGCGTTCCTCACGGCGGAGCCGACCGAGGACGACCTCGTCGGCCGCGTCGATCTTGTTGACCACGACGATCTCGCGGACGTCGCGCGCACCGATCTCGACGAAGACCTCCCGCACCGCGGCCAGCTGCGACTCCGGGTCGGGGTGCGAGCCATCCACGATGTGCAGGATCAGGTCTGCGCCGCTGATCTCCTCGAGCGTCGACTTGAAGGCCTCGATCAGCTGATGCGGCAGATGGCGCACGAACCCGACGGTGTCGGTGAGGGTGAATCCCCGACCGTCCGGCAGCAGCGCCCGCCGCACGGTGGGGTCGAGCGTGGCGAAGAGCGCGTTCTCGACGAGCACCCCTGCACCCGTGAGCCGGTTCAGCAGCGAGGACTTGCCCGCGTTGGTGTAGCCGGCGATCGCCACCGACGGCACGTCGTTGCGCTTACGCTCCTGGCGCTTGGTCTCGCGGACCACCGACATCGCCTTGATGTCGCGGCGCAGCTTCGCCATCCGCGCCCGAAGCCGTCGCCGGTCGGTCTCGATCTTGGTCTCGCCCGGTCCGCGCGAGCCGATCCCGGCACCGCCGGCCACCCGCCCGCCCGCCTGCCGGGACATCGACTCACCCCAGCCACGCAGCCGGGGCAGCATGTAGGTCATCTGCGCCAGCTCGACCTGGGCCTTGCCCTCCTTGCTCGTCGCGTGCTGAGCGAAGATGTCGAGGATCAGCGCGGTCCGGTCGATGACCTTGACCTTGACGATCTCCTCGAGCTTACGGAGCTGCCCGGGGCTCAGCTCACCGTCACAGATCAGCGTATCGGCGCCGGTCTCGAGGATGACGTCGCGCAGCTCGACGGCCTTGCCGCTGCCCACGAAGGTCGCCGGGTCCGGTCTGCCGCGTCGCTGCAGCAGCGCATCGAGCACCTCGGAGCCGGCCGTCTCGGCGAGTGCGGCGAGCTCGGCGAGGGAGTTGTCGGCGTCGTCACTGTTGCCCTCGGTCCAGACCCCGACCAGGACGACCCGTTCGAGCCGCAGCTGGCGGTACTCGACCTCGCTGATGTCCTCGAGGTCGGTGCGCAGCCCCGCGACCCGGCGCAGTGCCTGCCGGTCCTCGAGGTCGAGACCCTCGCCCTCGATGTCGTGGAACTCGAACCCCTCGTCCGTGGGCTCGACGTCCAGTTTCGGCTCGTGGCCGCGGTGATCAGTCATCTGTGGACATGATCCCACCCCACCGCCCGCCGTACACCTCGGTTATCCGGTCAGGAGGTGAGGAACGGGCTCCGCGCCAGGTCTCGGATCGTGCCCAGCGCCTGGAAGTAGTCGTCGCGACCGAGGTCGAGCTTCTTGTCGCGCAGCGGTACGCCGACGAACGGGAAGAGGATGTCGAAGCGTTCCGGGTCGAGCGCCGTGAGGGCCAGCCCGGGGGTGCAGACGTGGAAGTAGTTGGGCAGGCACTGATGCGGCGCGGAGAGCGGGACGACGCCGTCGTTGTGCATGATCTCCTGCTGCGCGATGGTCTCGGTCATCCCCGGCGAGCCGACCGACGTGGCGAAGTCACGAGCACTGCAGCCGGCGACGGAGTCGAGGTAGACGCCTGCGTACTTCCCGTCCGCCGCTGAGTTGGTGGGCTGACCGAGCGGGTAGTACGCCGAGCCGCAGGAGCCGTTGCCGTCGACGGCGGCGTAGATGAGATAGCGCTTGTCAGTCTGCGTCAGCCCGGCAGCGACGAGCTCGTCGTCAATGGTGGAGATGTCGTGCAGCTCGCTGGCGGGTCGGCTACTGCGGACGAAGGTGACGTCGTACGCCGTGATCCGCTGGGTGGCGCCGTCGACGGTCGCGTCGAACGAGAAGGTGTCGAAGCGCCACTTGAGGCCACCGCTCTCGCGGGCCAGCCACGCATTCTGCGCCGCCACAGACACGTCGAGCACGCCGGCGACATCGAGCGACTCATCCGGCTTGTCAGCGGGGAGGAAGTAGACGACGTGGACCAGGCGACCGCCCTGGGTGTCCGGCCGGTCGACAGTCGACCGTGGGATCGCGTAGGGGTAGCGCGACCCCGGCGCGCTTTCCCCGGCGGCCGGACCCTCCGCCGGGATTGTGGGGTCATGGGGCAGCAGTCGAGCCAGCGCCATGGCCGCCTCGGCCGGCTCCTGCACCCTGGTCGTCGGCTGCGCTCCCCAGCCGGGCGAGCCGCCGAGCAGCACGGCAGCTGCAGCGAGCACGGCCGCCGTACGGCGGGCCGCCGATCTCTTCAAAGAAGACTCCGTCACGTCGCGTTTCCTGCTCGTTCGACAGGCAACGCCCGATCCCCTGCCGCGGCCCGGCAGGGATCGGGGCAGCTATTTGCGAAAGTCGAAGTAGGCGAAACGCTTCATGCCGTCGTCCAAGGTGATCGTCAGCTTCTTGCAGCCGTTCCAGGTGAGGGCCGTCTTCCAGGTGTAATGGAAGCGCTGCTCGGTCTGGTCGAACTTCAAGCCGCTGGTCGACAGGTCGAGCTCGGCGATGGGGACGACAATCGCGTCGGCGGGACAAGTCAAGTTGGTCACCACGATCGAGCCGACCGTGCTTAGCGCGCTCGCGATGGCGTTGGTCGCCCGGTCCCGCACCCGGAATTTGACCGGGATGGAGCTGCCGGGCTTCGCCTTGTTGTAGACGTTGGGGTTCTCAACCGGCGAGAAGAAACCTTCGAAGAGGTACTTGCCGCCGTAGTACGTGTGGCTCACCGTCGTGGTGTTACCGACGTTGTCGGTCGCCCGGACTCGGAAGGTGTGCTCCCCCTCCGAGGTGTTCAGTTGGAGCGGGTCGAGCGCCACACAGCTCGCGATGCCCGACCCGGCGTCAGCACACGTGAACTGCGCGGTGACCGCCTGGCCGACGGCGAAGGACTGGCCGTCGAACGGCACGGAGATCCGGACCGTCGGCCGACCCGTGTCGACCACCATGCTCGCCGTGCCGAACGACCCGTCCGACCCTCGCACGTCGACCTGATGGTAGCCGTCCCCGGTCACGGTGATCGGCCCGGTGTACGGCGCGAAGGCAGCACCGTCCACCCGCTGCTCGTAGCTCGGCACGGGTTCGCCTGCGGGGGGCGTGACGGTGATGGTCGGGGTGGTGGCGTAGAAGCCGGACGCCGTCGGGGTCGGCGACACGGTGAGGACGAGCCCAGACCCGGTCGTCGGTGGCTGCGACTCAGCGGTGTAGTAGGCGACCTTGTTGTTCGACGTACCCGTCGCACCCGAGATCCGCTGCGCCTGCACCCACCATTGGGTGACGCGAGTGGCGTTCGGCGGCAGAGTCACGGCCGCGCTCCACGCTCCGCCACCGGCCGGGGCCAGGTCGACGGTCTTGAACGTGATGTCGCCGTTGACAGGCGTAGCGGTGTCATCGGTGTAGAAGACCCGCATGCGACTCACGTCGGCGTCCGGTGTCTCCGCCCGGAACGCCGCCAAAGAGCCGAGGACGCCCGCGGTCATGTTGCGCAGCTGCGGCGGAGTGAAGTTGTTGCCGTCGGTCCGGGCGACCTCCCCGGCGAGCCGGGTGAACAAGCGCTGCACCACGAGCCCGGGAGGAAGATTCGCGGTGCTGGCACTTTGTCCCGTGAGCAGCATCAACGTCGTCTTGCGTCCCGTAGCCGTGGGTGCTGTGCCGAAGTTGCTCAGGGCCGCCGGGAAAGCGATGTCACCCAGCGCGGGCTCGGGTGACGACGAGGACAGGTCCACAGTCGGGATGGACAGGTGCGGGTCGATGCCCGTGCTGGCGCCGATGTCGCGGAACCGGACCACGTCGAACCACACCCCATTGACCTTGAAGCCGTCAGTGGGGGTCACGTCGAGTGTGTGCATCGGCTGAATCGGACGGAAATGCTCGGTGATGAGCGATTGGCCCAGCTCAGTCCAATAGCTGCCCCGGGTTGTGTTGACACGATTGAAGGTCATCGACTCGTCGAAGGCACGTGTCCGCATCGTCGGGGCAGCTGGTGCGGCCGGCGCGGGCTGCGGCACGAAGGATGGGGCCAGCAAACCGGAGGACCCGACGCGCAGGAAGGGCCATCCGTAGAACGTGGCTTCGCTGAGCAGCTTGTGGTCGTAGACGCCGACCTTGGGGAGTCCACCCAGGCCAGCGATATAGGCGCTCTTGGCCAGCGCGAAGGCTTGCCCTACCGTCGCCTGCCCGTCGAGGCCGCGGGCGAAGTTGCCGAAGAGCCGCTCCGAGTAGGCGACCACCTCCGTGTCGCCGTAGCCAAAGCCGGTGTTGGCGGCGTACGTGAGCAACTTCTCACCCGTTGCGACCTGGGCCCAGTCGGCCTCTTTCTTGGCGTCCGGGTGGTCCGGCCCGAGCGTGACCAGCGTGTCAGCGATGTTCATCCCCGACTGGCAGCCGAGGGTGAAGAGCAGCGCGCCGGGCGCAAGCGCCGATGACCGCAGGTCGGTCGCGTTGAACAGCGGTGTCGGTGAGTTGGCACTGAGGTTGTTGGCGGCGGGCAGCGCTCGGTAGTGGTCGTAGTGCGCGAGGACGGTCGAGACCCGCGGGTTGGCGTTGAGCGCACCTGTGATGTCCTGCGCCGTCCAGGTCTCGCTGATCTTCGACGACGGACCACTCGGGGCGCGGCTGCGCAGCGTCTGGTCGATCTCTTGCGCACCGTCACGGAGGAAGTCGTAGCCCGCCGTGAACGACGACGTCGTGACGTCGACGGACTTCATGGGTGGTGACACCTTCTTGATGCCGAGCACCCGGTCGGCCTGGCGAATGATCTCCGCCGGGCTCTCGACCACGCGGCCGATGCCCACGTCAGGCGCGAAGAGCTTGCCGCCGAACCAGTTCATCGGGTCGAAGTCGCCGATCTTGTCATCGGTGATGACATAGCCGCGCCGGTAGGCCCGCGAGAGTGGGTTGTCGAGGCCAGAGAGAGCTGCCGGCTCGGCGTAATCCTTCTGGTTGGACAGGGTGACCAGGTCCGGGACCCGGTAGAAGGGCAGCATCTCGTCGGACCCGACCAGCACCAGATGGCGCAGCCCGGTGACGCCGGACCGCTTCGTGTCGACAAAGGACGCGAGGGCGTCGACGACTGCGTTGGGCGCCTTGACCGAGCAGACGTCGCGATCCCAGGCGGCGTAGGCGTTGGCAACCGCCGCGTTCGACTCGACGGACAGCACCACACCCTTCACCTCGGCCAGCGCGGCGAGAGAACGCAGCTTGGCCATCATCGCGTCGGTCTCGGTCTTTCCGTAGGCGTCACCGAACCGCTTCTGGTTGACGAGGAACAGCGTCTCCCGGTCGGCAGCGACCGGCACGTCCGCGCCGCTGGCGCCGCCGGTGCCGAAGCTGCGCTGCACACAGGGCAGGTCGGGCGGGGCCGCGGTGGTCTTCATCCGGACGAGGTACGGCGACGTGGCACTCGCGCCGTTGTAACCGACGCCGGCGAGGTAGAACGTCTGTCCGGCGTCCTCCTCCGTGATAGTCAGCGTGATCACCTCGTCGCGGATGCCGCGCTGCACCCCGGAGCCACGCAAGGTGGAGCTGTTGAGCGGAGAGGAGTTCAAGGGTGAGCTGTTCAGCGGAGAGGAGTTGAGCGGGCTGTCCTGGATCGTGTCGGGTGCGATATCAGCGCCACCGGGCGCGGAGTAGCCGCCTTGGTCCTCGAGCGGCGAGCTGTTCAGCGGCGAGCTGTTCAGCGGGCTGCTGTTCAGTGGCGAGGAGTTCAGCGGCGCGCTCCGGCTGTCCGGCAAGCGCGGGCCAAATACGGCGAAGTCGAAGTCGGCCGGCAGGTGGCTCGCGAAGATGGTCATCTCGCTGCCGGCCGTCGGAGCGGTGAACCTCCACACGTCGACGTCGCTCTTGCTTGAGATGAAGCCGGTGTAAAGGACGTCGTCGTCGATCGGCACGGCGGTCTCGAACGTGTCGTTATTCGACTCCGGGCCGTCGAAGGTCTCCAGCGAGGCGCCGGTGACGCGAAGCGCCGGGACGGCGTTGACCCGGACGGAGGCGCTGGCATCCTCAACACCGAGGTTCGGCGGGGTAAGGGCGCGCAGCCTCGCAGTGACGGTGACCGGGGTGTTGCTCGTGGGGCTGGTGCAGGCCGGGCTGCCGAACTCGGCGTAGAAGAGACCGCCCTCGTCCTCGCTCGGGTCACCGAAGCTCGGGCCGCTCGGGGACGGAGCAGGTGTCGGCGAGAACGTCTCGCCGATCGGCGGGTTGTAGGTGGCCGCGCCGAAGTCGATCGTGAACGAGCCAGGGATGTACCTCGCGCCGTTCGGCAGGTTGAAGCGAAGGCTGAGTCCGTCGGACTGCTCGCACACCAGGTCGAACGCAAGCTGATACTCGGCAGAGTCGCCGGCAAAGCCAGCCTGCGCGAAGAGCGAGCTCAGCGAGATCGTCTCCCACGGGAAGTCCTCGGCGGGAATGAGGCCGACGATCAGCGCACTGAGACTGAGCGACTCCGCCTCGGGCACTGACCGCAGGTCCGCCACCGTCGCGGTGGGTGAGACATCGGGCAGTCCTGCGGAGGCTTGCGCCCTCGCCAGCGTCTCGTCGACGGCGCAGCCCGTCGCCGAAGGGCAGCTGAAGAGTCCTGGCGCGGCCGCGTAGGTGATCCCGCCCGTCGGGACGACACTCTGCTCGATGTTGCTCAGCCGCAAAGTCATCAACGGCGAGCCCGGGTCGGGCGTGCCCGCGAAAATCTCAATGTCGCTGCGGTAGAACGCACCCAGCTCATCGCCCTTGAGCTCCAGTGCCCACAACGGCGTCACGTCGGGATTCACGCCGTTGGTGCAGTTGAAGCGCATGGGGGCTAGGAACGTGCACCACTGGTCTCTGCCAGATGTGCCCTGAGGGGCACCTACGAAGGGTGTCCCGACCCGCACCACCGGGGTGTTGCCGTAGAGCACGGCGGCCAGGCTTGCGGTGTTCAGCGGGGAGCTGTTGAGCGGGATATGTGCCAGCGTGAGGCTGCTCAGGCCGGCGGGCGCAGGGTTCAGGGCGAACACTTGCTGGATCGTCCGCGCATTGTCCGGGATCCCGGCCAGCGCAGTCTCCGCCAGGATGCTCTCCCAGCCGCCGGCGACCCGGAGCGGAATCTCCGACAGAAGGGTGGGCGGGAAGGCGGAACTGTTCAGCGGGCTGCTGTTCAACGGGCTGCTGTTGAGCGGCGACGAGTTCAGCGGTGAGCTGTTCAGCGGCGACGAGTTCAGGGGGGAAGAGTTCAACGGTGAGGAGTTGAGCGGGCTGCTGTTCAACGGGCTGCTGTTGCGGTCCGCGAAGTCTGCGCGGTCGAGCGAGCTGATCGGCAGGGCCAGCGCCTGTGCCGCGGCCGAGGAGGGCGTAACGGTCCAGGCGATGTTGGCCAGGGCGGGCACCGATGGGACGGTGAGGTAGCGAGCGACGGTCTGGGTGAACCCGCCGCAGCCGCTCGAGACGAGCGCCCGGCCTGCGTCGTCGATGACGCCGGCCTGCGCCGTTGTACCGGAGCAGAGGAAGGTCTGACTGCCGAACACCGGATCCGCCGTGAGCCCGTTGAAGCGCTTGACCCCTGCGCGCGGAGAGGAGTCCGGGTTGTCATCGTCACCCGAGCCGAACAGGTAGGTCGCCCCGTCGGCGTCGACGGCCACGGCGCCGACCGCGGAGGTGACGTCAGCCGCGTCGAACATCGACGCACTCGCGGTGGAGCCAACCAGGCTGGCGCCATTGGGGGCGATCTCAGCCAGCGTTGCCTGAGCGGTCCTGGGCCCGAATGAGTTGCCGCCGACGACGATGGTGCCGTCGGGCTTGGTGGAAAGCACCGTGGCGTGGTCGTCCGACCCTGGGATGAGGTCGTAGACGATCGAGCCGGGTGGCGTGGGGGCAACTCCAAATCCGCCGAAGCCGGGGTCGGCGACGCCGTCAGGCAGCAGCCGGGCGATCCCGGCGTTGTCCAGCGGAGCACCGTTACGGATGTGCCCGCTCGCCAGGATCTTCCGGTCCGGCTGCACGAAGATGTCCTGAAGGACGGCCCGAACCCCGAAGTCGACCTCGGCCACGCCGTCCCCGGCGAACGTCGGATCCATCGCGCCGGTGCCCGGCAGCAGCCGGGTGAGGAAGAACGGATTCGTTCCCTCCGCCCAAGCGCCGAGCACGATGGCGGCGGGATCGCCTGCTGAGGCGCCCGGCTGGAGGGCGAGCTCTCCGCCGAGATTTCGGCTGGCCGGTGAAAAGACCACCGGGCCGGTGCCGCCGAAGGTGTCGTCGGTGCCGCCCGTGGAGTCGAAACGCTCGACGTAGACGTTCGCGATGCCCGCGGTGATCTCGGTAAAGCCGGCGACGACGATGCCACCGTCACTCTGGACCACGAGGTCGGTCACATAAGTTCCGAGAATCGAGGTGTCCGGCGCGTAGGTGACGTACCCGCTACCGTCACCAAAGGCGAAGTCGACGGTCCCGTCGGGCAGGAAACGATGGATGACCCACTTGTCGGGTGGGCTGGTGGCACTCGAGGCCAACGCCCCCGCCGTCACGATCTTGCCGTCGCTCTGGACGCCGAGGGCGGAGGCCGCGTGCAGCACCTGGTCCGGCACAATCAGGGTGGCGATCCCACCGTTGCCGAAGGCGGGATCGAGATCGCCCGGATCGGCGTCCGCGCCGGGCGCAACGACGAGCTGCAGGGTCAGTAAGGCCGGCAGCAACCCGGCCGCGGCGATCGTCCGTACCAGACGGTTGCGTCCACGCTGCTTCATGAGAGTCCTGTCGTCATCCGGGGGTCGGGACAAGCCACCGGACGACGCCGAACTTGGCCCCCCCGGTACGACGCCGGGCCCCCAGCGTCGTTGTTACAGTTTCTAACTCATCGACTACCTGGTGTGATCGCAGTGTCAGCAATCCGACACTGCCGCCTAGTCGACTGTCGCTGGCTGGTGCCACCCGTCAGAGTGGCCCCGTCACCGGCCTGAAGGAGTCGAATGCTGTCCCACGAGGAAGCTTTCGCTCCCTATGTGCCGCTGACCGTCTCTTCATGGTTGGCCGCGGAACCTGACCTCGCTCACCGCCAAGTCGACGGCACACTGGTCTTCGCCGACGTTTCCGGGTTCACCCCGTTGTCCGAGCGCCTCGCCCGAAAGGGCAAGGTGGGCGCCGAGCAGCTCACTGACATCCTCAACGAGCTCTTCGGCGAGCTTCTCGACATCGCCGCGGACCGAGGCGGAGATCTGCTCAAGTTCGGCGGTGACGCCCTGCTGCTGCTCTTCGACGGGGAGCAGCACGCGGCGCGCGCCGCAGTCGCTGCGGACCGGATGCAGGACGCACTCTCCCGGCTGGCCCGGGTGGACACCGGTTCCGGCATCGTCACGCTACGGATGGCGATTGGGGTGCACAGCGGTCCGGTCGACCTGTTCCTGGTCGGGGACACCCACCGGGAGCTCATCGTCACCGGACCAACGGCGACCCGGACCTGCGCCATGGAGTCCATCGCAGGAGGCGGCGAGATCCTGCTGAGCCCGGAGACGGCCGCCCGGATCGATCCAAGCTGGCTCGGCCGGGAGAAAGACCCCGGCCGGCTGCTAAAGCGAAAGCGGACCGCAGACGTGCTACCCCCGCAGCGGGTAGTCCGCATCGCCGGCGCTCCGGCCGCTCTCGCCGTACCGGACAGCTTGCGCGAACATCTCGAAGCAGACCCCCGGTGGGGAGAGCACCGGCAGGCGACGATCGCCTTCCTGCGGTTCAGCGGTGTGGAAAGGGTGCTCGCCGACGAGGGCCCCGAGTCTCTTGCCAAGGCTCTCGACGAGCTGGTCTGCACGACCCAAAACGCCTGCGAACGCCACGACGTGTGCTTCCTCTCCACCGACATCGACACCGACGGCGGCAAAATTCTGTTGTCGGCGGGCGCGCCGCGCAGCGCCGGCCACGACGAGGACCGGATGCTCCATGTCACTCGGACGATCCTCGACGCGAACACCCGCCTGGATGTTCGACTCGGGGTCAACCGGGGCCATGCCTTCGCGGTCGGCGTCGGCGGTGAGAGCCGTCGTTGCTTCAGCGTCATGGGCGATGTGGTCAACCTGGCGGCGCGGGTGATGGGCAACGCCCCGCAGCGAGGTGTCCTCGCGACGCGCGACGTCACCGAGCGGCTCCGTGAGGACTTCGACCTCGAGGCGATCCCGCCATTCTTCGTCAAGGGCAAGAGCGAGGCGGTCGACGCATCCCTCGTGCTCGGTGCCCGAGGGGGCCGCCGGGCCGATGACACGTCGGCTCCGATTCTGGTCGGCCGGGACACCGAACGCTCTGCGCTGTCGACAGCCTGGTCGAGCGCAGAGCGTGGAACCGGGTCAGTAGTGCTGCTCGTGGGTGATCCCGGTCTCGGCAAGTCCCGGCTCATCAGTCATGCGCGGGAGTCCGTCGGCGCTGCCCCGCAGTTCGTCGTGGAGGGCACGCAGTACGGCTTCATGTCACCGTACTTTGCGCTTCGTGCACCACTGCGCAGTCTGCTCGGCGCCGCAGCAGCCGGGTCTGAGGAGCACACGAAGATCGCCCTTCGCGAGCGAGTCCATGCTCTCGCGCCGACTCTTGAGCCGTGGTTGCCCCTAATCGGCATCCCGTTTGGCGCGCAGCTGCCCTCGACTCCCGAGACACGACGGCTCGAGGAGCAGTTCCGACGACCCCAGATGCACGCTGCGGTCACAGAGCTCCTCGAACGGATGCTCCCTGGTTCGACCCTCCTCGTTGTCGAAGATGCGCACTGGCTCGATGATGCCTCGAGCGAGCTACTCGAACATCTGCTCGCCGGCGTCCAAGAGCGGCACTGGCTCGCGTGTGTGACTCGGCGCGACGTTCCGGGCGGCCTTTACAGCGAGCCGGACGACACCGTCCAAGTCTTGAAGCTGGCGCCTTTGGCCCCCGACGAGACCGCGGCGATGGTCGCGGCGGCGGCGGACGAGACACCTCTGCCGCCCGATGTGCTCGCCACCGTCATCGAACGGAGCGGTGGAAACCCCCTCTTCCTCCAAGAACTCATCGCTGCCGCGCGGGCCGGCGGCGCTGCCGACACGCTGCCGGACACCGTCGAGGCGCTGATCTCCGCGCGCATCGACACTCTCTCGGCAGCAGACCGCTCACTGCTCCGATACGGCGCCGTCCTCGGCGGACGCTTCCCGATGTGGCTGCTGCAAGCGGTGATGGCCGATGCCGACCGGGTGAACGCGCGCACCGCGATCGGCCGCGAGCTCGGCGCCTTCCTCTCCGTCGAGGGTGGGATCGTGAGATTCCGGCATGCGCTCATGCGCGACGTGGCCTACGAGGCGTTGCCCTATCGCCGTCGGCAAGCACTCCACCGTCACGCGGGCGAGGCACTCGAGGAATCGGCAGTCCCGGGCACGGTGACGGCATACGACTTGCTTTCTCTCCACTTCTTCGAGGCACAGGTGTTCGAGAAGGCTTGGACATACTCGGTCGAGGCGGCCGAGCGTGCCCGGGCCGATGCTGGTCTTGTCGAAGCGACTGTGCTCTACCAGCGCGCGGTGGCCAGCGCCCGCCGGCTGACAACGGTGGCGCCGGCTGAGCTGGTAGATGTCTGCGAAAGTCTCGGCGACGTCGCAGAGAAGAGCGGGCAATACGACGTGGCGGCGGGGGCCTACCGCGCGGCTCGCCAACTCTGTCGCGACGACCGCATGCGAACCGTGCGCCTCTGCGGCAAGGAGGGTTGGCTGCGGGAACGCTCCGGCTCCTTCACGCAGGCGTTGCAGTGGTATAGCAGAGGCCAACGGCAGCTCGGTGCACCCGGAGACGACCAGGAGGCACGTCGGTCGTACGCCCACCTCGTGGTGTCCTACGGGGCGGCGCGGCTGCGGCAGGGTCGCTACGCCGACTCAGTCCGGTACCTCGAGCAGGCCGTCGGCGAGGCGCTAGCAGTCGACGACCTACCGACGTTGGCTCACGCGTACTACCTGCTCGACTGGGCGCACACCGACATGGGGCATGGCCACATCGGTGGTTACCGTGACAAGGCTCTGACGATCTACAGCCAGCTCAGCGACTTCACCGGCCAGGCCAACACCTTGAACAACCTCGGCGTCGGTGCCTATTACGAGGGTCGATGGCGGGAAGCCCTCGACTTCTACGAACGTAGCCGCCACGCCCGACAGATCGCCGGTGACGTCGTCCAGATTGGAGAGGCGTCGAACAACAGCGGCGAGATCCTCTCCGATCAGGGCCATCTCGACAGCGCCGCGACGCTTTTCCGCGATGCCCTCCGGCTCTGGCGCGGCGCGAAGTTTCCCATCGGGTCCGGCATCGCTACCAGCAATCTCGGTCGGGTGGCGATGCGTCATGGGGAACTCGATGAGGCAGGGCGGCTGTTCGCCCAGGCACGGGAAGTGCTCACGCGAATCGGAGCCAAGAGACTGGTTCTCGAGACCGATGCGCGAGAAGCCGAGCGCCTGGTGGCGCTGATGGCTTCGGAGAGCGCCCTCGCCCTCGTGGAGCAAATCGAGGACCAGGAGCGCAAGCTAGGCGGCGTACCGGTGCTGAAGGCGATGTTGGATCGTCTGGCCGGCTATGCGTACCTGCAGCTCGGCGAGCTTACGGCAGCGAGCAATCGGCTGCATGCCAGCCTGGACGGGGCGCGTGTCGCCGCCGCTTCGTTCGAGCTCGCGCTTAGCCTCATGGCTCTCGCCCGGCTCTACTCCGAGACCGGCGCCGATCCCGCCTCGGAGTCGGAGGAAGCTCACGTCATCCTCCGACAACTCGGCGTCGTCGCCGTGACCAACTACCCACTCCGAACCCACGGTGGCATTCCCGCGGCTCCACGAACCCCCGTGCGACCTGACGAATCAGCCAGCCGTTGAGGACGTCGCCAACTGCGACGCGGCACTAAGTAGGTCCACGCACTCGGCGCGCTCGGCTTTCTCCAAAGCCGACCAGGGCGCAGCGGCGCGCAGGTTGGTGAGCGCGTCGACCTCAGCCCGCCGGCTCATGAGACCAGTGACGTCCGGGTAGGGCTCGGGCCAGGCGAAGAACGTCGCATTGCCCGGTCCTCCGCCGGTGAGCACCGCCTCGAGTGGCGTCAGGCCGGACGCAATGCAGCACAGGCCGTGGATGCCGCCACGAAACTCCCGCAACACATGGCACAGCTGGGCTAGCCGCGCCGGTGGGTCATCGGCCAGGGGCACCGCGCGCCAGCCCGCGAAGAGCGGCAGGCCGGCCACGTCCGCGGCTGCGGCCACCCGCTCCAACAGCTCCGCGAGCCGCTCGGCATCCTTGACCGCGGCCAGGTGCCGGCGACCCCACTCGTGGCAGGCGCCGGTGAAAAGGCTCACCGCACCCGCCGGCGTCAGAGCCGCCCGGCCCTTCCCCCAACCCTTGTGCACACTGGACGCCGGGAGGAAGTAGTACGCCGCCGTGACCACGTCGGGGTCGACGTCGCCGAGCACACCGCCACGGCCGATCATGTACATCGCCCAGCGCCCTATACCGGCGCTCGTCCCGGCGACCTTGGCCTGCTCACTGAGCATGAAACCGCCGCCGAGTCGGCCGATGTCGTCCTTGACCGCTGCTGCCGCTTCTTCGGGGGTCACGTGCGCTCCTCGTCGGGTTGCAGGTCATGCAGTGTCAACCACTCAGGGCGCAGCGTCCCCTCGCTGACGAGTACCGCCGGGCCGGTCATCAGCATTCTGTCGTCCGGGGTCCAGTCGACGTGCAGGGTGCCCCCCGGCAGGGTGACCTCCACCTCGCGCCCGGTGTATCCGCGCACGTGCGCGCCGACAGCGGAGGCGCAGGCGCCGGTGCCGCAGGAGAGGGTCTCGCCGACGCCGCGTTCCCACACCCGCATCCCGATCGCTGCCTTGTCGACGACGTGGACGAACTCGACGTTGGTGCCGCCGTCCCATTCCTGCTCGATGCGGCTACCCACCTCGTGCACTGGGGCGGTCGCGAGGTCGTCGGCGAAGAGCACGACGTGCGGGTTGCCCATCGAGACGAAGACAGCGTCGTCGGGCAGCATCTCCATCTCACGCGGCACACCCATGTCGACGGTCACGTCACCGCTCGGTCGCAGCCACACGGTCTTGACTCCGTCGCGCGTGGCGATCGGGATCTCAGCGTTGACCGCGTGCCCGTGGTCCACCAGGTAGCGGGCGAAGACCCGAATCCCGTTGCCGCACATCTCGACCGCGCCGCCGTCGGCGTTGCGGTAGTCCATGAACCACTCGGCCTGGTCAGCGAGGTGGTCCCAACCCGGGACGGCCGACGTACGCACGACCCGCAGGATGCCGTCCGCGCCGACCCCGCGCCGCCGGTCGCAGATTGCGGCCACCGCGACATCGGTCAGCCGCAGCCGGCCGTCGAGGTCGTCGAGCAGCACGAAGTCATTGGCCGTCCCGTGCCCTTTCGTGAATCGCACGCTCCTGATCGTATGTGCTACGGCTGGGCGGGAACCGTCCAACCGGTGCCGCGAGTGAGCATCCAGCGCGCCCGGTCGGCTTCCTGCGGACCGGCGAAGAGGTAGCCGTGGGCGCGGTCGCAACCCATCTCGCAGAGCCGGGCACCTTCGGTCCAGCTCTCGACACCCTCGGCGACGACCGTCAGCCCTCGCGCGTGGGCAAGCTTGATCACCGCAAGTACGACGTCGTCCTCGTCGAGGTCCTGACCCACGCCGCGGACGAACTGGTGACCGAGCTTCACGGCGTCGAGTGGAAGATTCTTGATGCCGGAGAGCGAGGAGTACCACGTGCCGAAGTCATCGACCGCCAGCATGACGCCAGCGTCCTTGAGCGCGATCAGGGTGGCGCGAACTTCCTCGCTGTGGGCGATGAGGTCGGCCTCGGAGATCTCCAAGCCGAGCACCCCGGAACCGATGCTGCTCTCGGTGAGCAATTCGGTGACGTAGGCCACGAAGTCAGGCTGCATCAACTCGACCGCGGAGACGTTGGCCCAGATCTGCTTGGGCTTTGTCACGCCGGGGGTGAAGAGCTCGTGCCAGCTGCGCACCTCCCGGCAGCACTCCTCGAGGACGAACCGACCGATCGCCACGATCATCTCGCTGCCTACTGCGATCGGCAGAAACTCCCTCGGCTCGAGCAGGCCGCGCTCGGGATGCTGCCAGCGGAGCAGCGCCTCAAGACCGAGGACCTCACCAGTGGCCAGGTCCACCTGGGGCTGATAGCGGAGGAGAAACTGCCGCTGCTGGATCGCATCCCGCATGGCGGCCACCAGGTCTACCTCGAACGTCGTCATGACGGCAGTCTCCGCTCCTCGGTGGGTAGTCCGATATGGCCCGGTTGGGTCAATTCTGCAGCACCCGCCACCAGCGCCGCCGGGCCGTCGTACCACGTGATCCGCGGGTCCCGCCGGAACCAGGAGCGCTGTCGTCGGACGAAACGCCGAGTGGCCTGCACGGTGCGCGCCCGGGCCTCGGCCTCGTCGTACTCGCCGGCGAAGTAAGCCAGCACCTGCGAGTAACCCAACGCGCGGCTCGCGGTCACGCCCTCGCGCAGCCCTCGCTCCGCGAGTGACAGCACCTCGTCCACCAGGCCCTGCTGCCACATCAGGTCGACCCGCCGGGCGATGCGCTCGTCGAGCGTTTCGGTCGGAAGGTCGAGGCCAAGCAGTCGCAACGGGTAGTAGCCACGGTAGGCCGACATGCCGGGCCCGCTCGCGGAGTAGAGCTCGCCCGTCAGCGCGATGACCTCGAGGGCCCGCACCGTACGGCGGCCGTTGGCCGGATGAATCCGCGCCGCTGCGTCAGGATCCAAGGCGAGCAGTCGCGCGTGCAGGACCTCGGCACCGAGCTCGTCGAGCTCGCACTCCAGCGCCGCCCGCATCTGCGCGTCGGTGCCCGGGAAGGTCAGGTCGTCGAGGGCGGCCTGGAGGTAGAGGCCGCTCCCCCCGACGAGCACAGGCGTGACGTGCCGCGACCGCAAGTCGTCGATGACGGTGCGCGCGAGGCTCTGGTAGCCCGCGACAGTGGCTGTCGCCTGAATGTCGAGAACGTCGAGCAGGTGATGGGGGACGCCACCGCGCTCGTCCGGAGCCAGCTTCGCCGTGCCGATGTCCATGCCGCGGTAGAGCTGCATCGAGTCGGCGTTGACGACCTCGCCGCCGAGCAGGCGTGCCACCTCGATGCCGGCCGCGGATTTGCCGACCGCCGTCGGCCCGACGACGGCCACGACGTGGACGGTCACATCCCCTCGCGCTGCCAGGTGGCGACGAAGTAGCCCACGCCGTACGGCGCATCGTCGTAGGTCACTTCGGCCCGCCAGGGCCCGCCCGAACCGGCGCCGGCCAGCACTTGCCAGGATGCCCGGCCCGCGACCATCAGCTCCGCTGCGAGTGGTTCGTTCAGATCGAGCAGCGCGGCGCAATCAGCTCCCGCCAGTGCCGTGGCGACGACCCGGTCGAAATCCTCGGCGCGGTCGTCAAGTGCCCCAGGCGCCTTCGCGCTGCGCCGGGCGCTGCCGTCGCCCATGACGAGCAGGGCGACCCGCTCGGCCTGCGCGGCTAGTGCGACGCCGGTGGCCGCGGCCTCGGTCGAGCTCATCGACGCCGTCACTCCGAATCCACCCTGCACACCGACCGTCCCGGCCGCCTGCAGCAGCCAGGTACCGACGCTCAACGAGAGCGGCAGTCGCCCTGCGGGCTCGCCCTCGGCAGACCCGGCTCCGAGCGTGACCTCGAGCGGTACGCCGAAACCGGCAAAGCTCCCACGTTCGCCGCCGCGACGAGGGCCGGTCTCGTCCGCGTCACCGACGAGAATCAGCAGATCAGGTCGGGCAGCCTGCAGCCGGCGTACTGCGACGACGCACGCCGCGCGCATCGCGGCGGTCTCCGCCGCCGCACCGGACGCGACTGCGGGCACTAGCAGCGGTGGATGTGGGCACACCGCCGCGGCTACGAGCATCTGCCCACCCTACGACGGGCGCGAGTGCGTCCGAGGGCGTCAGCGGCGCAGCGTAGGCAGGCCGAGGGAGACAGGGGCTGGGGGGGTGCTCTCCACCGTCCCGTGGCGCTGCGCCCAGACGTCGCCGGCGTGGGTACGACGGTGCGCGACCAACGGCCCGTCGGCGATCAGGTGGTGCGGCGCGGCATAGGTGATGACGGTCTCCACGACGTCTCCCGGCCGCACCGAGTCGACTGAGGGGACCGCGACGTGCACCAGACGGTTGTCCCGAGCGCGACCGGACAGGCGGTGCGTCGCGCCGTCCTTGCGCCCCTCGCCCTGCGCGACGAGCACCTCGACCGTGCGTCCGACCTGCGCGGTGTTCTCGGCCCAGGAGATCTCCTCCTGCAACGCGACGAGCCGTTCGTAGCGCTCCTGCACCACCTCGCGTGGCACCTGCCCGTCCATCGTCGCGGCCGGCGTGCCCGGTCGGATCGAGTACTGGAAGGTGTACGCCGACGTGAACCGGGCCTCGCGCACGACGTACAACGTCTGCTCGAAGTCGGCTTCGGTCTCCCCGGGGAAGCCGACGATGATGTCGGTGGTGATGGCCGCCTCGGGTATGGCCCGCCGTACCGACTGCACGATGTCGAGGAAGCGCTCCTGCCGGTAGGACCGCTGCATCCGTCGAAGCACCTCGGACGACCCGGACTGCAGTGGCATGTGCAGCTGCGGCATCACGTTGGAAGTCGTCGCCATCGCCTCGATGACGTCGTCGGTGAAGTCCTTCGGGTGCGGCGAGGTGAAGCGCACTCGTTCGAGACCGTCGATGCCTCCGCAGGCGCGCAGCAGCGTGCTGAACGCAAGGCGGTCGCCGAGGTCTGAGCCGTAGCTGTTGACGTTCTGCCCGAGCAAAGTCACCTCGAGGACGCCCTCGGCGACCAGCGCCCGCACCTCGGCGAGGATGTCAGCAGCCTGGCGGTTGCGCTCCTTGCCGCGCAACGACGGGACGATGCAGAACGTGCAGGTGTTGTTGCAGCCGACGCTGATCGACACCCAGGCGGCGTACGTCGAGTCGCGGCGCGTCGGCAACGACGACGGGAAGACCTCGAGCGCCTCGTGGATCTCGACCTGCGCCTCGGCGTTGTGCCGCGCCCGCTCGAGTAGCGCAGGCAGCGACCCGATGTTGTGGGTGCCGAAGACGACGTCGACCCACGGGGCACGGTCGAGGATCGCGCCCTGGTCCTTCTGCGCGAGACAGCCGCCGACGGCGATCTGCATACCCGGCCGGCTCTTCTTCACCGGCACCAGGCGACCGAGGTTGCCGTAGAGCTTGTTGTCGGCGTTCTCCCGCACAGCACAGGTGTTGAAGACCACGACATCGGCACCGTCACCGTCGGCCGCGCGGGAGTAGCCGGCGCCCTCGAGCAGCCCGCTGATGCGCTCGGAGTCGTGGACGTTCATCTGGCAGCCGTAGGTGCGCACCTCGTAGGTACGACTGAGCTCTGCCATGCGGTCCACTCTAGGTGACCCGATGCCGATCTAGGTGAAGCTGACCCAGCCGCCCGCTCACTCCCACCAGTCTGGGAGTGAACGGCTGCGGCGAGCGAGAAGACAGGGGATCGAGGGCCGGCGTCGAATGCCTCCCCCACCACCGTCTGCCAACCGCGAGGTCCTGGTGCACCGCCGACTTCTCCTTCCGCTGCTCGCCGCTCTCGCCCTGCTGGCCGGCGAGCTCGGGGCGACCGCCGCACCTGACTCGCGCCCATTGAGCCCGCCCGGCGGCCTGACCGCTGTCGTCGAGGCGCTCTCCGTGGCCCTGACGTGGGAGCCGGTCGACCTGCCCGGCGGAGTTCGCGGCGAGGCGATCGTGGTTCATCGCAATAGCGCACGGATCGCGACACTGCCCGCCGACGCGACGTCGTACGACGACCGCTCGGTCCCCTTCGGTGCGCGACTGAGCTACCAGATCGGCGTACTCGCCCGACGGGGCGGCCCACAGTCAGACGACCCGGGCAACGGCCGGGACCGAGGTAAGAGCAAGAACAAAGACGACGAGGACAAGCGCGACAGGGACGGCGAGCGCGACAGGGACGGCGAGCGCGACAGGGACAGCGAGCTCGCCTCGCCGCTGAGCCCGCCGGTCTTCGTGACCATCCCGGCGTACGCCGTCGGCGCTTCGGCGCGGGACATCTCCCCCGATGTCGTCGGCCTGGGCGAGATCAACCTCGGCGGCAGCGGCCTCGGCAACGGCAGCGTCCTGCCCAACGCAGTGGTCGGTCGCGGCTCGACCGGACGCACGGTGGCCGGCGGTGATCGGATCAAGGCCCGCGCCATCGTCTTCGACGACGGCAAAACCGCGATCGCGATCGCCACCATCGAGACGCAAGGCGTCTTCGCGGCTTACCGCAACGGGCCCTTCGGGACCGTCGACATGGCCGCCCAGGTCGCGAAGGACATCCCGCGGCTGCCCCTGACGAACATCCTGATCGCCTCGGACCACACCCACGGCGGCCCGGACACGATCGGCGCGTGGGGCGGCGTACCCGAGTCGTACTTCCAGCTCATGCGGACCCAGACGATCGCAGCCATCGAAACGGCCTATGCGCAGCGGCGCTTCGCCGACGTCGTCGCCGGTCACTCCGACGCGGCCGACCTCATCTACAACCAGAGCTGCCCGGAGGGTCTCAACCAGGGCCGCACGCCGGTCTACACCGGCCCCGACGCTTGCGTGACCGCCGGCAAGGACTCCTTGGTGCGGGTGCTGCAGGCCCGAACCCCGCAGGGGGACGCCGTCGCGACGTACATGGCCTACGCCGCTCATGCCACAGCCGGTGGTGGCACCGGCGTGCACGGCGACTGGCCGCAGTACCTCGGCGATGAGATGACCCGTCGGTACGGCGGCGTCGGACTCGCCATGCAAGGGGCTGTCGGCCGGACCCAGCCGTGTCGTCCGGTCTGCTCCTTCAGCTCGCCGAACAACCCCGGCTACTCCGAGAAGCTGTCGCGTAAGGCGGCCGTCGTGGCCAACTACATGGCCCACGTCGAGCAGTCGCTGGCTGCCGCCAAGCCGGTCCGTGGACCTGTCGCCGCGGCGCGTCGGGAGATCCGCGAGGTCATCACCGGCCCCGCCGTCCTGGCCCTCTTCACCGCTGGCGGGCGGATCGGCGCGAAGCTGCTGCGCAGCAACGCCAACCCGTGGGTCGCCGGCAACACGCTGATGACGATCACCTCGGCCCTGCGCGTGGGGGGTGTCCTCTTCGCCGGGATGCCGGGCGAGGGGTATCCGGAGATCGCGTTCGGGATCCGCGACTCCGTCGGCGACGCGCAGGAGGTCGTGACATTGAGCCTGGCCAACGACCAGGTCGGCTACCTCATTGCGCCGGCATCGTCGTACCCGGTCATCACGGCTCAGGTGGCGGTCAACGACAACACCATCTTCAACGTCTCCCCCA
>JBKJUS010000042.1:0-4180 GCA_046590575.1 Mycobacteriales bacterium | reverse complement strand
CTGGCGTGCAGGTGGGCGACCGGGTCGCCCTCATGTCGAAGACGCGATACGAGTGGACGCTCTGCGACTTCGCGATCTGGACCGCTGGTGGCGTCACCGTGCCGATCTATGAGACCTCGAGCGCCGAGCAGGTCCAGTGGATCCTCAGCGACTCGGCCGCGGTGGCGGTCATCGTCGAGTCGACGCTCCACGGAGCGATCGTCGCCGACGTCCGCGGCTCCCTGCCCGCGCTGGCCAACGTCTGGACAATCGACGACTTGGGTGTCGACACGCTCAAGGGTGCCGGCCAGAGCGTGACAAAGGCCCAGCTGCAGGAGCGCTGTGCCCAGCTCACGCCCGACACCCTCGCCACCGTCATCTACACCTCGGGCACGACTGGCCGTCCCAAGGGCTGCGAGCTGACCCACGGCAACTTCCTCTTCGACCTGGCGTCGACGAGCGGCTATCTCACGTCGTTTTTCAACGACTCGGGCTCCACCCTGCTTTTCCTGCCCCTCGCCCACGTCTTCGCCAGGCTCATCCAGGTCGGCTGCGTGCGAAACCGGACGCGGATGGGGCACACGGCGGACGTCAAGAACCTGCTGCCCGACCTCGCGGTCTTCCAGCCCACCTTCATCCTCTCGGTGCCCAGGGTGTTCGAGAAGGTCTACAACTCCTCGAAACAGAAGGCGCACGCTGACGGCAAAGGAGCGATCTTCGATCGCGCTGAGGCAGTCGCCGTGGAGTACAGCCAGGCGCAGGACAGGGGCTCGGTCGGTTTCGCCCTGCGCGTGCAGCACAAGCTCTTCGACAAGCTCGTCTACAGCAAGCTGCGGGCCGCCCTCGGTGGGCAGGCACGCCACGCCGTCAGCGGCGGCGCTCCACTGGGGGCACGCCTCGGCCACTTCTTCCGCGGCATCGGCATTCTGGTCTGTGAGGGGTACGGCCTGACGGAGACCTCGGCGGGAGCCACGCTCAACGCGCCGGGCAACATCAAGATCGGCACTGTCGGCCGGGCCATCCCCGGCACCTCGGTGAAGATCGCTGCCGACGGCGAGATCCTGCTCCAGGGCGGCAACGTCTTCCGCGGCTACTACAACAACCCGGCGGCAACGGCCGAGGTGATCGCTGATGGCTGGTTCCACACGGGTGACATCGGCGAGCTCGACTCAGACGGCTACCTCACGATCACCGGCCGCAAGAAGGAGCTCATCGTCACGGCCGGCGGCAAGAACGTCGCCCCCGCCGTCCTCGAAGACCGGCTGCGCGCCCACCCGCTCGTCAGCCAGTGCATCGTCGTCGGCGACAACAAGCCCTTCATCGGCTGCCTGGTCACCATCGACCCGGACGCTTTCCCGGCCTGGCGAGGCAATGCCGGCAAGCCGACGGAGGCCACCGTCGCAGATCTCGTCGACGACGCTGACCTGCGCGCGGTGATCCAGGGTGCGGTCGACGAGGCGAACAAAGCCGTCTCCCAGGCCGAGGCCATCAAGAGCTTCCGCATCCTGCCGGTCGACTTCACGGAGGAGGGCGGCGAGCTGACGCCCACCCTGAAGCTCAAGCGTTCCGTGGTGATGAAGGCGTACGCCGGCGACGTCGAGGCCCTTTACTCTTAGCCACATGACTGCTGTCGCCGACGTCCACGACCTGGTCGTCTCTTTCGGTGACATCCGCGCGGTCGACGGCCTGAGCCTCACCGTCGGGCCCGGTGCCGCCGTCGCCCTCGTCGGCCGTAACGGCGCTGGCAAGTCGACGACGCTGCGGGTGCTGGCCGGCGTGCTGCCGCCCACCTCGGGGAGCATCACCATCGACGGCATCGACGTGGCCGACGACCCTTCCGGCGTACGCGCCCGGGTGGGTTACTGCCCCGACGTCGGCGGTCTGATCCCTCGGGCCACCGCGTGGGAGCACCTTGCCCTGGCCGCGCGACTGCGTCAGCTGCCGCCCGGCTGGGAGCCGCGCGCGCGCGACCTGCTCGAGCGATTCGAGCTCGGCGGCGCCGCACATCGACTGACGGCCGGATTCTCCCACGGCATGGGCCGGCGACTCTCGGTGGTGCTCGCCGTCTTCCACTCGCCGCCGTTACTACTGCTCGACGAGCCGTTCGACGGCGTCGACCCCCTCGGGGTTGAGGCGACCATGGACGTCATCCGGGAGTCTCGCCTGGCCGGCGCGGCCGTGCTCGTCTCCACCCACCTGATCGCGCTCGCTGTGGACGCGTGCGACGAGGCCGTGGTGCTGCGCGCTGGTCGGGTCGTCGCAGCCTCCCCGACGATCGAGCTCGCCGGCGAGCACGGCGCCGCACGCTATCGCGCGCTGCTGTCGTGAGGACGTCTGCCGCTGCGCAGCTGCGGGCGCTTGTCAGTCTGCGTTGGACGATGGTCCGCTCGCGGCGAGCGCGAAGCGGCTTCGTGCTGCTCGGGCTGCTGATTCCGCTGGCCATGATCGGCGCCGCCGCGGCGACTCGCTCGGTGCCGCCGGACACGCTGCTCGACTTCGTCGTCGCCACTCCGGCCGTCTTCCTCGGCTTCGGCGTGCTCTCCGTCATCACTCCGCTCGCCTCCGCCGGCGGCCAGGAGCTCTACCCCGGGGAGCAGTTGGTCGCCTATCCGCTGCGACCTGGCACGCAGTACCTCACCGGCCTCGCCGTGCTCCCGCTCAACCTCGCCTGGGTCAGCCAGCTGATCACGCTGACCGCGGCGACCGCCCTCCTCGTGCCGTTCACCTGGCACGCACTGCCCGGTGTCGCCCTCGTGCTCGTCTACATCGCGTTCATCACGACGCTGGGCCAGCTGGTCGGCTGGGTGGTGGTGGGCCTGCGGCAGACTCGGGCTGGTCGCCGGCTCGTCTGGTCGGCTGCCGGGCTGCTCGGCCTCAGCGTGCTCGTCGCGACCAAGGCGATCGGTGCGGTCGGGCTGCTCGACCGCGCGCCCACCTTCGCCCTCGTGCTCGCCCTCGACCAGTCGGCGAATGGGATCTACGGACCCTGGGCCAGGCTCTTGGTCGGCTTCCTCATCGCAGCGACACTGTGCCTCGTCGTTGGGCCGCGTGCCTGCGCCTGGGCCCTACGCCGCCCTGGCGATGCGGGGACATTCCGCGAGTCACGGACACTTCGGGTCCGCCGCGCCCGTCGCAGCATGTTCGCCGAGCTGCTCGCAGTCGACCGGGCCAGCGTGTGGCGGTCCAGCTCGTTGCGCCGGGGCGCACTCGTGCTGGCCCTCTTTCCTGGGCTGGCGGCACTGTCAGTCGGGGTGAGCTGGACCACGCTCTCCATCCTTCCAGGGCTCGTCGCCGCCGGCGCCGGCCTGCTCTTCGGCGTCAACGTCTTCTGCCTGGACGGCACCGGCGCGGTCTGGATGGCCTCGCTGCCGCACGATCCGGCTCTCGTGGTGCGGGCCAAGACGTGGGTGACTGCCGAAACCTGTGTGGCGTGCATCGCCATCGCCATGGCGGCCGGCCTGCTGGGAGCTGACGGAAGCCCCACGGGGGCCCAGGTCAGCGCCATGCTCGGCGCGGTGGCCACCGCAACCGTGAGCGTCGTCGCGACCTGCCTCACGCTGAGCGTGAGCCGTCCGCACAAGGCCGAGCTCCGGGGGCCGCGAGACACGCCGGCCCCTCCCGGCGCAATGGCGGCCTACTCCGCTCGCCTGGCGATGGGTACGACACTGACCGGGTTGGTCTTCGCCGGAGCCTCCCGCGCGACGTCCTGGCTGCTTCCCGTCCTCGTCGCCCTGCCGATCTTGCTGCTCGGCGTGCGGCGGCTGCTGCGCATCTGGCGGGTGTGGGACGAACCGGTTGCCCGGGCCCGGGTAGTGGCCACTGTGGCAGCAGGCTGAGCCCACGGAGCACTCGACACGAAGCAGCGAAAATTGCCGAAATGGCTACGCGACCGGGCCAGTCGTGTGATGGTGGAGAAGACTGCTCCCAATCCTGAGTAGCCAGTCGACTACATTCGGTGACATAGTATTCATAATCGAGGAGGGGGATCCCGGATTGTCGCGCCATTCTGCACGTTCCGACGCGCGCACCGGCGATGACGGCGGCGCGGTAGCCGTGGAGTTCGCCCTCGTCTCGATCCTGCTCTTCCTCCTTGTGTTCGGCATCGTGAGCTTCGGCATCGGCTTCTTCAAGCAGCAGGCGGCCACCCACGCGGCCCGCGAAGGCGCCCGGCTGGCGGCCGTCGGTGTCGCCGCCGGCGCTG
>JBKJUS010000023.1:0-26277 GCA_046590575.1 Mycobacteriales bacterium | reverse complement strand
TCGACGCGTGGGTCGATGAGCAGCTCGCGCCGAACTTGCTCCCTGACGTCGAGGTCGAGCGGATCCTGCTGACCTTTCCGACCCTGCGGCTGTCCAACGCGGCGATCGCGGCGGCGTACGGCGGCGACCGAAAGACCGTGGTGCGCGACCTGCAGGCGGCGGCTCTGGTCCGCGCCGTGTGGAGCACCCGTCAGCTGCAGGAGCTCATGGTCGAGATGTGGAGCAATCACCTCCACATCCACCTTCAGAACGAGCATGCGCTGCTGCTCAAGACCGTCGACGACCGCGAGGTCATCCGGCCGCGCGCACTCGGCCGGTTCGCCGACCTGCTCGCCGCGTCGGCCCGTAGTCCGGCGATGCTGACCTACCTCAACAACTGGCGCTCCTCGGGCACCAACCCCAACGAGGACTATGGGCGCGAGCTGCTCGAGCTGCACACCCTCGGCGTCGACGGCGGATACACCGAGACAGACGTGTTGCACGTCGCGCTCGCCCTGACCGGCTGGGACGTCGACCGGTCTACCTGGGAGTTCGAGTACCGGCCGGAGCGCCACTACGTCGGGCCGCTGCGAGTGCTCGGCTGGCGCAGCGCCAACGCCGACGCGAGGGACGGAGTAGCCACTGGACTGTCGCTGCTCGATTACCTCGCCCACCACCCGAGCACGGCTCGACACATAGCCCGCCGTATCTGCGTGCGGTTCGTCTCCGACGACCCGCCGGCGTCGCTGATCGCGTCAGCGGCGAAGGTCTACCTCGCGGAGGACACGGCGATCGGGCCTGTCCTCCGGCATGTGCTGGACAGCCGGGCCTTCCGGTCCAGCGCCGGGCTGAAGTTCCGCCGGCCGGTGGAGCTGATGGCGGCCAGCCTGCGGGCGCTGGGCCTGCGCTACGACCTCGGCGGGCGCTCGGACGCGGCGGCGGACCTGGTCTTCCTGCTTCAAGGCCTCGGGCAGCCGCCGTTCGGCTGGCAAACCCCGGACGGCTATCCCGACCGCGCACCGGCCTGGATCTCCACCCAGGCCATGCTGGGGCGGTGGAACATGCCGCAGCACATCGTGGTCTCGGGCGTGCGCGGCCTGTCCGGACCGCGCCCCGACCGACTGCTGGGCACGCCGGCGCCGAAGACGGCCGGGGAGCTCGTTGACGGGCTTTGCGAGCGGCTGGCCTTCCAGCGGGTCAGCGACGAGCATCGCTCGGTGCTGCTCGCGGTCACCGGCCGCTCCGACCGCTCGCCCCTGAGCAGCGCGGAGATCGAAGTCCTCGCCCCGACCATCAGCGCGCTGGTGCTGAGCTCGCCATACCTGCAGGTGCGATGAGCGCATCGACGCGTCCGCCCGACCCGGTGAACCTTGGACGCACCGACCGAGAGTCGTGCGGAGTTCCGCACCGATCCGTCCACGATCCGGAGGGGACGACCCGGCGACGGGTGCTGGCCGGTTTCGGGGCGCTCGGCGCGGCGGCGGTTGCGCAGGTCGCGACTCCGCGGCTGGCCTTCGCTGCCGGCGGCCCGCCGACCGGTGACCTCGTCGTTCAGGTGTTCCTCCGCGGTGCGATGGATGGCCTCTCCGCGGTCGTGCCGTACGCCGATGCCGACTACCACGTCGCGCGCCCGAGCCTTCGGGTGCCGGCCGCGTCCGTGCTCAAGCTGGACGGCTTCTTCGGCCTGCACCCGGCGCTGCGGCCGTTGCTCGTGCCGTGGCGGCGCCGGCACCTCGCCGTCGTACACGCAGTCGGCAGCCCGCACCCGACGCGCAGCCATTTCGACGCTCAGGACTACATGGAGCGTGGGGTACCCGGCGACCCGACGCTCGCCACGGGTTGGCTCGGCCGGCACCTGGCCAGTCGGCCCGGTCGGTCTGCGCTGCGCGCCGTCGCCGTCGGCGGCACGGCTCAGCTCGCGCTGCGGGGTCCGGTGCCACCGGTCACGCTGCGCCGGATCGCCGACTTCGAGCTGCTTGCCGAAGATGACCAGCTGACCATCCTGGAGACGTCGGTGGAGCGGCTTTACGCCGGCCTCGCCCACCCGATGAGCACTGCCGGTGGCAGCACCGTCGCCGCGGCCCGGCGGCTACGGGCCCTCGCGCGTACGACCTACACCCCCGCCGGCGGAGCAAAGTACCCGGACAGCGAGTTGGGCCGCCAGCTCACCGAGGTTGCCCGCCTCGCCAAAGCCCGGCTCGGGCTCGAGGCAGCCTGCGTCGATTCGACTGGCTGGGACACCCACGAGGGCCAGGGTACGGCGAAGTCCGGTCGGCTGGGCTTTCTGCTCGCCGACCTCGGCGCCGCGCTCGCCGCCTTCTACACCGACCTGGCCGGACTGCGTGGCGTCACCGTGGTGGTCATGAGTGAGTTCGGCCGTCGGGTGGCCGAGAACGGCAGCGGCGGCACCGACCATGGGCACGGCGGGGCGATGCTGGTGCTGGGGGCCGGCGTCGCCGGGGGCAAGGTTTACGGTCGGTGGCCGGGTCTCGCCCCGGCCAAGCTCGACCGTGGCGACCTGCGGGTGACGACCGACTACCGCGACGTCCTCGGAGAGGTGCTGCTCCGTCGAGGCGGGCAGACGTCCATCGCGCATGTCTTCCCACGGCACGAGCTGCGGCCCCTCGGGCTCGTCGTTCCCAGGTGACAGCGAACCTGGCAGTTGACTCAACGCTCTGAAGACGTGACCGGTCCACCCCAGCGGGCCCGGGAGAGAAGGAGCGAGACGTGCGCGTGTCGGTGAGCCGGCGTACGGCGTGGTTGCTCGCTGTCGGAGTAGTCGTCTCCGGCCCCGCCGTGCTGATCGGTCAGGCGCAGGTGGGGTGCGCGGGTGTCACTGTCGGCCGCGACGGCTGGACCCGGGTCGCCGCGCCGGCGTTCTACGACCCGGACGGATTCGTGCCGGCCGATGTCAGCATCCGCTCACACGCCGTCGTCGTCGGCCGGCCGGCCACCTTCCTGGTGAGCGACGGCGTACGGGTGATGCGGACTATCGACCGCGGCTGCACCTGGGAGCGCGTGCTCGAGGAGGGCACTCGCATCGGCCCAGCGACCGTCGTCACTCCCTTGGACGCGATCGAGGTCATCGATCTCGACACCGCGAGCTACAACACGCAGAGCAAGCGGGTCTACGTGCTCGCCAAGGGCAGCGCCCTCGACGTAGGGGTGGGCGACGCCGGGGCGCGCGGATTCCCCCGTGTCCTCGTCAGCGACGACGACGGGGCGACCTTCCGATCTGCCAGTAACGGCCTGCCGACGGTCGGCGAGCCGCTGAGGATCCGGGTAGCCGACGGACCGGACATGGTCGCCTACGTCGCCGTGGCCGACACGATCCTCGGCGTCGAGTCGCTCTACGTCACCCGCAACGCCGGGGTGTCGTGGACCCGCACGAGCGGCGGGGATTCGATCCTGCCGAGCCTCGAGGGCAGCATCACCGACTTCGCTGTCGACTCCGGGAGGCCAGACCAGGTCTGGGCGTGGGACGACCAGACCCTCTTCCGCTCCACCGACTCCGGCGGCACCTTCCGCGCAGTCTCGGAGGTCACCGAGCCGGTGTCGACGATCGAGTTTGGCTTCAACGGCCTCGGGAAGCTCTCTGACGTCCGGGTCTACCACGTCGGTCGGGCCACCGCCGACTTCTCGGCGGCTCCCAGCATCCGGTGGTCGCGCGAAGAGGTGCCTGGCGCAGTGCTCTCCGTGGCCCGCACCCCGGCCGGGCAAGTGCGGGCACTCGGGACCTCCCGCGAAACCTTCGTCACCTACCCCAACCTGCGCACCGGCGCACCCATCGGACCGGTCAACGTGACGCCGACCAGCGCGGTGCCGGAGGACCTCGAGCTGTCCTTCGACGTCCGCAAGCAGGAGGCGCTCATCGTCGGCCGTACGCCGGAGGCACTGCTCCTGCGCAACCCGATCAAACCGCCTCCGCCGCTGCCGCCGCTGCCCAAGCTGCCGGGCATTGGGCGCTTGGACGAGTGCGTCACAGACAAGCTGCCCGGCACCACCTTCCTGCCCAGCGCGCGCGAGGTCGTGCTCCGTCCGGGCGAGTCGCGCAAGGTCGGCTACGCCCTGTCCATCCCCCCGGTGCCGACCGATCTTGACGTCAACTTCATGCTGGACACGACCGGTTCGATGTCCGGCGTTATCGCCGGGCTGCGCAAGGACATCAAGCAGATCGTCACGGAGATCTGCGACGCCGGTGTGCCGGTGCAGTTCGGTCTCGCCGACTTCCGGGAGTTCGAGGGTCCCTTCGGCGGGGGCGTTTCCGTCGGCGGCGGCCCTGATCCCAATCAGTACCCCTATCGTCGTCGGCTGCCAGTCAGCCCGGTCGGGCCCGCACTCCGCGAGGCGATCGAAGGTCTCGACGTCGGCGGCGGCGCGACCGACGGATCCGACGCTGCGCTGGAGGCGATGCTGCAGGCGGCAACCGGCCGCGGCAAGCGCGACGCTGCGGGGCAGGTGCTGATCGAGGCCGGGGAGGGCGCGGACTTCCGTCCGCGATCGCTCAAGGTGATCGTCCTGGCGATCGACACGACGTGGCGCGAGGCAACGCCTGGCTACCCCGGGCCGTCGTACGACGTCGTGGTGGCCGAGCTGCGCAGGCGGGGTATCAAGGTGGTCGGTCTGGCCATCGGCGAGCGGTCGGCGACCGGAGAGTTGCTGCGCACCAACAAGTCCGACATGGAGCGCCTCGGCCGGGCCACCCGGACAGTCGCCGGTCCGGAAGGCTCGGACTGCGACGGAGACGGCACCGTCGACGTCGCACCCGGCGATCCGCTGGTCTGCGTCCTTGAAGAGTTCGGCCGGGGCGGCGTGACGCTTGCCCCGGCGATGGTCGGCCTGCTTAACTCCCTCGAGGATCGCGCGTCCGTCGGCATCGAGGTCCTCGCGGCCCCCGCGATCATCGGGTCAGGTGGCCTGTTGACCCGCGACGGGGTCGATGTGAAGAAGCCCAACCGGCTCGCTTTTGACTCGGTCTTCACTTGCACCCAGTCGGAGTTCGGCCGGGTCCTTCCGGTCACGGTCAACGCGGTCAGCCGCGGTCGCATTCTCGCCACGACGGCGCTCACTGTGCGCTGTGGTGTCCCGGTTGCCGACCCGGTCCGCCAGCTCGTGCCGCCGGTTGCGGCCGCCGCGCTTGCGCCACCGCCGCCCCCGCCACCGGCCCCGGTCCCTCAGCCGCAGCCCCAGCCGCAGACCAACCCCAATGTGAACCCGCAGATCAACCCCCAGCCGAACCTGCAGCCCAACGTCGGCGCGGTCGGGCAGGAGCAGGAACAGCTCGAGGTGGCGCTCGCGAAGGTCGACCTCACCGACGACGGCGACGCGCAGTACGCGATGAGCGCTGTGCAGGACGACGACGCGGCGGTTCAGGTCGCCACAGTCCTGCTCGGGGTGGGCATGACCGCCGGAGCGGCGTACGGGTTGGCGCAGCGCCGGCGTACCCAGCCTGCGTACGCGCGCGTCGATCGGTAGCCGCGAGCGACCGAGGGAGCGTCCGGTTTGTTGTGGGGCGTCCTGCGGTCGCCTGGACGACCGCGCATCTCCCCGCAACGCGGTCGGTCGACTAGGCGATCTTGACCTCGCCGAAGACCTTGCGCACCAGCGGCTCGAAGTGCTCCAGGGTGAGCGAGTCGTACGCCGGGTCGAAGGCAGTCTGGTCCCACTCATCGGTGAACTGCTCGGCGGCGGCGAACCACGATTCGCCGGCGTACTGCGCCCGGGCCTCTGGGTCCTTGCCGAGCAGCGCGTAGTAGTGCCGGCCCTGGAAGTCCTGGTGGGTTCCGACGATGCGGTAGGTCTCCTCGGTGACATAGGGCTTGAGGATCTCCGCGGCGATGGCCGGGTGGTTCGCAACGGAGATGACCTTGCCGATGTCGTGGCACAGCGCGGCGACGACGAGGTCGTCGGCGGCGCCGGCGCGCTGCGCCAGCGTCGCGGTCTGCAGGGCGTGGGCCAGTTGGTTGACGCCGAAGCCGCCCGAGAACGACTCGAGCTGGCGCAGCATCGCGAGGATCCGATCAGCCACCTGCTCCTGGTACGGCACCGTCTCTCCGGCGATCGTCATCCAGTCCTCGACGGTGCCCTGGTCCATCCGGGTGAAGGCCACTTCGAAAGCTCCTCGCGTCGTACGGCGGCTGCGTCGCCCCAGGATCCCATGCCGGCCGCCGTCAGACGAGCAACACCTCGTGGGCAGCGCTCACCGTCAGCCCCGGCTGCGGTCCACCGGCGACGACGTGCAGCGCGTCGCCGAGCGCTACGACGGCCAGACCGTGGCGCGGCGTCTGCAGGGTCGCGACGGTCTGCCAACCGCTGGCAGCGTCGAGGCACTCGACGGACGCGATCGTGCCGGTCGGCTCCTCACCGCCGGCGACGCACGGCTGGTCGCGGACGGCCGCGGCAGCAGTGCCGCCACGACTGTCGATGAGGTTGGGCTCCGATCGCCAGGCAGCTTCCCCGGGCGCCCAGGACTCGACACTGCGCAGGTTGGAGCCGAGCCCGGCCAGCCGGCCGCCGATCACATAGATCCGGCCTGCGGCGTACGCCGCTGCGAGGTGCTCGCGCTCCTGACGGAGTGGGGGTCCGGCGGACCAGCGCCGCGTCGCCGGGTCGAAGATGTCGAGCCGGGCGAGTCGCCGGCCGTCGCTGAATCCGCCGATGACGAAGAGTTGTGTCCCGGCGCCTACCATCGCGTGGGCCGCGCGCGGGGCGGGCATCGGTGGCTCATCGCGCCAAACCGACTCGCCCCTGCCGAGGCTCCACATGGCGTTCTCGCCGGTCGCCGGACCGAAGCCGCCGGTGACGTAGACGCGAGTGCCGGCGACCTCGGTCCGTGCGGTGGGCAGTGCCGCAGCAGCGGACCGTGGGGCGATGTCCACTGAGGGAGCCGAGGTGCCCGGCCGGGATCGTGCTGGGGTCCTGCCGTCGGTGCACCCGGCGAGCAACACTGTGGCGAGCAACACTGTGGCGAGCAACACTGGGCAGCCGACGATGGCGAGAACGTTCCGCACGCCCGGCTCCTGCCCGGCTATCGCACTGACCGGTGTAGTAGTGCGTCGAGCCAGGCGAAGTGCTCAAGCGGCGGGTCGGCGTCGACCCGCTCCAGTGCCGAGGTGCCGTCGACGCTGCGGCGGATGCGGTAGGCGAAGGCGCGCCGCAGGCCGCCACGCCCGAGCGTCACGTAGACGACGGCGCCATCGCTGCCCTGGCCGGAATGCGACGCTGTGGGATCCACCGGTGCGCTGTCCTCGATGCCGAGACGCGCTTCGAGCATCAGCACCAGACCGGCCGGCTGGTGCTGATCGGTCTGCGGTCGCAGTTCGGCGACGATGGCGGCGGCTCGTTCGACGAGGTTGCCGCGCAGCCCGTCGAGACGGATCGCGACTTCGTCGACCGTCTTGTCCCCCGGCAGCAAGATCAGCGTGGTGGCCAACGCTCCTGTCTGCTGCACGACGACGTCGGCTTCGCGCACCCACCGGAGGCAGAGTTCGTCGAAGAGCACGTCGATGGTGCCCTTCGGCGAGTCACCGTCGGGCTCGGAAGGTGGGTCCATAGCCGCAGACTCTCACGCTCGTCGTACCTCGCAAGGCACCGCGTCCTCCGCACGCCGTCCTGCGCACCGCGTCGTCCGCACCGCGTCGATTGTGGATTTCGCGCTGCACGGCACGGAGCGCTGGGCGCCAGGATCTTGGTGTGGGGGTGCGGGGGTGCGGGGGTGCGGGGGTGCGGGGGTGCGCTAGAGCGCGGTACGACGGAGCGCGGCGGCGGCGAGTGCGACGACGACTGCGGCGACAGCGAAGGGCGCGATGCCGCCGGTCGCGGGCAGCGGCGCCGGCGCCGGCGTGGCGACTCGGGGCGGAGCGGGCCGAGCGGTCGGGGCGGCTCCGGCGCGGGTGGTGCTCGGGCGACGCAGCGGCAGTCCGGGCTCGCCGACCTCGAGGTCGAGGACGGCGTAGCTGGCCGGGTCCGATCGGAAGAAGGAGAGGTTGGTGATCAGCAGTCGGGTGCCGGCGAAGCGGATCGAGGCGGGGTTGTCCAGCGGCACCTCGAGCGCGAGGTTGGCCACCGGGCTCGCCGGGTAGCGCGCCGTCTCCATCCCGTCCTCGGTGAGGGCGACGATCTGGTTGGCGATGAGGGTCGTGACGAAGAGCGCACCGGAGGCCGCGATGGCGAGGCCGTCTGGCCCCTCGCCGGGCCCGGCGGTCCAGACGGTCTCGACCTCGCCCGCAGTGCCGTCGGGTGCGACCGTCACCCGAAAGAGGCCGCCGCGTCCCCCACGGAGGGTGGGCTGGGGAAGTACCTCGACGGTGGTCGTGAAGAGGAGCCGCCCCGCGGCGTCGATGGCCAGGCTGTTGATGCCGAACGGCGAGATATACCGCGCGGCCTGAAGCCACACCTGGGCGACGCCACCGCCGCGTGGCACCCGGAAGATCGTGGCCTGAGCGAAGTCGGCGACATAGAGCCCGCCGTCCATGCCGAAGGCGGCGCCGTTGGGCCACGGCACCTGGTTCGGTCCAGGCTCGCAAGGCGCGCTGCCGCAGGCTGGTAGGTCCGGGATCTCGGCGTACGTCGACTGCTGACCGGTCACCGGGTCCACGCGCAGGATCCGCGCCGGGGCCCGGTCGACGACGTAGAGCGCGCCGCGGTCATCGAGGGCGATGCCCAGCAGCCCGTGGTCCCTACCGACGTCCTGGCCGACAACGGTGATCTCGTCAAGGAGCTCCCCGGCCGGGCTCAGGTGGGTGAGCACCGACGGCGCGGGAGTGTTCTGCGCACCGCCGTTGCTGCCGACCCACACGCTCCCGTCGTCGGCGATCGCCAGCGCGTCGGGGTGCCCGGGGGGGCCGACCCGCGCGAAGACGCCGATGTCGCCGACCGGGCGTTGCTGGGCTCCGGCCGGCACGAGGAAAACACCGAGAGCGGCGGCGACGCCGGCGATCAGCGGAATCCGCCCGGCGAATCGGCGTGCACCCATGCCGGGCATTCGTCCAGCCGGGGATTCGGGATGGTTCACGTCGCCGGCCTGCCTGGTTGCTGGACTGTGATCCGCAGGTTACTGCCGTACCGCTAGGGTCTGCGGCGATGAGCCTCACCGCCACGCCCGCTCCCGGCGTACCCCTGCCGCAACGCCATCCCGGCGCCCCGCTGCCGGGTACCGCGCTGCCGCCGCACTACACCCACTGCTACGGCTGCGGCGATGCGCATCCCACCGGCCTGCACCTGCAGGTCCGGGCCGGCGACGGTCTCGCCGTGGCGGGGCGTTACATGGTCGGTGACCTGCACCAGGGGGCCGCCGGACTCGCGCACGGTGGCCTCCTCGCGACGGCTCTGGATGAGACGCTCGGTTACCTCATGTGGCTCATCGGCAAGCCCGCCGTGACTGGCCGGCTGGAGGTCGACTACCGCCGGCCGGTCCGGGTTGGCACCGTGCTGGACATCGCCGCAGACGTCACGGGTGCCAGCGGGCGAAAGATCTACACGAAGGCGACCGGCAGCGTCGACGGCCAGGTCGCCGTCGAGGCGCGTGGCCTCTTTGTCGTGGTGGCCTTCGAGCACTTCACCACCCACGGCTCGGCCGACCAGGGCCTGCCCGACGAGCTCACCGCCGCGCACCGCGTCCACAACCCCTACAACCCATGAGCCATCCGCCGGTCGAAGTGCTGCTGCACCGCCTCGACCCCGACCTGCCGCCGCCGTCGTACTCCCATCCCGGAGACGCCGGTGCTGACCTGCGTACGACGGTCGACGTCGAGATGGGGCCGGGGGAGCGGGTGACCGTGCCGACGGGCGTCGCCATCGCGCTGCCGGCGGGCTATGCCGCTTTCGTCCACCCACGGTCGGGGCTCGCTGACCGGCACGGCGTGAGCGTCGTCAACACGCCGGGCACGGTCGATGCGGGCTACCGCGGCGAGATCCGGATCACCCTGATCAACCACGACCTCGTCGAGACGGTACGTTTTGCCCGCGGCGACCGCATCGCCCAGCTGGTGGTACAGCGGGTCGAGCACGCCGCATTTGTCGAGGTTGGGGCGTTGCCCGATTCGGTGCGCGGCATCGGCGGGCACGGCTCGACCGGCGGGGTTGCGATGATGTCACCTGGCGCGCCGGAACCGGCGGCACCGGAGGAGGAGCACTAGATGGCGTTCGGGCGGAAGAAGCGCGATCGCGACGAGCTGGAGACGCCGGGCGTAGAGACGCGCCCGGAGCCGGTCCGCGTCGTGACGATCGGGCCGTGGGACCCGGCCGACGGGCCTGGCGACGACCTCACCCGCATCGACCTAGGCGGCATGCAGGTGCTGGTCCCCGGTGGTGTCGAGGTGCGCGTCGAGGTCAGTCCAGAGGGCCAGGTCATCGCCGCCACCGCGGTTGACAAGGGCAGCTCGCTGCAGCTCAACGCGTTCGCGGCGCCGCGCGCGGATGGCATCTGGGCAGACGTGCGGGCGGAGATCATCGAGGCGCTCCGCGGCCAAGGTGGCTCCGCCGAGGAGGTCGACGGGCCGCTCGGTCCCGAGCTGCGCGCCCGGATTCCGGGCAGCCAGCCGGGGCAGACCGCGCCGGCGCGGTTCCTCGGCACGGACGGCCCGCGATGGTTCCTCCGCGGGATGATCACCGGTCCGGCGTCGACCGACATTGCGCAGGCGGGGCGGCTGCTCGAGGTCTACCGCGGCACGGTCGTCGTACGCGGCCACGAGGCCATGGCACCGCGAGACCCGTTGCCGCTGCGGCTGCCCCGCGACCACGCTGACGCCGTCGCCGAGGCAGGGATGGAGCCGGGTTCGGAGGCGGACGCCGCCGAGAGTCCCGATCTCAACCCCTTCCAGCGGGGTCCGGAGATCACCGAGTCGCGCTAGGCACCGTCGGGTCGAAGGCGTCTGCGCGAGAGTAGTGGCCGACGGCGTCGAACCATCGCTTGGCGTGCAGGCCGACCCGCAGGTCGCAGTCGGCGATGACCAGGCCCTCCGTGTCGTACAAGGGTCCGGCGAGCACGGTCCCGAGGGGATCGACGATGACCGCCCCGCCACGACCGAGGCAGTCGATTCCCGAGGGAATCCGAGCGGGAAAGTCCTCGCCGAATGCTGCACGGGGTAGGTACTGCGGCACGCTGATGACGAACGCGCCTGACTCGATCGCGATATGGCGCACGGTGGCCTGCCACGACTCGCTGTCATCCGCAGTCGGCGCCAGCCAGATCTGCGGTCCGCCCTGATAGACCGCCCAACGGGCGAGCGGCATGCGGTTCTCCCAGCAGATCAGCCCGCCGACCCGCCCGACTCCGGGCACGTCAACCACCTGCAGGTCGTCGCCAGCACCGATCCCGTGAAACACCCGCTCATGCATCGTCGGCATCGTCTTGCGGTGCCGTGACAGCACACCGCCTGGGCCGAGCAGGAGCGTGGTGTTGTAGAGCGACCCGGGCCTCTGGTCCTCCCGCTCGTTGACCCCCACTGCCAGATGCATGTCGTGCTGCTGGCACGCCTCGATGAGTCGCTGCACGTGGGGTCCGTCGACATCCACTGAGGAGTCCCATAGGCGCTCCCAGAGCTCATCGACGCCGTCGAAGCGCGCCCCCGCAGCCGCCCAGGCTCCGCTGGGGTACGCCGAGATGAAGCACTCGGGGAGGACGAGCAGCTGGACCTTCTCCGCGGCTCCGTCGGCGAGCAGCCCGACGACCTTGTCGACGGTCGCCGACACGTCGAGCAGCACTGGCGTGGCCTGCGCCGCGGCTACTCGCACCGTCGGGAACGCTGTCATCCAGCGGGTGGGGCGAAGAACTCGAGGGCGATGTTGTCCGGGTCACGGAAGGACAGCCCTGAGCCGTAGCCCGCGTCGACGATGCCACCGTGAGCGATGTTCAGCTCCTCGAGTCGGGCCGCCCACTGCTCCAGCTCGCTCCGGTCAGCGCAGGCGAACGCGAGGTGGTCGAGTCCCAGCCGACGCTCGTCGAAGGTTTCTGAGCGACCGTCGGGGAACTGGTGCAACCCGACGAGGGTAGAGCCCAGAGCCCATACGACATGGCGGAACGGCCCGGTGTCCTCGTCGAGCACCGGCTTGGCGCCGAAGAGAGCTTCGTACCAGGGCACGCTGCGCGACAGGTCGCTGACCGTGAGGGCAGCGTGGGCGATGGTGGGGAACTCAGGCATGGCGTTCCTTCCGATGGTGCGGGACTAGGTGGCACGCACGATAGGCCCTCTGCCGGAGCTGTCCCAGTCGGCAAGCCGACACGGAGGTCACGTCGGGTGCGAGGCCGCTGTCAGCGCGCGGACGGCCGACCTCCCCAGGACCGAACGGTCGTCGGCCATGCTGGTGAGCAAGAGCGTCTCGAGGGCGGCTTCGCGCAGGAGCGACGCCAGTCGACGCGCGACCGAGAGGGGATGTCCGGCGTCGTCGAGAGCTGCCACGATGCCGACGGGTACGGCGATCGTGGCGAGGACATCGTCCGGTACCGGCGTGGCGGCAGCGGCTGCGCGTAGCCCGGCGATCAGGCTGGCCGGGGCGTGCTGTGTCCACGCGTGCCGCACCTCCTTGACCACCCAGGGCAGCGCCTGGTCAGCGGAAGCCATGCGGTCGAGCACTGCAGCGACCCCGTCCGCATTGAGCTCGGCTGCCGTGGCGCGGTTGGCGGCCGCTGGAGTCGATGCCGGCCCAGCGACACCTGGGAGGCAGACCACCAGCCCGTCCAGTTTCTGCACGGGCTGTGAGCCTGCCCAGTGCAGAGCCACTTCCGCGCCGAGTGAGATGCCGGCGACCAGCCGAACGTCGACCACAGAAGCTAGAACATCGAGATCCGCCACATGGTGGTCCAACGAATGCTTTTCGGGATCTCCGAGCGGCGTGCTTGCGCCGTGGCCACGCAGGTCCGGCGCGACCACGTCGTACCCCAGCGATCGAAGAGGTGCAGCCAGGCAACGGCAGGCGAAGTCCGCGGTCGAGCCGACGCCGTGCAGCACGACAGCCACCGGGCGGGTCGGCGCGGCGGGCCCGTGGAGGGTCAGCGTCACATCTGGGGCGGTGGTCAATGGCCAGGGCACGGCTCGCATTGTTCTCGGTCTGGTAAGGCAGGGTCGGCATCAGCAGGGCTCCATCGATCGAAGGGCAGCTCGTTGGGCAGGAATCGGACAGCGGCCGTCGCGGCAGTCGTTCTCGCCGGCATCTCGGTGCTTGCGGTCGTGGTGAGCCTGCGCGCTCCGTCCGACCGGGTGCTGAGCTCGATCGGCGCGCGCGACGGCGTCGCTGCGGCTCTGCTGCAGCCGGCCGGCGACTCGCCACCGGCACCCGAGCTGGCCGGCATCACTGGCTGGATCAACTCCGAACCGCTCACCCTGTCCGGGCTGCAGAAGCAAGGCCAGGTGGTCCTCGTGGACTTCTGGACCTACACCTGCATCAACTGCCGCCGCACCTTCCCGTTCCTCCAGCGGCTGCAGGAGACCTACGCGGGCAAGGGGCTGACGATCGTCGGCGTGCACTCGCCGGAGTTCGACTTCGAGAAGATCCCGGACAACGTCGCCGACGCGGTCGAGGAGCTCGGGGTGACCTGGCCCGTCGCGGAAGACCCCAACATGGACACCTGGGACGCCTTCGCCAACCAGTACTGGCCGGCGAAGTACCTCATCGACGCACAGGGGAGGCTCCGCGGCTACCACTTCGGCGAGGGTGACGAAGCCGAGGTCGAGACAGCTCTGCGCGCCCTGCTCACTGAGGCCGGCGCCGATCCCGGTACGACGGTCGTGGGCAACGTCGAGTCGTCGGAACGACCGGCAGTGCGTGGTGAGGAGATCACCCGCGAGCTCTACCTCGGCGCGCAGCGGGGCGCCGACTTCTTCGCTGGGCCGGGCCCTGTGCCGGCCGGCACGACCGTGTCTCGCGATGACGGTGCGGCGGGCCGCGACCAGGTGCGGCTGACTGGGAGTTGGACTGGTGCGGGGGAGTACACGACCGCGGCCGCCGCAGGCTCCCGACTCGACGTCGACGTCCGGGCGCGCGACGTCTACGTCCTCCTCGCCCCCGAGCGCGGCTTCGGCCCGGTAGAGCTCGAGGTGAGACTGCGCGGCCAGCCCGTGCCCGCTGCTTTGCGCGGCCGCGACATCACGGTGTCGGCGGACGGGCGCACGGTACTCGTGGTCGACGACGACGACCTACGGCACGTGATGACCGGCGCGGCTATCGCCGACAGCCCGCTGTCCTTCATTGCCCGGGCGCCCGGCGTCCGCTTCTTCGCCTTCACCTTCGGCGGTTGAGCTAGCCGTGCTGCTCGCCGTGATCGTGGCCTTCGGCGCCGGTGTCGTCTCCTTCCTCGCACCGTGCACCGTGCCCCTGCTGCCGGCGTACGTCGGCGTGCTCTCCGGCTCGAGCGCCGGCGTGCCCGCCGAGGAGCAGCCACGCCGACTGCTGACCGGGTCGCTGCTCTATGTCGTGGGCTTCACGTCGGTCTTCGTCACCCTGGGGCTCCTCGCCGGGTCGGTGGGCTCCGCGGTACGTCGCTCCGGCGGTGCAGTGCAGCGGGGTGGAGGGGTGCTCGTGCTGGTGCTCGCAGTGCTGGTGCTCGTAGAGTCACGCTTCGGCCTGCTCGCCCGCATCAGCAGCGGTGACCGGGGCCGGAGTCGGCTCGCCCGATCGTCGTCGGCGTGGGTGCCGCTGCTGCTCGGCGTCGTCTTCGGGACGGCGTTCACGCCGTGCGTGGGGCCGTTCCTCGCCGGAGTGCTGACCCTGGCCGCGAGGGAAGGCGGCGCCGTGACGGGCGGGTTGTTGCTCGGCGTCTACTCGCTCGGCCTTGGCGTGCCGTTTGTCATTGCGGCGCTGGGGGTGTCGTCCTCGCCTTCGATGACCCGCACCCTCGCCCGGCTGAGCCGCCCGGTCAGCGTCGTCGGTGGAGTGCTGCTCGCCGTGCTCGGCGCGGCGATGCTCACGGGGGAGTACTCGCGCGTCGCCGGTTTCTTTGCCCGCGTGCTGCCCTTTCCCACGGTCTGAGCCCGTTGCGGTGCTCGGCATACGTCGCTGTCGGACACGCTCGGCACGGCCGATCGCTAGGATCGCGACATGCCCGAGGGACGGTTCCGCCGCGCGATGCGCCGGCTGACGACCGACGACGAAGAGTTGGCCGCCGAGGATCTGCAACAGCTCGCGCTCGACGCCGGAGCGACGCCGATCGTCGAGTGCGCCGAGCGGGCGATGGTCACCGTCTTCGGCACGGTCAAGAGTGTCACGCTTCGACCGCTCGCCGGCGTACCGGCGTTGGAGGTCGAGGTCTTCGACGGCACGGCGAACCTCTTCGTCGTGTGGCTCGGCCGTCGCCAGATCGCGGGTATCCGAGCCGGCGTGACTCTGCTCGTGTCAGGCCGGGTCGGCACGATGGCTCACCGCCGGACGATGTTCAACCCGACGTACACCATCGTGCCTGCGGGCGACTGAGCCCGCCGGTCCTACCTACTCGGGACTACGTTGGTGGGGTGCCGTCGCCGCCGCGGCGCAGGTATCGCTCGAACTCCTTGGCGATCTCGTCCCCGGTCGCCTCGGGCAGCTCGGTGATGTCGTCGCGCTGCTCAAGTGACCTGACGTACTCACCGACCTCGGCGTCCTCCTCGGCGAGCTCGTCGACGCCGCGCTCCCAGATTCGTGCCGAGTCAGGCAGGTCACCGAGGGGGACCGGCAGTTCGAGCAGCTCCTCGACTCGGTGCAGCAGCGCCAACGTTGCCTTAGGGCAGGGCGGCTGCGAGACGTAGTGCGGGACCGCGGCCCAAAAGCTGACCGACGGCAGCTCGGCGCGCAGGCACGCGTCGTGAAAAACGCCCACGATGCCGGTGGGGCCTTCGTAGCGAGACCGATCGAGGCGGAGCCGCGCTGCCGTGGCCGCATCGGACGCCGTGCCGGTCACCGGGATCGGCCGGGTGTGCGGGGCATCCGCGAGCAGCGCCCCGAGCGTGATGCAAAGGTTCACTTCGAGCTCATGGCAGATGCCGAGCAGCTCGTCACAGAACGCCCGCCACCGCATGTTGGGCTCGAGCCCGCGGATGAGGACCACGTCGCGCTGCTCGAGGCGGCACACAGACAGCCTGGTGGTCGGCCACTGAATCCGGCGGGTCGCTCCGTCAATGAGCGTGACGGTGGGCCGGTTGACCTGGAAGTCGTAGTAGTCGTCCGGGTCGATAGCGGCCACCGGTCTCGCCGACCAAGCGACCTCGAGGTGCTCCACGGCGGAGGTAGCCGCGTCGCCGGCGTCGTTCCAGCCCTCGAAGGCGGCGATGACGACGGGATCGCGCAGTGGCCCGATCTCCACGTCAGTCACGCACACTGCCCTCCCTGACCTCGTCGACGGCCGACCTGATCAGACCGGCAATCGCTGCTGGCCATTGCAGGGGTACGTCGTGCACCGCACCGGCCAGGATAACGACGCGCGGTTGGGCGAGGGTCTCGGTGGCCAAAGCGATGCCGGCCTGCTTGTCGTCGCGCCAGGCCCGCCCGGTGGGGTCGTCGGGCACGGTGAGTGGCTGGGCGACGACCACCCACGTCGGCACGGAGACCGCGGCCATCGTCGATGTGGGGTCGTAGTCCCACAGCGCGTCGACGATCTCAAGGTGGTGCTCGAGGGCAAGCCGAGCGCGGGCTGTGCCGTCCGAACCCACCCCGAAGATGGGCAGCACCGCGTCCTCGACCTCGGGGGACCACCACGGAGCAAGCTGGCCCTGTGAGATCAGCTCGACGAGCTGGTCCGGCGGCACGGTGAACTGCGGAGGCGCGAGGGCGACGCGAGCATCCTCACGGGACCACCGGGTCGACGGCGTAGACACGCCGCCGTCGACGGCCACGACGGCGAGGGTGCGCTCCGGGTGCGCCGCTGCGAAGGACAGCGCGACGGAGGCGCCCCACGAGTGACCGACCACGACGGCCCGCGAGATGCCGAGGGAGTCGAGCGCGGTGGCGACATCGGTGACGACGGTGGCGGTGTCGTAGCCGGTGGGGGGAGCGTCGGACTCTCCATGCCCACGCTGGTCCCAGGCGACAACGGGAAGCCCCGCGAGCCCGGGCACCACCAGATTCCAGAATCGGCGGGTCGACGCGAGACCGTGCAGGAGCACGACGGGCGGCCCGGTTCCGGCCCAGCGGGTCGCGGCCAGCCGGACGCTCGAGCCGGGCACCGGCAGGTCACGGCCGCCGGCGACCGGACCGTGCGGTCGGATCGGGGTGAGGGCCACGACGTGGCACGCTATCCGAGTGCGGCAGCGCGGCTAGCATGGGAGCCGAGACCGTCCATCGCCGCCGGAGTCCCTGTGTCGTCCGACCTGCTGTCCGCTCTGCGCGAGAGAGTCGTCGTCGCCGACGGGGCGATGGGCACGATGCTGCAGGCTGCAGACCCTTCGCTCGACGACTTCGAAGGGCTCGAAGGCTGCAACGAGATCCTCAACGTCTCTCGTCCGGACATCGTTCGCGGCGTGCACGAGGCCTACTTCGAGGTCGGCGTCGATGCGGTCGAGACCAACACGTTCGGCGCCAACTGGGCGAACCTCGCGGAGTACGCGATCGAGGGGCGCGTCTTCGAACTGTCGGTGGCCGGAGCTCGGCTTGCCCGGGAGGTCGCGGACGGCTTCTCGACCCCGGACCGGCCGCGCTGGGTGATCGGCTCGGTCGGCCCGGGCACCAAGCTGCCAACGCTGGGCCACGCGCCGTACGCCGTGCTGCGCGACGCCTACGAGCAGGAGTGCGCCGGTCTGCTCGAGGGCGGCGTCGACGCGATCTTGGTCGAGACCGCTCAGGACCTGCTGCAGGCCAAGAGTGCGCTGGTCGGTGCCCGGCGGGCGATGCGTGCCGCCGGGCGGGTGGTGCCGCTGCTCGCGCAGGTGACGGTGGAGACCACCGGCACGATGCTGCTCGGCACCGAGATCGGCGCCGCGCTCAACGCGCTCGAGCCACTGCAGATCGACCTCATCGGGCTCAACTGCGCAACTGGCCCCGCCGAGATGGGCGAGCATCTGCGTTACCTCGCGAAGCATGCGCGGGTCGGGCTGTCGGTCATGCCCAACGCCGGTCTGCCCGAGCTCGGTCCGCACGGCGCGTCGTACCCGCTCACCCCGGACGAGCTAGCCGACGCGCTGGAGGGGTTTACCCGCGAACACGGCATCGCCCTCGTCGGCGGCTGTTGTGGCACGACGCCTGAACACCTGCGCCAGGTTGTCGACCGGGTGCGCGGCCGCGAGCTGGTTCGACGTCGTCCGGTGCCTGAGCCGGGGGCAGCGAGTCTCTACCAGCACGTGCCCTTCCGTCAGGACAGCTCGGTGCTCATGGTCGGCGAACGCACCAACACCAACGGTTCGAAGGCGTTCCGCGACGCCATGCTGAGCGGTCGGTGGGACGACTGCGTCGAGATCGCCCGCGACCAGACTCGGGAGGGGGCTCACTTCATCGACGTGTGCGTCGACTACGTCGGTCGTGACGGGACCCTCGACATGGCCGAGGCGATCAACCGCTTTGCGACTGCCAGCACGCTGCCGATCATGCTCGACTCGACCGAGCCGCAGGTGATCGAGGCGGGCCTCGAGCGCATCGGCGGTCGGGCGGTCGTCAACAGCGTCAACTTCGAGGATGGCGTCGGGCCGGAGTCACGCTTCGGCCGCGTCATGCCGATCGTGGCGGAGCACGGCGCCGCCGTTGTCGCGCTCTGCATTGACGAGGAGGGTCAGGCCCGCAGCGTCGAGTGGAAGGTCCGCGTCGCCGAACGGCTGATCGACGTGCTGACCACGACGTGGGGCATGCAGGAGAGCGACATCCTCGTCGACACCCTCACCTTCACCCTGGGCACCGGGCAAGAGGAGTCGCGTGGTGACGGCGCTGCCACCATCGAGGCGATCCGCGAGCTCAAACGTCGGCACCCCGCCGTACAGACGATCCTCGGTCTGTCCAACATCTCGTTCGGGCTCAAGCCGGTCGCGCGCGTCGTCCTCAACTCCGTCTTCCTCGCCGAGTGCGTCAAGGCCGGGCTCGACTCGGCGATCGTGCACGCGGCGAAGATCCTGCCGATGTCGCGCATCCCGGACGAGCAGCGTGAGGTCGCGCTCGATCTGGTCTATGACCGGCGGCGGGCCGCCGACCCGGCGACCGGCGCCGCAGCATACGACCCGCTGACCAGGTTCCTCGACCTCTTCGAGAACGTCGAGGCCTCATCGAGCGGCCTGTCCCGCGCCGAGGAGCTCGCGCTGCTCCCGCTGTCCGAGCGTCTCGAGCGGCGGATCATCGACGGCGAGCGCAACGGCCTTGAGGCCGACCTCGACGAGGCGATGGTGACCCGTCCGCCGTTGGAGATCATCAACGACACGCTGCTCGGTGGCATGAAGGTTGTCGGCGATCTGTTCGGATCCGGTGAGATGCAGCTGCCGTTCGTGCTGCAGTCGGCGGAGGTGATGAAGTCTGCTGTCGCGCACCTCGAGCCGTTCATGGAGAAGGCCGACACCGACGGCAAGGGCACGATCGTGTTGGCGACCGTCAAGGGCGACGTGCACGACATCGGCAAGAACCTTGTCGACATCATCCTGAGCAACAACGGATACACCGTCGTCAACCTCGGCATCAAGCAACCCATCTCGGCCATCGTCGAATCCGCCGAAGAGCACTCGGCGGATGTGATCGGCATGAGCGGGCTGCTCGTCAAGAGCACCGTGATCATGAAGGAGAACCTCCAGGAGATGAATTCCCGAGGGATCGCCCATCGATTCCCCGTCATCCTCGGCGGTGCCGCGCTGACCCGCGGTTACGTGGAGGGAGATCTCGCCGAGGTGTACGACGGCGACGTGCGCTACGCGCGCGACGCTTTTGAGGGGCTGCGGTTGATGGATGCACTGATGACGGCGCGACGCGGTTCCGTGCCCGGTGCAGCGACTCCCACGTCGCCCGTCGACGACGCAGCTGTCGCCGATCGTGCCGAGCGACTCGCCCGGCGTTCGCGGGCCCGGCAGCTGCCCGAGGTCGACGAGTCGTCGCTGCCGGCCCGCTCGGACGTCGCGACCGACAACGTCGTACCGGCCCCGCCGTTCTGGGGGCCGCGCGTCGTCAAGGGCATCGCCCTCGCCGACTACGCCAGCTGGCTCGACGAGCGGGCGCTCTTCATGGGGCAGTGGGGCCTGCGCGGTTCCCGCGGTGGAAGTGGTCTCTCCTACGACGACCTGGTCGAGACGGAGGGCCGGCCGAGGCTGCGGGCGCTGCTGGCCCAGGTGCAGGCCGAAGGCACCCTCGAGGCGGCCGTCGCCTACGGGTACTTCCCGTGTGTCAGCAAGGGCGAGGACCTCATCGTCCTGCATGAGGACGGCAGCGAGCGGCTGCGGTTCACCTTCCCTCGGCAGCGCCGCGAGCGGCGGCTCTGCTTGGCCGACTTCTTCCGATCAGAGGACTCCGGTGAGGTCGACGTCGTCGCCTTCCACGTGGTGACGATGGGCAGGCGAGTCTCGGAGGTGGCGGGAGAGCTCTTCGCCCGCAACGCCTACCGTGACTATCTCGAGCTGCACGGACTGTCGGTGCAGCTCACCGAAGCGCTGGCGGAGCACTGGCATGCGCGGGTCCGTGAGGAACTCGGCTTCGCCGGCGAGGACTCGGGGAACCTCGCCTTGATGCTCTCCAAGCAGGCGTACCGCGGGTCGCGCTACTCCTTCGGCTACCCCGCCTGCCCCGACCTCGAGGAGCAGGCCAAGGTGGCCGAGCTGCTCGAATGGTCGCGCATCGGCGTAGAGCTGTCGGAGGAGTACCAGCTCGAGCCCGAGCAGTCAACCTCGGCGGTCATCGTGCACCACCCCGAGGCCAAGTACTTCGCTGCCCGGTGACCCTCGACCTCACGCCATCCCTCCGGACCGTCCGGCGTTTCCCGCGCGTCAACGTCGATCGTTCGGGCTTTCCTTGCGGGAAACACCGGACGGTCGGCCGGCCGAGGCCCTGGTGACGGGGTGATGCTGCCGCTTGTCCAGCGATGTCAGGGTCAGGTAGCGGCTGCGCTGTTCGATATGGACGGACTGCTGGTCGACTCGGAGCCGCTGTGGACCATCGCGGAGACCGAGCTGTTCGCTCGGCTGGGCGACGTGCGGTGGTCCGATGCCGCGAAGGCCGCCTGCATGGGACATCGGCTCGACACTGCTGTGCCGATCATGCTGCGCTTCGCGAGGTCGAGTGCGCCGTACGACGAGGTCGCCGACTTCCTGCTGACGCGGATGGTCGAGCTCTTCCATAACAACCTTCCCCTACAGCCCGGCGCTCGTGACCTGCTCGATGAGCTGGCCGATCGCGGAGTGCCGTTGGCGCTGGTGTCGTCGTCGTACCGCGTCCTCGTCGACGCGGCGCTCGAGACGCTCGGCGTGTCACGATTTGCTGTGACGCTGGCCGGCGACGAGGTAATCCACGCCAAGCCCGACCCTGAGCCCTACCAGCGGGCCGCCGCTTTGCTGGGTGTCGACCCTCGGTGCTGCGTGGTCTTCGAAGATTCGGCGGCAGGGGTGCAGTCCGCGCTGGCCGCCGGCGCCGTGTGCGTCGCCGTACCGGAGCTGCACGTCATCGCACCGGCAGCCCGGCTCGCGATCATCCGGACGTTGCGCGAGGTCGACCTCGACGCCTTGTTTTTGCCGGAAGTGTGGCCCCGCGGGCGTTCCGCGGACGCTTAAGGTCCGCAGTGAGCGCGCCGCGGACTTTCGGAGTCCGCATACGGCGGCTTGTCCACATTCCTCGTCCGTGGGACGACGAAAGTCAGTCGAGGAGGTCGGGCTGCTCGCGGACGATCTTGTCGAAGAGCGGCTGAAACGACAGCCAGCCGGCGAACTCGCTACCGACCTGCTTGCTGGTCAGCTCGGCCATCTCGTGTTCAATGAGGATCGGGGTGCCGGCCGCTGAGGCGAGCAGCTGGGCCTGGCAGGACCGCTCCATCGTGATGAACCACCACACCGCGGTGTCCACTGACGTGCCGACAGTGAGCAGGCCGTGGTTGCGGAGGATCGCGGCCTTGTTGTCGCCCAGCGCATGAGCGATGCGCTTGCCTTCCTCCGGGTCGAGCACCACGCCGGTGTAGTCGTCGAAGAGACCGTGGTCGCCGTAGAAAGCCGTCACATCCTGGGTGATCGGGTCGAGCAGCCGACCAAGGGACGAGAACGCCTTGCCGTGCAGTGAGTGCGAGTGCGCGGCAGCCACGGCATCGGGCCGGGCCTGGTGAATCTGCGAGTGGATCGCGAACGCTGCGGCGTTGACCGGGTGCTTGCCCTCGACCACCTCGCCGGAGTGGTTGACCAGGATCAGGTCACTCACTCGCACGTGCGCGAACGGCATGGCGAAGGGATTGACCCAGAATGCGTCCGCCCACTCAGGGTCGCGCGCCGTGATGTGGCCGGCGATTCCCTCCTCGAAGCCGAACTTCGAGAAGAGCCGAAAGCCGGCCGCGAGCCGCTGCTTGCGGTGGAGCCGCTCATCCTCCACCGAGTCGAAGGTCGGGGGGATCCGGTAGACGAGGTCGGTCTTCGCGGACGGCATCGCGGGCACGGCAGGCTCCAGATGTTCGGCGGCGTGATAAGGCGGACGTCACGACCAGGATAGGCCGTGTTCTAGTCGGTGGCGATGGCGGCTAGTACGTCGAGTCGGGCAGCTCGGCGGGCCGGACGGACAGCCGCCACCACACCGGCGAGGGCGGCGATGACGGTGACGAGCGCGAGCTGGCCGATCGGCACTCGGAACGTGGAGATGCCGTCTTCCCGTGCTGCTCGGACAAGTGCCCAGCCGAAGAAGAGGCCGATTGCCAGACCCAGCGCGGTGCCGAGCAGCGCGATGATCACTGACTCGCCGCGGATCATCCGGCGTACCTGGCGCCGGGTCATGCCGACCGCGCGGAGCAGGCCGAGCTCGCGGGTGCGCTCGAAGACCGACAGCGCGAGGGTGTTGGCGATGCCGAGCAGCGCGATGATCACGGCTAGGCCGAGCAGCGCGTAGATCAGGTTGAGGAGCTGATTGATCTGTGCGCTCTGCGCCGCCTTGAACTCGGTCTGATCCTGCAGTTCGGCGTTGGGGAAGTCGACGAGCACTCTCTCGATGGCGGCGCGGGCTTCGACGACCGACACACCGTCTGCGATGTTGATGAAGACCTGCAGGTCGAACTGCGCGGGCACGCGCTGGGCATAAGCGGCGATGCTCACCACGTGGTCGGCGGGTTGGGTGGCGTCGCCCGCGGTGTAGATGGCGCGTACGACGAAATCGGCCGGACCGCTTTCGGCGAAGGTGAGCCGAATCGGGTCACCGATGGCTAGCTCCTCGTCTTCTGCTTCCGACTCCGACACGGCAACCCCGTCGGTGCCCAGGTCATCCAGCGCGCCCTGGGCGATGTCGAGGTCGACCACCTTGGGGTAGGTCTCTGGGTCGACGGCGAGCAGGGCAGCGTCGCCGCCGTTGATCTGCACGAATCCCAACCGCAGCCCGGTAGCGACCTCCACCTGCGGGATGGTGTTGAGCCGGGCTGCGAACTCCGGGCTCAGCCCGCCAAAGCCGAAGAGTGCGGAGTCGGCCACGAAGTCGCCAGTGAACGCCTTGTCGATCGACTCGTTGACGGAGGCTTTGAAGGACGAGGCGAAGATCGTGATGAAGGCGACCAGCGCGACGCCGATCATCAGCGCTGACGCGGTAGCCGCAGTGCGCCGGGGGTTGCGCATGGCATTCTCCCGGGCCAACGTCCCCGCGACGCCCTGGATGCGCGGCAGCAGCGCACCGAGGATGCGGCTCGCAGGTCGAGCGATCACCGGCCCGAGTACGGCGACGCCAAGGAATATCACGAGGGCGCCGAGACCCACCAACGCGATGGGCTGAGCCGTCGCGCCGGTGAGGCCGATGCTCAGCAACACGGCGCCGACTACAGCGAGGACCGTGCCGATGGCCACGCGGCGGCGGGACCGACCGCTGCTCTCGACCGCAACATCGCGTAGGGCGGCGATGGGGGGCACCCGCGCCCCACGGCGAGCAGGCAGGTAGGCCGAGACCATCGTGACGACGAGGCCGGTGACCAGCGAGACGACAACGGTGTTCCGGGTGACGACGGTGCCGCCGGCCGGGATGTCGATGCCCAGTGCGGACAGCAGCCCCTTGAGCAAGCCGGAGACGCCGATGCCGGCGACAAGACCGAGCACCGATGCGGTGAGCCCGATGACGGCCGACTCGGCGAGCAACGACCACAGCACTTGGCGCTGGGTCGCCCCGAGCGCGCGCAACAGCGCCATCTCGCGGGTCCGCTGCGCCACGATGATCGAGAAGGTGTTGAAGATGATGAAGCAGCTCACGAACAGCGCGATCGCAGCGAAGGTGAGCAGGAACGTGGAGAAGAAGGTCAGGAAGCTGGCGAGCTCGTTCTGGTCCTCGGCGGTGATCTCCGTGCCGGTCAGCACCTCGACGTCATTCGGGACGACCGCGGCGATCCGCCCCTGCAGCGACTCCTCCGTCACGCCTTGCTCGGCAACTGCCACGACCGCGTCGTAGCGGCCCGGTTCACCGACGAGGCGCTGAGCGACCTCGTCGGTGAACAGCGCGTACGACGCGCCGAGCGGGCTGTCGGCCTCGCCGAACTTCGCGATGCCGACGACCGTGACGGCGTACGGCGGACCCAGCGCCAGCACCCGGGTCCGCGCCCCGACCGAAAGCTTGCCAAGGTCGGCGGACCGTTTGTCGATGACGACCTCGCCCTCGGCGCTGGGCGGCCGGCCGGCGATCAGCCGGAAAGGATTGAGCGCGGGCTCACGCTGCCAGTTGCCGCCAAAGGTCGGGGCGCCGCGGCCGGGGTTGCCGAGCACCTCGCCGTCGGCGCCGACAATCTGGGTGTAGCCCTGAATGTTGCCCTCGGCGGCGCGTACGCCGTCGACCGCGGCAACCGTCGCGATCAGAGCGGCTTGGACCCGGGGGCGCGCGCCGAACTCGCTGGCGAAAGTCGCCTCGCGGCGGACGTACGCGTCCGTGCCGGCGTTGACGTCAGCGAAGAGGGCGTCGAACGTGCGCTCGATCGTGTCCGTGAGCACCAGAGTGCCGGCGAGGAAGGCAATCCCGATCAGCACGGCGAGCGAGGTGCTCAGCAGGCGTCGAAGATGACCCCGTAGCGACGCGAGCGTGATCTGCAGCACGGGCGGCTAGCCGCCGAGCTTCTTCAGCTTGTCGAGCACCGTCCTCGCGGTCGGGTTCGCGAGCTCGTCGATGGCCCGTCCGTCGGCGAGGAACACCACGCGTTGGGAGTAGCTCGCTGCGACGGGGTCATGGGTGACCATGACGACGGTCTGCGCAAGCTTGTCTACAGCGGAGCGCATGAAGCCGAGGATCTCCCCGCCGGCCCGGGAGTCGAGGTTTCCGGTGGGCTCGTCGGCGACGATGACCGTCGGCCTTGCCGCGAGCGCTCGGGCCACCGCGACCCGCTGCTGCTGACCACCCGAGAGCTCGCTCGGCCGGTGCGACAGCCGGTCGCGCAGCCCGACGGTCGTGATGACCTCGTCGAGCCACGCCTGGTCGGGCGCGCGGCCGGCTAGGCGCCCGGGCAGGGTGATGTTCTCGAGCGCGGAGAGTGTGGGTACCAGGTTGAAGGCCTGGAAGACGAAGCCGATCTGGTCGCGCCGGAGCACGGCCAGCCGCCGGTCGTCGAGTGAGCTCAGGTCGGTGTCGCCCAAGAACACCTGGCCGGACGTGAGCGTGTCGAGGCCGGCTAGACAGTGCAGCAGCGTCGACTTGCCGGAGCCCGATGGACCCATGATCGCGGTGAACTGGCCGGCCAGGAAGTCGACGGAGACATCGTCGAGGGCGGTGACCGACGTGTCGCCGGTGCCGTACACCTTGGTGGCGCCGACCGCGCGCGCGGCGGCCAACGTCGTCGAGGTCGTGGTCACCATTAGATCCGCTCGGTCATGTCGTCGACGGAAACCGTGGAGCGCGGCGAAGTGTCCGCCAGGGGAAGCGGAGGCAGCGTGCCGCCGAACTCCGGGCAGAGCGACTGGAAGTCGCACCAGTCGCACAGCTTCGACCGCCGGGGCCGCCAATCACCTCGCTCGGTCGCTGTGCGGATGGCATTCCAGAGAGCTGCGACCATGCGCTCGAACCCGCGTAGCTGCGCCTCGTCCGGCTCGTAGGGAAGCACGACCCCGTCGCCGAGGTAGATGAGCCGCAGCTGCCGTGGGATGACGCCGCGGGTACGCCAGAGCAGCAGGGCGTAGAACTTCAGACCGAAGAAGGCCGACTCCTCGAAGCCCGGACCAGGCGAACGGCCGGTCTTGTAGTCGCTCACGATGAGGCCGCCGTCGGCAGTGACGTCGAGCCGGTCGATGATGCCGCGCAGCTGTA
>JBKJUS010000151.1:0-28439 GCA_046590575.1 Mycobacteriales bacterium | reverse complement strand
AGGCGCGGGATCAGGCGCGGGATCAGGCGCGGGATCAGGCGCGGGATCAGGCGCGGGAGCCGGCGGGGGCGCGTCCTGCCGGACGAAGACAGGCAGGACGCGCCCCCGCCGGCTCCGACGCCGGCTCCCGCGCCTGATCCGTCCCCGCCGCTGCGTCCGTCGCCCGACACCGACGTCGCGGCGTCGTACCCGGAGGTGTCCCTCGACGAGGCCACGCCGTCCTACATCGACACCGTTGCCCTGCCGAGCACCGTCACCGACGATCCGGCCCTCGATCGCGACCAGCCGGACGACCCACCACCGCCCGCGACGACCAAGCCCGAGATGCAGCCGGCCGAGCCGGAGGGCACGATGGGCCTGGAGCAGCCCGCACCCGAGCAGGCGGCCGAGCACCCGGAGTAGCCCACGTGGCCGAGATCAGCCTCAGCGTCGACATCGAGGCCTCGGCCGAGCAGACCTGGGCGGCGGTGGTCGACTGGCCGTCCCAGGGCGACTGGATGTTCCTCACGCGGGTCGAGGCGACGTCGGGTGACGGGCATGCGGTCGGCGACGAGCTCGCGGCGTTCACCGGGATCGGGCGGTTCGGCTTCCTCGACACCATGGTGATCACGGCGTACGACGTCCCGCGCCGCTGCGTCGTCCGCCACACCGGCAAGGTGGTGCGTGGCACCGCCGCCTTCGAGGTGCTCGACCTCGGTGCCGGCCGCTCGCGGTTCGTCTGGTCCGAGTGGCTCGACCTGCCCTTCGGCCTGCTCGGTCAGCTCGGCTTTGCGTTGCTGCGTCCGCTGATCCTGCGCCCGATCCGGTCGAGCCTCGCCAAGTTCGCCGCCCAGGCCGCTGCGCCCGCCGCATAGCCAACAGGTCGCGAGGGCGACAGGCCGCCAGATTGCTACGCACTGCCCTCACCAACGCGGGCAGTGCGTAGCATTCGACGTCAGAAGAGGTGCGCCTCGCGGAACCAGGCGATGGTCCGCTTGAGCCCATCTTCTACGTCGACCTGCGGCTCCCAGCCGAGCTCGGTGCGCGCCAAGGTGATGTCCGGCTGGCGCACCATCGGGTCGTCCTGCGGGCGTTCGACGTACTGGATCGGCACCGACGAGCCGCACAGATCGCGGATCGTCTCGGCCAGGCTGAGGACGGTCTGCTCGATCGGGCTGCCGATGTTCACCGGACCCGGCAGCGCACTGTGCAGCAGCCGGACGATCCCTTCGATGAGGTCGTCGACGTAGCAGACCGACCGGGTCTGCTGGCCGTCGCCGGAGACGGTCAGCGGGTGCCCGGCGAGCGCCTGGCGGATGAAGGTCGGGATCGCCCGCCCGTCATTCGGCCTCATCCGAGGGCCGAAGCAGTTGAAGATCCGGACGATCTTGGTGTCGATGTTGTGGGTACGCCGGTAGGCCATCGTCAGCGCCTCGGCGTACCGCTTCGCCTCGTCGTAGACGCCGCGCGGGCCGACCGGGTTGACGTGGCCCCAATAGGTCTCCGGCTGCGGGTGCACCTGCGGGTCGCCATAGGTCTCCGACGTCGATGCGAGGAAGAACCGCGCACCTTTCTCCTTGGCCAGGCCCAGGGTGTGCAAGGTGCCCGCGCTGCCGACCTTGAGCGTTTCGATCGGCAGCTGCAGGTAGTCGATGGGCGAGGCAGGCGAGGCGAAGTGCAACACCGCATCGACCGGCCCCGGGATGTGCACGAAGTCGGTGACGTCGGCCTGGATGAGCCGAAACGGTCCGAGCCCGACGAGGTGCGCAAGGTTGTCGGCGTTGCCCGTGCAGAAGTTGTCGAGGCAGATCACCTCGTACCCGTCGTGCAGTAGCCGCTCGGACAGGTGCGAGCCGAGGAAGCCCGCGCCTCCCGTGATGACTGCCCTGGGCCGTCCGCTCATGCTGCCGAGCGTAGCGGCAGCCGTCAGGATCCCAGGGTGTTGAGGTCGATGGCGAGCTCGCCCCACGGGACCTGAGCGATGCCGTTCGCCCGGATCTGCACGTCCGGCTGGTAACTCGACCCTTCGAGGGTGAAGGTGTGCAGCACCAGTTCTGGTTCGGTCTCCAGCCGCCAGAACAGGCCGATGCCGGCGTCGGCGTACTCGCCGGGCTTCGCGAACCGGTCGGTACGCCGGGTGCGCGGGCTGACCACCTCGACGAGCAGCCCGACGTCGGCCGGACCCAGCGGGTTGCGGGCATCAGCCCGCGGCTGCGTCAAGGGCCACCGGTAGACCACCACGTCCGGGATCCGCTGGGTGTCCTCCGCGAACGGCAGGGGGTATTCGGTGCGCACTCGCCACCCTGTCGGCGCGGCGGCTTTGAGCTGTTCACTGAGGTCATCGCCGTGGTCCTGATGGCGCTGGGTCGGTGCCGGAGTCACGACCAGGCCGCCGTCGACGAGCTCGTAGCGCTGACCGTCGTCGGGCAGAGTCTCCAGGTCGGCCAGCGTCCAGCCGCGTTCGAGGTCGGGCGGGGACAGTGACACGGCACCTCCAGAGATTCTCCCAGCATGCTCCCATCGTGGGAGGACGGGAAGTCCGGTGGCGCCCGGGATCAGCGATCTGTGGATGGGCGACGGCGTACCGCGTCAGTGGCCTTCGAAGACTGGCTGCTCCTTGGCGAGGAAGCTGCGTACGGCGTTGGCATGGTCGGAGGTGCGGCCGGCTCGACTCTGCAGCTCGCCCTCCTGCTCGAGCGCCGTGCCGAGGTCGGAGCTGAGCCCCGCCTGCAGGAGGCGCTTGGTGAGCGCGTACGCCGTCGTCGGCCCGTTAGCCAGCATCGTCGCCAGGCCGAGCGCCGTCGCCAGCACCTCGGACGCCGGTACGACGCTCGTCACGAGGCCCCACGCCAACGCCTCAGCCGCGGTGACCGGAGCGGGCGAGAGCATCATCTGCATCGCCCGCGGGTAGCCGACGAGGCGGGGCAGGGTCCAGGACGCGCCGGAGTCGGGGACCAGACCGATGGAGGTGAAGGCCATCGAGAACTTCGCGGTGTCCGCCGCGACCCGGAAGTCGCAGGCGAACGCCAGCGCAGCACCTGCCCCGGCCGCGGCACCGTTGACCGCGGCGACGACTGGCTTGGGCATGCCCCACAGCAGCCGCACGATGGGGTTGAAGTGCTCGGTCACCGTGTTGAGCGGCGCCGGGTCGCCGGCCGCGAGCAGCTCGGCGTGCTCGCGCAGGTCCTGCCCGACGCAGAAGGCGCGGCCGGTGCCGGCGAGCACGACCGCTCGCACCGCGGGGTCCTGCGCGGCCTTCTTGAGGATCTCCGGCAGGGCGAGCTTGGTCGCCAGGTCGACCGCGTTCATCGCCTCCGGTCGATCGAAGGTGATGATGGCGACCGCGCCGTCGACGTCGTACCGCACCGGGTCAGACATCGCGCTCCTCGGGGGATGCGGACAGGCAGCGGTCGACAAAGCGCGTGGTCGCCGGTAGCAGCCGGGCCGCCTCCGCGTCGAAGTAGTCAGCAGCCTTGGCCTCCGGCCAGTCGACCGGCAGCAGAGCGGCGGGCAGCGCCGGGTCGCTGAAGAGGAACTTGCGCCACTCGTGCACCAGCCGGCTGCGGGCGACGAAGGCGGCCCGGTCGGACCCGTCGGCCGGCTCGGCCAGCAGCACGGCGTCGTCGACGAAGCGCAGGTAGGCCCGGGCGAGCCCGTCGAGGTCCCAGGCCCGGCTGATCAGCGCACCGGAGTCGCCGTCATGGTTGGCGGTGAAGCGCTCGGCCCGGGCACCTTCACCGGCGAGCAGCGAGTCGGCCTCGGGATGCGGGCGCGGTGACACCCAGGTGGTGTCCTCAAGCGGGCCGTAGCCGAGGAAGGAGAGTCCGGCGCGCACCCGGTCGCGGGCCGACCGAGCGCTGGGCATGGACACGACGAGCAGATGCCAGGTGCCGTCCCACGGCGCGCGTCCGGTGCGGTAGACGCGGGCGGCGGCATCGTCGAGGCGCCGGGTGGCCCGCGGGGTGAGCGCGTAGCCCGCGGCGTGCTGCACCCGGGCGGGCGTGAGCCAGCCTTGGCGGACCATCCGCGAGATGGCGGTGCGTACGGCGGGCGGTGCCACCCCGAGCGGTCCGAGCAGCCGGACCAGCGACGCGACGGGAGCGGCGCCCCCCCGGTCACGCAGGTGGTCGCCGTACACGTCGAAGAGCGCCGAGCGAGCGTTCACGTCGATCACCTCCCGGTGGGCGAGCCGAGTCTAACGGGACCTACAAGGACATCTTGGGACCCCCATGTCGACAGAAGACGACGCCGGGGCAGATTCGTCGTCCTATGGTGTACGCGGCACATGTGTGCCCGTGACGCCGGGGAGGGTTTGTGCCGATCGACGCGGAGGGCGCTGGACCCTCCGACGGCACGGGCGTCGACCCGGTCGGCAGCGGCTTCGACCCGGCACTCGCCGCCGCCGTCAACGACGCACTCGTCGGCGAGCTCGACGAGGGTCTCGCGGTCGACCCGTCGACCCCGTTCGGTGAGGAGCGCCGGCTCTTCGCGGCACTCTATGTCCGCCACCGCCACAGCCTGTCCCAGCACGCCCGACGCTATCTGCGCGACCCGCGCGACGTCGACGAAGTGGTCCAGGAGACGTTCCTGCGCCTATTCCTTGCCTTGCCCGACCTGGAGTCGGAGATCCAGGCGATTGCCTGGTGTCGGCGTACGGCGACGAATCTGTGCATCGACCGCTACCGCGCCGAGCAGCGCCGACCCAGGCTCGTCGACCTCGGCCTTGTGGCCCACGAGCTGGTCGTCGACGACGAGCCGAGCGACCCGTTGATTCAGGCCGAGGACGCCGCCGTGGTGCGGCAGGCACTGGCGATGCTCAGCCCGCTGCACCGTGAAGCGCTGGTCAAGCGGGAGATCGAGGAGAAGCCGCTGCCGCAGATCGCGGCGGAGCTCGACATCCCAGAAGAGAGCGTCAAGCATCTGCTCTACCGGGCTCGCCGGGCCCTGCGACGGGCTCTGGTCGGCACCGACCTCGAGCCGGCGAGCGCGCGAGCGAAGGCCCTTGGGTCTGCCCTTCTACTCATCCTCATTATGATGTTTGGACTTTCTGGGGTTAGATCGTCCATTTTCAGCACTGACCAAGACGGTGCAACCTCTGCCTCAGCTCCCACGGTGGACCTTCGGGCCCCCTCTGCTGACCTCCGTACGCCGGAGTCTGCCGCCCCCGTCGAGCCTGCACCTGAAACGGCCGCCGTGCCCGAGGTGGCTGCCGAGCCCGTCCCGGGGCCGGCGGCAGCCGTCCCAGTGGTCCCGGCACCGGGAGCCGGTGGCGTTGCGGCCACCGGCCCTGAGTCGTCTGTCCGGACGTCCCCAGCACCAGGTGCGGCAGCTCCGCCGCTTGCCGCCGACCAGGTGCCTGCACCGTCCGACGCGTTCCAGACGGTCGCGCCGGCTCCGCCCGGCGAGGAGGCCACGCTCGAGTCGGCCCCGCTCGCGGATGCCCCGCTCGACCCTGCTCCGGAGCCACTTCCGGTGTTCGACGCGTTCGGCCGGCGGTTCGCCATCGACGGCGCCGGCACGCTCAGCGGCACGGGCCAGGTCGAGCAGCTCAGCACCCAGGAGCTCTCCGGTGGGCAGCTGCTGGCGGTCAGCCGGTTCGTCAGCCCGACGCCGACCGGAGACCTCGCCCTGCACCAAAACGTCACCGAGGAGGTGGACGGTCGGGTGACCCTCGACGTGGTCCCGATCCTGTTCGGCGACGAGGGCGAGCAGCTGCAGGTGCAGATCAAGGGGACCGTCCGCGAGTTCGCCCGCCAGTTCGACGGCACTGTGCGGGTGCAGAGCACGCTCACGCTCCTGATCGATCGGGCCGTCGGACCGACTGCTGAGGCCGTGGCCGCGGCCGGGCTCGGGCACGGCCGCTCTCGCGAGCGCACGCTGGTCGTCGAGATGATCATGAGCGGCGACCTGCGGACCGTGCTGTCGGAGTTCGTCAAGGTCACCTAGCGACCTCGGTCCTATTGCGAACTTTTACTGCAAGACAGTGTCGTGTCATGTGACTCGTGGGGCTGGTGACGATAGGGTCGGCTCCGACCTGACTCCTGAAACGGACGCGACAGGGGGAACTTTCTTTTCGTAAATCAGGACGACCGTGCCTATGCCCGGGCGTCCTGAGCAGATGGACCAGCCTTTCTTTCCCCGCCCAGCCCGGTCCGGTGTGTTCCCCGCGCCGACCGGCTCGCGATGACGGAGGGCTCACAGAACCAGCACAGCTCGGAACGGGCCAGGGAGCATTCTCCCGGCCCGCAGCGCGTCGGGGCAGCACGCTCCGGCAGACAGAAGGGAACGTGCATGACCCGAACGCTTAGGGCGCGGAGCCGCGTGGCTCTCGCGCTCACTACTGCGGTGCTGGCAAGCACCGCAGTAGCGGGCCCCCTCGCGGGCACCGCACTCGCAGTTGCATGCGTCCAGAATGACGTGACCAGCATCACGCTCACGCCCGCCAGCGAGGGCAACGTCGTCGGCGCCAGCCACACGGTGACCGCGACCGCCACCAACGCTGCGGCCCAGCCGTGCCAGGGTGTCCAGGTCGACTTCGACATCGTGTCCGGCCCGGATGACGCTGCCGGCGCTGAGCCCGACGCCGACCGCCAGGAGGCGCTCACCAACGCCGCCGGCCAGGTCTCCTTCACGTTCACGAACAACGGCACCGCGGGTCGCGACCTGCTGCGTGCCTACGTCGAGACGGTGGACAGCAACTCCTTCACCGTTGGTGAGCAGAACGCCACGGCGACCAAGGACTTCTACACGCTGGCAAACCTCCAACTGGAGACAACGCCTGAGGCGCAGACGATTGCGACCGGTACCGCTCCAATCTTTACGCACACCGTGAACTCCATTGCCGTGGAGGGCGTGAATGCGGCTCCTGGATTAGCGCCGGTTTCTGGCGTGCCAGTGCAGTTGTTCTTCGTTGGCGGCGGCGGAAGTGTGGGAGCGCCGGGGTCAGCAGGTTGCACTACCGGAGTGACCGGAACCTGCACGACGACGGGCGGATTCACTCGTAACACCCCTGGCGACCACGCAGTCTCGTTCCACATCACCGGTGTCACCATGGACGGTTTCGAGGGTCAGACCGAGACTGGCAACCTGGATCAAGCTTGTAATGCAACCGGGACTACTGGCGACGGGGCAGTTGCTGAGCCGGACGGCTCGGAGTGCGTCGGCGTCACGTACGTCGCCCCGGTGGCGGCGACTGTGGATGCGTCTCCGGAGACTGGCTCTGCCGCCACGGGCGGCGTCCAGACCATCATCGTCAACGTGCGCGACCAGTTCGGTGCCCCGCTTGCCGGCGTCATCGGGAGGCTCGAGTTCCTGACCGGTAGCGCCAACGACACCGACGCGTCGACCACGCCGGCCACGCCGGACGTCTCTTGCGCAACCGCGACTGACGGCGCGGGCAACTGCACCGCGACCTACACTGCGGTCAACAACGGCACCGACACGATCTGTGCCTACACGGGCACCGCTCCGGCCGACTGCGGCGAGGCGGCAGGTGCGGCTCAGGTGAACGGCAGCGACGCCGACGTCGTGACCCGTACGACGGCCGCTGCGCCGACCAACACCAACCCGGCCGCTCAGATCAACGCGGAGCCGGAGACCGACACCAACCCGGTCGGCACGACCCACGACATCAGCGTCTTTGCCGCTGACGCCACGAACACGCCGACCAACGCGACACCCATCCGCGGCGACATCATCTCCGGCGGCAACGCAGCCAACAGCAGCACCGCCGAGATCACCTGCGCCCCGGACACCGACCCGTCGAACCAGAACCCCAATGTGGCCGGTGGCGTGTTGGCCAACCAGTCCCACGTCTGCAGCTACGCCGGTGCGATCCCGGGCACCGACACCATCCGGGTCTTCGCCGACCTCGACGGTGACTCCATCTACGACACCGGCGAGCCCTTCGACGATGTCATCAAGATCTGGGCGGGCGCTCCGGCGAGCATGTCGATCAACCCGACGGCGGACTCGGCCGCGACCGGCACCTGCAACGCATTCACGGTGACCGTTGTCGACAGTGGCGGCCGCACGGTTCCCGGCGCGACGGTGGACGTCGTTCAGGTCCTCCGAAACGCCGGCACCACCGCCAGCGGCGAGCCGCGCGTTCTCGGCTTCTGCACACCGGTCATCGCCGACGGTCCGAACCCGGTGACGCCGGTGGACGTGACCGACACCGCTCCCGCTCCGGGCACACCTGCCGGAACGACGCAGAACGCTGAGGTCGGACCGACCAACTCGGCCGGCCAGGTGACCTTCGGTGTCACGCTCAGCCCGAACACCGCCGTCGGCGTTGTTGACGTGCGGGCCTTCTTCGACGTTGGTGCCGACAACGACACCTTCGCGGCTGGTGAGCCGAACGCCACGGCGGTGAAGACCTGGACTCCTGGTGGCGCAGACGGTGTCACCGTGGTCGACGCTGAGCCGGAGAACGACAGCAACCCCAACGGCACGTCACACATCCTCACCGTGACGATGCGCAACACGTCCGGTCAGCCGGTCGCCGGTGTCACTCCGGTCGCTCGGATCACTGCTGGTCCCAACACGCAGGGCCAGCCTGGTGTTGCACCGGCTGACGTCTACACCTGCACGGTCTCCGACCAGAATGGTCTCTCGACCTGCACGTTCAACGACCCGGTCGGTACGCCGATCGGGACGGACACCATCAAGGTCTTCGTGAACCAGACCGGTGGCGCTACCGCCGGGGCTGACCCCTCGGAGCCGTTCGACGACGTGTTCAAGACGTGGACCAACCCGCCGCTCAACCAGGCGATCAACCTCACGTGCGACGACTCCAACGGACCTTCGGGCGTGGCCCTGGCCGACCCGGACTTCACTCCGGCGGAGACGACAGTCGACTGCACCAACCCGCTCAGCCGCACGACTGAGACGTTCACCGTCCAGGTCACCAACACCCAGAACACCGTTGCTCCTGGCGATGACACGCCCGGCGCAAATGTGCGGGTGCGCTTCACCTTGAATGAGACGAGCGCCGACACCGACGACATGACCTTCACCGGCGGCTTCTCGTCGTCGGGCGTCGGTAACACCGCGACTGTCGAGTGCGACACCAACACGCAGGGCAGCTGCACTGTCACCCTGAACAACCCGACTCCCAAGGCGGGCGACCGGGGTGACGTGACGGCCACTGTTGTCGGTCAGACCAACGCGGGCGTGGCCGGCAACAACGCCGACACCGCCTCGAAGGCCTGGGCGACCTCGGTCGCAAGCCGCATCACGCTCACCCCGCGTGCGGCGACCAACCAGATCAACTCCAACCACACGGTGACCGCCACGGTGCTCGACCAGTTCGGCGACCCCATCGCCGGCAAGCCGGTCGACTTCCGGGTCATCACTGGTCCGCGGGCGGGTGCTCAGCAGCTCGACACGCCCACCTCTGCGGGCGTGGCGACCTTCACCTACACCAGCTCGGTAGCCGGCACGGACGAGATCATCGCCTGCTTCGAGGGCATCGCCAGCGAGAACGACAACTGCGCTGACGAGCCGGGTGGCACCACCCTCAGCGTGGCCACGGACAACAGCACGACCGACGCGGTCGCCGCTGCTCAGAAGTTCTGGCAGCTCGGCCCGGTCGTCGTCGACACCGTCGTTCTCGACGTCGACACCACCGACGCCGGTGGCTGCGAGTCCGCTCAGACCCCGCTCGGCACCAACACTGAGACGACCGTCAACCACGCCATTCTGGTCGACGCGATCGGCAACCAGCCGACCCGCACGGTGTGTGCGACTGCGTACCAGGGCAACGCGCCTCTCTCGGGTGGCGTGATCACCTTCACGATCACCGGCCCGGGCTTCTTCACCGACTCGGCCGGCGTTCCCATCTCGCCTGCCACCAAGACCCGGACGGTCAACGCCGGCACCGATGGCGTCGCCCTGGCCTACCTGAGCTCCACGGCCAGCGGTGCCTCCACGGTCACCGCGACCAGCGGTGGCAAGTCCGACAGCGGCACGGTCGTCTTCACGACCGCTCCGTCGAACGCTCGGAACATCGACGTTCAGCCGCCCACGCAGAACGGTCCCCGGGACGCCAACATCCAGGTCAGCGCGTTTGTCCTGGACCGCTTCGGCAACCCGGTGCCCAACGTCTCGGTGACCTTCACCGAGACCGGCCCGGCCGCCTTCACCACCAACCAGGTCGTCCTCACCGACGCCAACGGTCGGGCGGACGTCCAGCTGCGGTCTGACCAGAACGGCGTCTCCGTCGTCACCGCCACCATCAGCAACGGCGGACCGACCAACGGCACTGGTCCTCGACTGGGTGGTTCTGCAGACGACGAGTGCGAGGAAGCCGCGAACAACCCCGTCTTCGGGGTTGTGGCTGGCAACTGCACGGACACCGGCACCATCATCTTCGGTACCGGTACGCCGAGCCCGACGGCCAGCTCCACGTCGACGGCCGTACCTACGGCCACGGCGACCACGGGTCCCCCGACCTGCACTTCGGGCGTCCCGACGTCGGTTCAGCTCGCCGCCAACGTCACCCAGATCACGTCGGGCAACGCCCCGACGCTCACTGGTCGCGTGTTCAACGCGGCGGGTGCGCCATGTGCCAGCACCTCGGTGACGATCTTCGCCAAGCAGTACGGCGCCACCGGATACACGGCGCTCGCGACGGTTTCGACCAACGCGAACGGCCAGTTCACCCTCGTCGTCCGACCGGCGCGTCAGACGGCGTACGGCGCCAACGTTTCACCCACGGTGCGTTCCAACGTCGTGGTGATCCGGGTCTACACCCGGGTCAACCTGCTCTCGCCCGCGGTGGCGTCTCCGGTGACCTCGGCTCGCGCCGTCACTAACCCGGTGACCTTCACCGGTGACCTCGACCCGAACTTCGCTCGGGTCGCGGTGGGTCTCGGCACGCTGCTCACCCCGACTGGCACGAGCTGTGCCGGTCCGGTCACGGCGAACTGCCGGTTCGTGGTTCTGCAGCAGACGCTCACCAACGCGACGGGTGGCTTCACGCTCACCCGCACGCTGCGGCGGGGAGTCGGCGTGTACATCATCTTCACGTCGGCACACCAGGGCACGGACAAGGGCTCCAAGTCCATCACCCTGAACGTCAGCTAACAGCACAGCAGTAAGCAGCAGAGCGGCCGGTGGCGAAAGCCACCGGCCGCTCTGCTGTGTCCGGCTAGCCTCGCCGGGCTGGGCGGAGCACCCGCTAGTGTCCTGCGCCGGAAGTTCGCTCACCGTCTCACGCCCCAACCGCGCGATAGGTCCGTGCACGTCGCTCGGAGGAGCGCGAACTGTGTCCTGATCGGGGCGGTTTTGAGCGTGCGAGGGCCCAAAGTTCGACGATCTGCTCCAACGCAGCGACCATCGAACGTGCAAGCGTGTCGAAGCCGACATCCGCAACGTCAAAATACCTGGAACACAACCCCAAGCCCCTCATCTGGCCCAAGACCGGCCGACCAGATCCTCAACTCACTCGTACGACTTCTTCAACGAACTACCGGCGCGGGACAGGACACTAGAGCAATTGGCCTAGCGGGGGACGACCGAATGGCCGTAGCGTCGTCGATAGGTATAGATGGGTATGGTTCTCAGTCGGATCACGCATGATCGGCGGTGGAACGGGCATGACAACCGGTGAACCTGCATCGGTGGGCCCTTTCACGCTGCCCCTCGGCAAGTCTTAGGGCTCGCCCAGCACGGAGCTTCACCAGGTGGGTCTCTCCCACCACAACTCGAAGGGACATTGCATGACCAGCACCTCCCGCACGAGGCGAGCCCTGCTCGCCGGTACCGTGGCGCTAGGCACCGCCTTCGCCCTCGCCGTACCCCTCACGGGGTCGGCCAGCGCCGCCCACATCGCCTCGCTGGACCTCTCTCCGGCCACGGCGTCGGGAGCGGCGGGCACCTGCCTGCCGTTCACCATCACGCTGACGCCGACCGCTGGTAACAGCGTGGCTGCCCAGGATGTCGACGTGGTCCTCACCGAGACGTCGGGCGAAGCCACCCTGCCGGCGGCCCAGGTCGTCGACGCAGACTTCTGCACCGCGCCCACGGGCGGCGTCACCCCGGCGACTGCCGTCTCCGGCACCCAGACCGACTCCGGCACCGCGGGCACCACCGACCGGGCCGAGTTCACCACTGACGCCAATGGCGTCGTGACCTTCGGCGTGACGTCCAGTGCGCCGAGCACGATCAGCATCCTGGCGTTCTACGAGCCCCCGGCGACCCGCGACAACGTCGCGCAGCCCGGCGAGTTCCAGGACACCTCGACGGCGACCTTCGGCGCTGGTGGCCCGGCCGGCACCCCCGCCGGCGATGCCGCTCAGTCTGTCGACTCTCCGACGACCACCACTGGCTTCGTCGCCGAGCCGCTGTCCATCCCCGTGACGATCCGTAATGCCGTTTCAGGCGGTCAGACCCTGGCCGGCGTCACGCCGACCGCGGACATCACGGCTGGCCCGAGCGCAGCCGTCACCCCGACCTGCACCGCGAGCGACAACGAGGGTGTCTCGACCTGCACCTACACGCCGGTCGCGGTCGGCACCGACACGATCCTGTTCTACGTCAACCAGAGCGACGGCACCGGGCCGAACTTCGACCCGGCCGCCGAGCCGTCCGACACCACCTCCGCCACCATCTCGGCTGCGGTGACTGGTCTGCAGGTCGACCTGACCTGCGGCACCCCGACCCCGGCCACGGACACCTCGGCCGAGGACTGCGTCAACTTCACCAACGACCCGTCGCAGGTCTTCACGGCGACCGTGACCGCAGTGGACGGTGCCGACGCCGGCACCGACCGTGACCCGGTCAACGGCGTGCTCGTCCGCTTCACCGAGAACGGCGCCGGCTCCACGCTCAGCGCCCCCTCCTGCACCACTGCCGGTTCCGGCACCTGCTCGGTCACCCTGACCGAGGCGACGCCGGTCTCCGGTGAGAGCATCACCGTCACCGCGAGCGTGGCTGGTCAGAACGCGGCCGGCGACCCCGCCGACGGCGAGATCACGACCGACTCGGGCACGCTGACCTTCACCGCCGTGGCCACTGCGGCGCGGATCGTCACGCTGACCCCGGTCAGCACGACCACTACTCCGGGCGGCGTGGCGACCTTCACCGCCACGGTGACCGACGCCAGCGGCCAGCCGGTTCGCGGCGTGGGCGTGACCTTCTCCGAGACCGGTGCCGGCTTCTTCCGGACTGCGGCCTCGGGCACCACCAACGCGGCCGGACAGTTCACCGTGGAGAGCACCTCCTCGACGGTGGAGACCGGCACCCAGACGGTGACCGCCACGATCGACCAGGCGACCACTGACTGCGAGCTCGCCGCCAACACGCCGACCGCGGGCAACCCGGCCGGCGCCTGCACCGACAGCTCGACCAACACGTTCGCCGGACCGACCCCGTCGGCCACCCCGTCGGCGACTCCGTCGGCTACCGCATCGGCCACCCCGTCAGCGACTGCGTCGCCGACCGGTTGCCCGGGTGGCCCGGCAGTGGTCTCGCTGGTCTCTAACGTCACTCAGATCACCGCGGGCAACGCGCCTGAGCTGAGCGGCACCGTGACCAACGCGAACGGCGCTCCGTGTGGCGCAGTGAACATCACCATCAAGCAGCGCCAGTTCGGCCAGTCCGGCCCGTACACCGGGCTTGCCACGGTCACCACCAACCCCCAGGGCCGCTTTGTCCTGGTGGTGCGGCCGAACGTCCAGACCGCCTACGGCGCCAACACGGCCAACGACGCCGTGACGTCCAACGTGGTCAACATCCGGGTCTACACGCGGGTCAACATCAACTCGCCGGCTACGCCCGCCCCGACCGGCACGGCCCGTGCGGTCAACAACCCGGTGACCTTCACCGGCACGTTGTTCCCGGGCTACGCCAACATCGCGGTGGGTCTTGGCATCCTGAAGGACGGTCGCTTCAGCGTCCTTCAGCAGACCCGCTCGACCAGCACGGGTGCCTACTCCATCACCCGCACGCTGGCGCCCGGCACCGGCGTCTACGTGATCTTCGTATCCGCTGTCTCGCAGGGCTCTGACAAGGGGTCGAAGTCGATCCTGCTGAACGTCCAGTAGCACTGCGCTCGTAGCACCTGCTCGACCCGGACGGCCGGTGGCGAAAGCCACCGGCCGTCCGGCTGTCTCGGCCCGCATTCACAGCGCATTTCCCCCGACGGGCCGGGATGCGAGAGAATGGTCTCCACGCGGGCCCCCGCCGTACGGCGACCGCGTCCACGACGACGCATTTCACGTGAGGAGACATACATGGCGGCGATGAAGCCGCGGACCGGAGACGGTCCGCTGGAGGTCACCAAGGAGGGCCGCGGCATCGTCATGCGCGTCCCGCTCGAAGGTGGCGGCCGCCTCGTCGTCGAGCTCTCGCCCGACGAAGCTGCGGCGCTCGGTGACGCCCTCAAGAGCGTCGTCCCGGCGGCCTAGCACCAGCCGCTGCGACACCACAGAAGCCGTCTCGGCCAAGGAGCCCGCGTGTCCCAGCCCAACCTGCGCCTGGTCCACGCCCGGGTGACCGGCAGCGAGGCCGTGCACATCGCGGTCGCCGTGCTCGCCGGCCCGGATGGTCCGCTGCCCAGCGCCGACGCGAGCGCACTCGCTGCGGACCTCGGTGTCGACCTCGCCGCGCACCTCACCGCGGAGAACGCCAAGGGTGAGGTCGGCGAGGTGCACCCGCTGCCCGCTCACGGCCGGCATGGTGCGACGGTGACGGTCTGGCTCGTCGGGCTGGGCAAGCCCGAGATCACCACGCATGCCGTACGCCGGGCCGGCGCCGCGCTCGCCCGCCGCGCCGGCAAAGCCGGCGGGCATCTGGCGACCAGCGTCACCGCCGGCCTGTCCGACGCGCATGTCGGTGCCTTCGCCGAGGGCGTGCTGCTCGCGGCGTACACCTACACGACCAAGACGGCCCAGAACGGCGACGCCCCGAAAGGGCTCACCGTCGTCGACCTGCACCACACCGCCAAGCCGGTCAAGAAGGTTGAGCAGGCCCTCGCGCGGGCCCAGACCTACGCTGCAGCGACCGCGCTGGCCCGCGACCTGGCCAACGCGCCGAGCCTGGACAAGACGCCGGAGTGGCTCGCCAAGCAAGCGAGCAAGGCGGCCCGGGCCAGCGGCCTCGCCGTCGAGGTCCTTGACCCGAAGGCGCTGCGCGCCAACGGCTTCGGTGGCATCCTCGCTGTCGGCTCCGGCGCTGGTCCTGCCCGCGGGCCGCGCTTCATCCGACTCGACCACACCCCGAGCAAGGGCGCCAAGACAGCCCCCCGCGTCGTGCTCGTCGGCAAGGGCATCACCTTCGACTCCGGCGGCCTGTCCCTCAAGCCCAACGAGGGGATGGCCGCAATGAAGACCGACATGAGCGGTGGCGCTGCGGTCATCGCGGTGTTGCAAGCGGCCGCGGAGCGCGACCTGCCGGTGCGACTGACCGGTCTGGTCGCCGCGGCAGAGAACATGCCCAGCGGTACGGCGATGCGCCCAGGCGACGTCATCCGGCACTACGGCGGGCGCACGGTCGAGGTGCCCAACACCGACGCTGAGGGCCGCTTGGTCCTCGCGGATGCGCTTGCCTACACGGCTCGTGAGATCAAGCCTGACTTCGTCGTCGACATCGCGACGCTCACCGGTGCCATCGGCATCGCGTTGGGCAAGAAGACCGCCGGCCTCTTCGCGACTGATGACGGCCTGGCGGACGCTCTGCTCAGAGCGTCCGACCAGTCCGGCGAGCCGCTCTGGCGGATGCCCATTGTCGAGGACTACCGCGAGGACCTCGAATCGCCGACCGCTGACATGAAGAACATCGGCGGCCGATTCGGCGGCGGGTCCATCACTGCGGCCCTCTTCCTTCGGGAGTTCACCGCAGGGCTGCCGTGGGCGCACCTCGACATCGCCAGCGCCGCCCGGGCCGACGCCGACGACGATGAGAAGACCAAGGGCGCCACCGGTTTCGGCGTACGCACCCTGCTCTGCTGGCTGGAGTCGCTGGGCCCTGCCCGGTCACCTAGCGCCGCTGCGACGTGACGCTCGCCCAGATCCTGTCCGATGCGCCCTTCAACGGCTCCCGCGGCGTCTTCGCCGTCATCCTGGTCGAGATAGCGCTCGGCAGCCTCGCGGTGCTGTGGGTCACCCCTGTGTGGGGGGTGGTCAAGCGCGGCTTCTTCCTCCTCGTCGCGTTCACCGTCGCGATCTGCGCTCTGCTCGGTCAGGTGGCGGCGAGTGCGCCGCTCGGACAGGTCGACGACTCCGGCCGCGCGACGGCAGCGCTCAGTGCGTTCAGCGTGCTCTCGGTCCTCTTCACGATTGCGCTGCTCGCCAAGCAGCTCCCGATTGCGCGCGCGGTGGGCGTCCTCGGCGTACCCGCCGGCGTGTGGGCGGTCGTCGAGATTGCCGTACTGCGCGGCGACGGTTCGGCTGGGCGCACGGCGGGCGGCATCGTGGCCATCCTCACCGGCGCAGCGTTCCTGGGGGCGACCTGGGACGGCATGGTGCTGGGTCACTGGTACCTCGTGGACCGCAAGCTCGCCATCCGTCCGATGAAGGCGCTGGCGCTGGCCTTCTCGATCAGCGTGGGCCTGGCGATGGTCAGCGCAGCGCTGGGCCGTGGGGGAGCGGTCACGGCGAACGAGGCTGACCTCAACCCGCTGCTGCTCGTCTCCAGCCTGACGCTCTACCTGGCGATCGGCCTGGTGGCGGTCAACGCGTTACTCGCGTTCTTCGTGCACAAGCTGGTCAACGAAGGTTCGATCCGGGCGGCCACCGGCATGCTCTATCTCGCTGTGATCATGTCCTTCAGCGCGGAGTTCGCCGCCAAGGCCCGCTTCTTCACCGTCTGACGCGCTCAGCCTTCGGTGATGTCCTTGACCTGGTCGTCGGCGCGCGCGACATCGAGAGCCGCCTTGCGCTGATCGTCGCTCGCGGTGTCCGCGAAGTCGATGCGCAACGTCTTGTCCGGCTGGCTGTAGACGACGCCGTCGACGCCCTCGAGGGCGATGAGCTTCTCGCGCAGGTCGAGCGCCTGCAGGTCGCCCGCCGTCGGCTTCATCCGCACGATGGAGTCCGCGCCGACAGCGCCGGCGCCGGTCGCATCTTCTCCGGCGGTGCAGCCTCCGGTCACCAACGCCAACGCGAGCGCAATGGCAGCCGTCGTACGGCGGTGGTCCCTCATGGTCTCCTCTTCTCGGACGCTGGTGGGCTAGGCCGAGGTCGGCGTGGCCGACGGAGCCGCAGACCCGCTGCTCGGCGCCGCTTCGAACTCGATGTCCGCGAGCGACTTCTCTGCGCGGAGCGCGGCGATCAAGGCCTCGATCTGCGCCGCGGTGACATCAGGCTTGAGCCGTACGACGATGCGGGCTTCGCTGGCGAAGTAGCCAGTCCCGAGGACGCCGGGCAGGGCGTTGATGCGGGACACGAGCTGGTCACCGGTATCGGTGCCCTTGGCGACAAAACGGGCGGCCACCGTCCCGTCGGGCACCGCCGCGGCGATCGTCGGCCGCGGCGAGGAAGTCGCGGACGGCGTAGCGGCACCCGACCCGGTCGCGTCGCCGCCGTCCGTGCACGCGCTCGTCAGGAGCAGGCTGAGAACGGCCGTCGCGGCACAGGCGGCGCGGCGGGGGAGAGTGGTCATGGGCCTATCCTGCCCAGCGCTCGCGCCAAGCGAAACCGGCGAGGTCACGCGGTCTTGATGGCGACAAGGAGGCCGTCGCCGACCGGCAGCAGGGCGGGCACCAGCCCGTCGTGCTCCAGGACGAGCCGGCCGAGCGAGCGCACTGACTCACCCTCTGCGTCACCCACCGCGGGATCCGCTCCCCGGTCGTGCCACAGAGCGTTGTCGAAGACGAGCGCCCCGCCCGAGCGCAGCAGGCGCAGACCCGCGTCGAGATACTCCGGGTACTCGCTCTTGGCGGCGTCCACGAAGACCACGTCGTACGCCGAGTCGGACAGCCGGGGCATCACCTCGAGCGCCCGGCCGTTGATAAGCCGTACCCGGGTGGAGGAAAAGCCGGCTTCCTCGAAACCGAGGCGCGCGAGGCGCTGGTGCTCCCCCTCGGTGTCCACGGAGGTCAGCACCCCGTCAGTGCGCATGCCGCGCAGCAGCCAGATCCCTGAGACGCCGGTGCCCGTGCCCAGCTCGACGACGTTGCGGGCCCCGACGGCGGCGGCGAGCATCCGCAGCGCGGCCCCCGCCCCGGGCCCGACCGGCGTGCAGCCGACCTCTTCCGCGCGCTGCCGTGCCGCGAGCAGGGCGGGGTCCTCCTCGACGTAGCGCTCGGCGTACTCCCGAGTGCCCCGGTGCGTGCTCATAGACCGGCAGCCTACCGGGATCGGTGGTGCAACAAAGATCCGGGCGGGAACCCGAGCCCGGTGTGCGGCGTTGGACCGAGTGCCAGCGGCTCACGCTGCCGGTAGTGGCCCGCCGGGGTTGGCGCGACCCCGACCCGCTCCGCACTCCGGCGGGCCCACCATGATTCCTAGCCCGACCTGCCAGCCGTGCCCCGCTGGCCGCTCCTTCCTGGTCCCACCTACCGCCCACGCACCCTAGAGAGACGGGAAAGGACGCCTGCCGCGATGATGAGTGCAGCAGTCCTGCTCCGGGGAGGTGTGCGCGTGGATTCTGGTCGGGAGGACGGTCCGGCGCGCACTGAGCCAGGGCCCGACGGTGCCGTGTGGGTCGCTCCGAGCTGGGACGAGATCGTGCGCACCCACTCGGATCGCGTGTACCGCCTTGCCTACCGGCTGACCGGCAACAAGTACGACGCAGAGGACCTCACCCAGGAGGTCTTCATCCGAGTCTTCCGCAGCCTCGCCGACTTCACGCCGGGCACGTTCGAGGGCTGGATCCACCGGATCACCACCAACCTCTTTCTCGATCAGGTACGCCGCAAGGCCCGCATCCGCTTCGAGGCGCTCCCGGACGACGCCGAGCGCGTGGTCAGCAAGGACAAGGGCCCCGAGCAGCAGGTCGACGATGCGCTCTACGACCACGAGGTGCAGGCGGCGCTGGATGCGCTGCCCGCCGACTTTCGCGCGGCAGTGGTCCTCTGCGACATCGAGGGCTTGTCCTACGAGGAGATCGCCGCGAGCCTGGATATCAAGCTCGGCACCGTCCGCAGCCGCATCCACCGCGGCCGCAGCCAGCTTCGTGAAGCCCTGGCTCACAAGGCCCCCCGCACGACCGGCACCGACCCCGGTGCCGCTGACCAGCCGAAGGATCTCCGATGACCCACCTCGACGACTGGGCGGCGGCGCTCGTCGACTCCGAGCTCACCCATGACGAGCGCGACCGCGCACTGGCCCACCTGGCAGGTTGCGTCGAGTGCCGCGTCGCGGTCGACGGTCAGCGTCGGGTGAAGGCTGAGCTGGCTGCAGTGGCGGCCGAGCCCACCGTCCCCGGTGCCGATCTGACTGCCCGGCTGCTCGCCATTCCCAGCGCGGTGTACGCCGGCGACGGCATCGACGTCGTACGCCGGGCTGGCACCTCTACCGCACGCCCGAGCCGACCCCGCGGCAGCCGGCCGTGGCCGAGCCGAGGCACCCGCCCGGTCCCCGCGCGCAAGCCCAGCGGTCGCCGTCGCGCGGTCAGCGGCATCGGCGTCCTCGGCGCGGCCCTGGCCGTCGCTGTCATCGCCGGTGGGGAGGCGCCCGGGCAGGTCGCGCCCCCGGTCAGCACCTACGTCGTCGAGCACACCGCGACGACCACGCAGCTCCCGCTGCAGGACCAGGTCGCCAACGTCGTGCTGATCTCGACCCGATGAGACGAGCGCCCCTGTGGCTCGCGGTGGGGGGGTGCAGCGTCGCGTTGCTCGTGCCGGCGCTGGCCGCCTACCCGGACCTCAGCGGGCGCATCGGCGATGACACCGGCACCGCGCTGCTCGAGCGCGCCGCCGCCGCCGCGGAGGAGCTCGACTATCAGGGCACGCAGTTCGTCGCGTTCTGGGCCGAGTCGGGCTCGACCAGCGCGATCGTCGAGGTCTCGCACGTCGCCGGCGAGGGCTCGGTCATGCGGATGGAGCCGACGCCGCAGAACCCGGCCGGCGCGGTTTTCCGCTCCGGCGGCACGGGGGCGCCCGAGGTCGTCGGCTTTGACCCGGCGACACTCGGACTGCTCACCCGCAACTTCGAGACGGCAATCACGGGTGGCGACACCGTCGCCGGCCGCGCGGTCGACATCGTCGCCGTACGCCGGCCTGGCGACTCGCCGGTGGCGCGCTTCTGGCTCGACCGCGAGACCGGCCTGGTGCTTCGCCGTGAGTCGCTCGACGGCGACGGCCGGACGCTGCGGGCCAGTGCCTTCATCCGGGTGACCTTCGGTCTGACGACCGACCGGACGATGAACCGCGAGGCCGCCGCTGATACCCCTCGCGCCTCCGGCGAGCCGCTCGACGACAAGGCGGTCGGCCTGCTGCGCGACAAGGGATGGCGGCTGCCCAAGGGCCTGCCGCCTGGCCTGGAGCTCTTCGACGCGCGCCTCACTGGCAAGGGCGCCCAGTCCATGCTGCACCTCACCTACTCCGACGGGGTGTCGACTCTGTCGCTCTTCCAGCAGCGTGGCCGCCTCGACACCGACTCGCTCGACGGTTTCCGGCGGATCCGGGTCGGCAGCACGCCGGTCTACGCCTCGACCACCTTCCCGCGACGTGTGGTGTGGTCGGGTGGCGGGAAGGTCTTCACGCTGGTGGCCGAGTGTCAGCAGGAGACTCTCGAGGGTGTGATCGACGCGCTGCCCCACGGCGAGCCGTCGCGCGGTCTGCGCTCGCGGCTGCTCGACGGGTTCGGCCGCGTGGGTTCGTGGCTCAACCCCTTCTGATCGACGACTGGGACGAGGACATAGGCAATGACTGACGACAGCTGGCCACGCCCGCCGTACGCCGATCCCTACGCGCCGCCGTCGAGCGCCGCGGCCCCGGGCATGGCCTCCGGCACCGGCTGGGGCCCGCCCGCTGACACGCACGACACCGAGCAGCTCTGGTCGTCCTACCTCGGCGAACCTGAGCCTCGCCAGCGGTCGTCCGGACTGCGTTCGGCGGTTGCGATCGCCACGCTGGCGGCGATCGTCGGCGGGCTGGCCGGGGCGGCCGGCACGGTGCTGGCGATGCGCGCCGAGTCGTCGTCGAGCTCGCTCCTGGACCCCGATGCCAGTCTCGGCACCGGCACGATCGCGGCCCGCAACCCGTCCCAGAACCCGATCGCGGCCGTCGCGGACAAGGTGCTGCCGAGCGTCGTATCGATCCAGGTGAGCGGACCACAGGGCTCGGGCTCCGGGTCCGGCGTCGTGATCCGCAGCGACGGCTTCATCCTCACCAACAACCACGTCGTGGCCGGCGCGCGCGACCTCCAGGTGCTGTTGGCCAACGGCCGTCAGGTTCCGGCGGAGATCGTCGGCCTCGACGTGCTGACCGATCTCGCGGTGATCAAGGTGTCAGGAGTGGAGCTGCCGCCGGCGACGCTCGGCGACTCGCGATCACTCAAGGTCGGTGACACGGTCGTCGCGATCGGCTCACCGCTCGGCCTCACCGGCACGGTGACCTCGGGCATCGTCTCCGCGCTCAGCCGACAGGTCGGCGCCGGCCCGGCCGGCGGCACGGTCTTCAATGCGATTCAGACCGACGCGGCGATCAACCCGGGCAACTCCGGCGGTGCGCTCGTCGACCTCGGCGGCACCGTCGTCGGCATCAACTCCGCCATCGCCACTGCCGGCGGCGGCGGCAGCATCGGACTGGGCTTCGCCATCCCGGTCAACGAGGCACGTGACGTCGCCGAGCAGATCATCCGCGACGGCCGGGCCAGCCACCCTTACCTCGGCGTAGCCAACTTCGTCGCCGTCCGCGAGCTAGGCGACTCCGATGCCGACGGTGTCCTCATCCGGGAGATTCCCCCGGGCAGCCCGGCCGCCGCCGCCGGCCTGCGGGCCGGCGACATCATCGTCCGGTTCGGCGGTAAGGACATCGCGTCGTCCGATGACCTGATCCTGGCCATCCGGGAGCAGGACATCGGCGACTCGGTGTCGATCGAGTACATCCGATCCGGCGAGCGTCGTACGACGAACGCTGTATTGGCAGAGCGTCCCGAGGAGTAGCCGGCCGCCGGCCGGTAGCCTGAGTCGGGTCGTCCTTGGTCGGAGAGGTGCAGCGTGTTCAACAACCTGGGCTGGGGCGAGTCGGCCGTGCTGCTGATCCTCGCCCTGCTCGTCTTCGGCCCTGAGCGGTTGCCGCGGATGGCCGCGCAGGCCGGCCGGATGATTCGGCAGTTCAAGCAGATGGCCGCGGGCGTCACCGACGACCTCAAGCGAGAGATCGGCGCCGAGGACCTCGACCTCGGCAGCATCCGGTCGATGGATCCGCGCAAGATGATCGACCCCCGACGCATGTTGAGCGACGCCCTCGACGACGATCCCCCGGTCCGCCGTACGCCGGTCGCTGCGCTTGCCCCCGGCGAGGCGGCCCCGTTCGATCCCGACGCCACCTGACCCCGGCCACTGTCAGGGGCCGGCTGTGGCCCGCTGGTTACAGTCCGGAGCCTGACACTGGCCGGAGGCAGGAATTCGGTCCGGTACGGCGAAAGCCTCAGTGTCACCCAGTCCTGACAAAGGGGTTCTTCCATGCGCCGCCGGCCGCTTCTCGCCCTCGCTCTCGCATCTGCAGTCACCCTCGGTCCCTGGGCTTCCGCCGCCGCCCCAGCTCCCCAGGTCACCGACCCGGCTAACGACGCCAACTACCTCAACGACAACTCACCGCTCGTGCTGCCGGTGAACAATCCGTTCAACAACAACCCGACGCCGGTCGGCTCGGACGCCGGCTCCGACATCCTGTCCATCGAGTGGGCGAGCCTGTCGACGGTGAAGACGAAGAAGGCCAAGAGCGTGCTCAAGGGCTTCACCGTCACCATGGTTCTCTCGGCCGCCCCGACGGACCCCGGCGTCCTCTTCCGGGCGACGAGTGAGACCGCGGACTGCGGCACGCTGTGGTTCCAGTACTACACGTCCGACCCGAAGACCACGCCGCAGGCCAGCCTGCGGCACACCTGCGACGGCGGCGCCGTCGTCGTCCCGATTGCCACGCAGGTCGTCGGCAAGACGATCGTGTGGACGTTCGAGTTCGGTGCGAAGGACCTGCCGAAGGTGGTCAAGAAGGGCACAGACATCATCGACATGGGCGGCCACTCCCGCGACTACGTCTCCAACCCGACGTGCGTCGACGCAACCCGTTGCACCACCAACCCGGTCCAGATCGACGTGACCGACAACGTGCCCGGTCCGTACAAAGTCGGCAGCTGACGCTGCTCGGCCACCTTCGTCAGCTTTTGGGGGAACTTCTATGCGACGCCGTCCGATTCTCGCTCTTGCTCTCGCCTCCGCGATCGCCCTCGGCCCCTGGGCCTCGGCCGCTGAGCCCCAGGTCACCGACCAGACGGGCGATGGCAACCTCACCGGCAACTCTGCTCCAGTAGGCAACCAGGCGTACGCCGACGCAGTGTCGGCCCTGTGGGAGAACGTCACGAAAGATGGCAAGCCGGCCATCAAGGTGACACTCACCCTGGCTGGCGCACCCACTCCACCGCCGGAGACGGGCGTGGTCTACCGCTTGCTCGGCGCGACGCCGAGCTGCGGGTTCTTCGGCGTCGTCTACTACACGCAGAAGAGCAGCGACAAGAAGATCCCCCAGGCCGCCGTTCGTGACAACTGCATCGACGCCACGACCCGCCTGACCGAGATCCCGCTGCCGGAGATCAAGGACTCGACAGTGACCTGGACGGTTCCCACCTCGGTCTTCCCGAAGGACACCAAGGTCACGTCAGGCACCACCTTGGAGAACCTCTTCATCCAGATCAACGAGGTGGAGGACTTCCGTGGTGTCTGCCTGCCTGACGACGGCGGCGAGACCGGCCTCGGAGGCGCCTGCGGTCTGGGCACGGGGGAGATCGACCGCGCCAACTCGACCAACTCGTTCAAGATCAGCTAGCGCCGAGTGGCTTTAGCGGCCGGCGGGGGTGATGCCGAGGCTGCGGCCGACCAGGCCGCGGGCTCGGGTCGACAACCGCTCGGCGACGGCGCGTAGTTCCTTCGCGGCCGGCGCATCCGGGTCGGAGAGCACCAGCGGCACGCCGTTGTCGCCACCCTCGCGCAGCCGTACGTCGATCGGGATCTGCCCGAGCAGCGGAACCGTCGTGCCGGTCGCCGTCGACAGTGCTTCGGCGACCGATGCCCCTCCGCCCGAGCCGAAGATGTCGATGTGCTCGGTGCAGTGCGGGCAGTCCAGTCCGGCCATGTTCTCGATGACCCCGGCGAGGCGCTGGCGCGTCTGCAAGGCGATCGTGCCCGCGCGCTCGGCGACCTCCTTGGCCGCCAGCTGTGGCGTCGTGACGATGAGGATCTCGGCACTGGGGATCAGCTGAGCCACGGAGATCGCGATGTCGCCGGTGCCCGGGGGGAGGTCGAGCAGGAGTACGTCGAGGTCGCCCCAGAAGACGTCGGCGAGGAACTGCTGCAGCGCGCGGTGCAGCATCGGCCCCCGCCACACGACTGGTGCGTTGCCCTGGACGAACATCCCGATCGAGATGACCTTCACGCCGTGTGAGCTGGGCGGCATGATCATCGACTCGACCTGAGTCGGCTTGCCCTCGACCCCGAGCATGCGGGGGATCGAGAAGCCGTAGATGTCCGCGTCGACGACGCCGACCTTCACTCCCTGGGCCGCCATCGCCGCGGCGAGGTTGGCGGTCACCGAGCTCTTGCCGACACCACCCTTGCCGCTGGCGATCGCATAGACGCGAGTCAGCGACCCTGGCTGGGCGAACGGGATGTCGCGCACTGGCTGGTCCCCGCGGAGCTGGGTCTGCAGGGCCTTGCGCTGTTCCTCGTCCATGACGTCGAGCACGACGTCGACACCGGTGACGCCGTCCACCGCCGTCACCGCGGCCGTCACTTCGCGGGTGATGGTGTCCTTCAACGGGCAGCCGGCGACCGTGAGCAGCACAGTCACCGTCACCAGACCGTCGTCGGTGATGTCGACGGACTTCACCATCTTGAGCTCGGTGATCGGCTGGTGGATCTCTGGATCCTGCACCGCCGACAGCGCGGACATGACCTGGTCGATGGTGGGCATAGTGGCCATGATACGGCCCTGTCAGACCGTCACCTGCGCTCTGCGACGTCGTTGGGTCGGGTAGGAAAGACCAGCCGGCATCGGCCGGCCCCACCAGAGGAGACCCATTGATCAAGGCTCGCCTTGCCCTGCTCACCGGCATGGTGGCGCTCGGCGCCATCGCCGGCTCAGCGTCCGCAAAGCCACTGGCTGCCGTCTGCAACCTGGTCGTCGACGACAAGGGTGACGCCAATGGCACCTTCCTCGCCGACGAGACCCCGCTGCCCAGCGAGGACGCGGTGGACATCGTCTCGGCCGACCTGGCGACCAACGCAAAGACCATCACGGCGGTGATCCGGGTGGCCAAGCTGAGCACGACAGTCGCGACGTCCCCACAGGGACTGCACGCGAAGTTCATCTTCACCGCGCCCGGCTCGGAGTTCCCGTTGTTCCTGCAGGGGTCCACCGACTCGGTGGATGGCGCCACCTTCAGCGCCGGCTACATCGACCAGATCTCCAACACGCTCGGCGCGGCCAACGGCGTGTTCGACACAGCAAACAACGAGATTCGGATCTCCGCGCCCCTGTCGATCTTCAGCGCGCAGGCCAAGATCAAGAACGGTTCCAAGCTGAGCACCTTCGAGCTGAGCAGTGGCCGGTACGTCAACGGGGTCGCGTTCAGCTTCTCCGACAGCACCGACACTGCAGTGGGCGCGAAGTCCTACACCGCCGGCGCCGCGTCCTGCGTCAAGATCGGCAAGTAGCCAAAGCCCGGATCGCGGCCGGCGGTCAGACCTGCTTGATCGCCGAGACCGCGACCGTGAGCGCGACCTGGTCGCTGACCATCACGCCAGCACCCTTCTCGAGGGGGGCGTTCCAACCGAGTCCCCAGTTCTTGCGGCTGATGCTCGTCGTCCCCTCGAACCCCAGCCGGGTGTTGCCGTAGGCGTCCACAGCCGTGCCGAGGAGCTCGATGTCGAACGACACCGGGTTGGTGACGCCGCGGATCGTGAGGTCACCTTCGAGGACATAGGTGTCGGGCCCCTTCGGGACGACCGACGTACTGGTGAAGCGCATGGTCGGGAAGGTGCCCACCTCGAAGAAGTCGCCGGTGCGCAGGTGGTTGTCGCGATCGGCGTTGCCGGTGTCGACGCTCTGCATCTGCGCGACCACGTCGGCGGAAGACCTCGCCGGATTCGTCTCGTCGAGCTGCAGGGTGCCGGCGAAGTCGGTGAACCGACCGCGGACTTTCGCCACCATGGCGTGGCGTACGACGAACTCCAGGCTGGAGTGGGAAGGGTCGATCGCCCAGGTGCCGGTGCGGTCGAGAGTCTCAGTAGCAGTGGTCATTGCGGGTTCCTCCATCGGGGGTGGTTGTTGTATGCGCAACCAATTTTCAGTTCGGTGTATTTCATTGCACGTGCAAGTAAGATGAAAAACTATGGCTGGCACTCGATCCGTCTCCGCTACGCGTTTGGGCGTCCTGGAGCTCGCGGCGTGGACCGGATTCCTCCGCGCTCACGACACGCTGACCCGGCGGCTGGATCGGGAGCTCCATAGCGAGAGCGGCATCTCGCTGGCGCAGTACGACGTCCTGGTGACAGTGGCGCACGCGCCCGATCGAAGGATGCGGATGACCGACCTGGCTGACTCGGTGCTGTTGTCGCGCAGTGGGCTGACCAGGCTGGTGGACCGGCTCGAGATGGCCGGCTACCTGGCCCGCCGGGCCTGCCCGAGCGACGCCAGGGTGACCTACGCGATGCTCGCTCCGGCGGGGCTGACCAAGCTCCGCGAGGCCTCGGAGGTGCACCTGCGTGGAGTCCGTGAGCACATGACCAGTCGGCTGAATCGCGTCCAACTGCAGTCGCTCCACGACATCACCTCGAGCCTGCTAGACGCGTGACCCTCGAGCGAGCGGGCCATCCCTCGTTCGGCCAACCCGTCGACAGTCCAGCAGGACCGAAGGCGCAGAAGGGAGGCTCCGTGGTCCGCCGGATCGCGCTGCTCGGTGCCGTGTCCGCCCTGGTGTTGCCCACCGCCTCGCCGGTGCTGGCTCAGCCGACGGTCAGAACCGTGAGGGGCACCGTCCAGACGGCCGACGGTTCCCCGGCCGCCGACGTCGTCGTGACCCTGGCCGTCAACCCGGAGAGTGGACTCACACCGCTCGGGCTGATCGACACGCCGACGGCGTTCGGAGCGGGGTGCTCGGGGGCTGCTGGCGCCCGCTGTGGGCGCACTGTCGTGACCCGCACCGGCCGGACCGGACAGTTCGAGGCAGAGCTCGAGTTGCCCGGCGACGACCTCGACGACCTCGACGACCTCGCCGTGGTGGCCGACCTCGGCGACGGCCGGCTGGCTGCGCTCCGGACCAGGCTTGCCTTCGCCGTACGCCGGCCGCTGCCCACCCTGCGCGAGTGGGCAGCGGGAGTACGCCCCATCCCCGCCACGGGCGGCGAGACTCCGCCGGAACAAGACCTGCTCAAGGTCCTGTGGTTTCCGCTGCCGAGGACTTCAGGGCGTGGGGCCAACTACACCCTGCTCTTCTCTGACCAGGCCGGCGAGGTGTGGACGTTTCCCGATAAGGCTCCCGGCTTCGTCGTCGACCCCCGGCTGCTCGAGGACATGGAGGGCCAGGCCCGGGTCGACGTCGAGGCCTTCGAGGTATTCGGTGACGACCAGGTCGACTTCTTCTTCCGTTCGTCCGCCGTGCGTCACTCGGGCAGCCGGGGTGCTCCGCCGAGCCGGGGCGGTCGGTGCCGTCCAGCGAGTGAGCAGTGCCGGCTCGCCGACGGGCGCGCGGTGCCGCACACGAGTGTCCCGACGACAGTGCTGGAGCTTCCGACCCCCATCGAGGTCTCACTGGTGACTGCGCGCGGCTGTCCGACACCGTGCCAGCTCGAACTCTCCGCGGACGGTGTCGTGTGGTCGACGGTCGGGCGTGAGTTTGTCCCGCTCGCCGCCATCACCGTCGATCCCCCGATCCGCGCCCGTTTCGCCAGGGCGACCTTCGTCGGCACGGAGGATCTTCTTCGGGCTCCGGCGGAGCTCTCGGTCTGGGGAGTCGCGCAGCCGGCTACCCGACCGGACCCCACGTCGACATCGACGTCGACATCGACATCGGCGTCCAGGGACGTGCTGCGGCGCGGACGCAACGCGCTGCCAGTCCTGGTGCTCGCCGGTCTCGTCGTTCTGCTCGTGCTCCGCTCGCGGCGTCGGCGAGACGTCACCCGAGGGGCGTGACGTCCTCGGCAGACTGGCGCGGACCCTCGCCGGGGTCGGACTGCTCCGGTGTGTCCGGCTGGACGCCGGAGGCGTCATCCACCAGTGGCGGCGTCCGGTCAGTGTTCTTGTCGCGCCGATCCTGCCGCTTCGACTTCTTCTTCGTCGCGGGCGGCTGCCCCCG
>JBKJUS010000201.1:0-4757 GCA_046590575.1 Mycobacteriales bacterium | reverse complement strand
CGGCGCGGGCGCGGATCGCGAACGCGAGGCTGGCCCAGGCGGCGCGCCGGGCGGTTGAGATGAGCTGCGGCCGGCCGCCTTGCTGCGGATAGAGCAGGTGCGAGTGGTTGTGGTCTTGGTGGGTGGCGGGGCCGGCGACGAGCACGTCGGTCGTGTACATGGCTCCGAGAACGTGCGCTACAGGGGGTCCGGCGGTCCACCCGGGCGCGACGAGGTCCGGGACGAGGTAGCCGCCGTTTGCGTGGTTCGAGGGTGCGAGCTCGAAGCCGCGGCGGCCGTTGTCGTTGACCTGCCAAATCTGCGTGTGCGCGCCACGGACGTGCAGGCCACCGGTGGTGTGCTCGCAGTCCCAGTGCACGCCGGCGGTTGCGAGCTTTGGGGTCGAAGCCCGTGACAACCGCTGGCTCACGCCCTCGTACGGTTCGCGGTCGGCCGGTGACCAGGAGGTCCTGAATCCGGCGGGCCGCGAGAGCTGTTCGATTCGAAAGTCGGGGGGTTGTGCGCCGCATTCGCCGCAGGTTTGCGCGGGGGAGGGGTCGATCGCCCCGCAGATCTCGCATAGGCCAACGGGCGTGACCGGTCCGAGGGCGGGTACGGACAGGGGAGCGATGCCGGTGGGGCGAAATCCGGCTAGGCCGACGGGGGTCAGGACGATCTTCTCGCGGACGATCTCGTTGCCGGGCGCGAACTCGCTGATCGCCAGACGTAGGTCTCGGTCGACGGACTCCTCGGGTGGCCATGGGTGCGAGCGGCGCGGTTCGTGTAGGTACAGGTGCCGGGTCTGCGTTGGGAAACCGAACATCGGCAGCAGCCCGTGCTCGGCCAGGCGCTGTGAGAGGTCGGGCTGCTCGTCGGGGAGTGAGGCGAGGTCGGTAACGATGGTGGGAAGGTCGCCGACGGCGAGGTCGGTGAGCGTTGCGGCCATCGTGCTGATGCGGGTGTGCTGGCGCATCGCGTCGGTGAACGCCTGCAGCCCGGCCTGGGCGTCGTGGAGGTACTGCTCGATGCGGATGCGCACGTGCGGCCAGGCTGCGGCGTCGCCGAAGTGACCGTGGACGTTTGTGCCGGCCCGGAATGTTGGATCTTCGTGGTGTAAGCGGGCGAACGCAATCCGTAGTGCTTCGGCGCGGATGACGCGCAGGAAGATCTGATCGCGGTCGGTCGTCAGGTACGGGGCGGGTGGTGCGGCGGTGGTCATGCCTTCGGGGTGCTCGAAGTAGTAGCCGTCGTGGGTGCGGTCGCGACACACCGTCAGCGCGACTGAGAGGGGGTCACCCCGTCGGCCGGCCCGGCCGACGCGCTGCTGGTAGTTGAAGCGTTGCGGCGGGACGTTGGCCAGGAGGACGGCAAGCAACGAGCCGATGTCGACGCCGGCTTCCATCGTCGTGGTGACCGACAGGACGTCGATGCCGTTTGGCAGAGGTGGTTCGCCCGCGATGAAGATGTCTTGGAAGAGCGCTTGGCGGCGTTGGCCGCGGGTGCGGCCGGTCTGGGCGGTGAGCTCCTCGCACGCCATCCGGCTGACGGGACGTTTAGCGGCGGCGAGCTGGGCGTAGTAGTCACTGTCAAGCGCGTCGACGGTGCTGTTGTCCGCAGTAGTCAACGGCTCCAGACAGTGTTGGCAGACGCCGGCGTCGGGGTGCAGGTGCGGCCAGGAGCAGCGTTCGCAGCGCCACACCCGGTCGTGGCCGGTGCGGATCACCAATCTGCGCAGGTCAAGGACCCAGCGCGGAATCGGCTGGTCGTTGTGGGGCAGCGCCTGCGCGGCCCAGGCCCGCAGGTCCGCCGGGTTGAGTCCGTGGTGCTTGGCGACGCGGTCCAGCCAGCTGGTGAGGGCACGTGGCGGCGTCTCTAGCGGGTCGCGGTCTTGGCGGCCGCCCTGGTAGTAGCGCTGGGTGCCAAGCTTTCGGATCGTGCCCCAGACGACCTGTTCGGCCACGTTGGCCGGGAGGAGGTGATCCGGGCTGCTGACGGGATGGCTGGCCGCTGCGGCTGCGAACCCGATCCCGAGTGATTCGATGTCGCGGCCGGCGCCGGAGTACAGGGCTTCGGCGAGTTGGGTGCGGACACGGTCGCGGACCTGCCCGACGTAGGCGGCGGCAGACGGGTCGTCGGTGCGTGGCCGCGGCGGGCGTCCTTCGGTGTCGCTGGGCCAGTCGTAGGCCTCCCACCATTGGGCGCGGCCGGCCAGCAACTTGCCGGCGGGACCGGCAGGGTCGCGGCCGATCGCAACGAGATCGGCGAACACCCGCTCGGCGATGTCGCCTAGTGCGGCCTGCCCGGCGAGCGCTTGTTCCAGGCGTCCCTGGATGCCGGCACGCTCGACGTCATCGAGCAGCATCGGGGTCTGCACGAGTCGGACGACGTCGCGCGCGAGGTCGCTGGTGCGCACGAGGTCACGGACCTCGTCGGTGAGGGCGGAGTGTGCGCCGGGGTCGGTGGCCCACATCCGCACGCGAGCCATTGCCTGCGCGCCCGCGCCGGCGCGTTGGGACTCCTCGACTACAAGTTGGCGGACGGTGTCCTTGTAGTGGGAGGCGTCCAGGCCGCCGGCGAGCTTGGCGGCGTCCTGGCGGCTGTCGGAGAACGCGATCAGACGTTGGGCGCCCGGGTCTGCGTAGAGGCGGTGCAGCAGTTCCTCGGTGAGCACCTGACTCACGCGGTCAGCGGTCGTGCGCATGTGCCAAATCGGCGTGCGCATTCGTCGCGGGCTGGTGACCGGGAGCGCCTGGCCCTGATTGAAGCCGACCCATGTGCGTTCCCACATGTCGTTGCAGTTCGGGCAACGGGTCGGGATCGCCGGGATTCGGCCGCTCGCGTCGGGACCGGTGCCTACTTTGCGGATCGTGTACTGGTAGCCGGTTGCGGGCTCGCCGACTGGCGGAGAAAGCTCTCCGGTGCCGGGCCGGAGGATTCTTGGGGTAAACCGGAACTCATAGTTCTGAAACGTCCAGTCAGATACGAGCGGTAGCGTCGGTCCGCTGGGCCAGTAGACCTTGTAGTTGCCGTAGGTCTGGTCGGCGAAGGTGCGGTCGGGCACTTCCTCGAGGTTGGGCAGATCGGGAAGCAGGTAGCTGCCGCCGGTGCCGTTGTCGGAGTGGTAGCCGCCGAGCAGGACCTCCCCGCAGGTCTGGCAGCATAAGAGGTCCAGACAGCGTGCTCCGCAATCACAGCGGATGCGGCTTTGGGCGTAGAGCCTGCCAATCCGCCGACGCGGATCGGCGAAGCGGCGATCAAGGGCGCTGCAGTTGGGGTCGGCGCACGCCCACCAGCCGCTGGTGGCTCGAAAGAAGTAGTGCGCGCGCACCGGCTGGGAGTCGGTCGCGCCGACCAGAGCGAATAGCCCGGTCAGGGTGTCGCGAGCGCGGCCGGGGTCGTGCGGGTCAATTCGGGCGGCCAGTTCGGAGGCTGGGCGCGCCAGGACCGGGCCGTCGGGCTCGTGCCGGCAGGCGGAGACCAGGACACGTCCGGCGGCGGCAGGGTCGGTACGCGCCGCTGCTGCCGCCGTGAGCGCCGTGGCGGAGGGGTCGCCGGCGTTGACGGCCCGGCCGAGCTCGGCGAGCACTTTGGCGTCTCCGTCTGCCAGGCTTGTCGGGGCCGTGGGGTCGGGGAGTTGCTGGGCACCGGAGAACAGCGCGAACTTGTTGGCAGGGCGCCCGAAGAACTGCTGCAGGTAGTCACGAACCCGGGCGTCGTCGTCGCCCAGCGACGCCGACGCGCCGATGACGACGAGCTGCTCGGGAGTCAGTTGCAAGCGGTGCATCAACTTTCGGAGGAGCAGTGCGACTTCCGTACCGGCGGTTCCGCGGTACGGGTGGAGCTCATCGACGATCAGGTGGAAGCGGTGATCGACGCGGTCAGCGGCAAGCCAGTCCCGAGTCTGACTGAAGATCGCGGCCTCGTTCGACCGCATCAGCATGATGTTGAGCATCGAGAAGTTCGTAATCAGAATGTCCGGGGCGCGGGTGACCATCTCCTCGCGCGAGAGCTGCTCGGCACCGAGCGTCCGCGGAACGTACGGCCGGTAACGACGCATCGTCCCAGGATGAAGACCCTCCGCCTCCTCACGGGCGGCGGCGCGCACGTCCCTCGCGGCTGCCGCAGCGGCGCGTCGGTCGATGTCGGCGTACAGGCGGCGCAGGTTGTTGCGCGCGCTCGGCGTCTGCCCGGTGTAGCGGCCGAAGGTGAAGCGGTGCCCGTGGCGGTGCGCGTCAAGCCAGGCGAGCTGTCGCTCGTCATCCAGTGTGCGTCGCAAGCGCACCATCTGGTCCTCGACGAGCGCGTTCATCGGGTACATCACCAGAGCGCGCATCCCCGGCATTCGACCCGTTTCGCCGTCGCGGGCCGCGATCAGCCGCGAGCCAGCTTCCCACCAGCGCTGCGGCCGTGCTCCGGCGGGCTGCCACGAGGCTGACTCGATCACGAGACGTGTGAGCACGGGCAACCAGAAAGCCTCGGTCTTCCCGGACCCGGTGCCACCGGAGACCACGACGTCTGAACCGGCGTGGGCGGCCTGCAGCGCTTGCCATTGATGTTCGTAAAGCTGGTTGCCGTCCATCAGAGGATCGACGAAGGCTGCGACATCGGCGGCGCGGTGCCCGTCGAGTCCGAGGAGTTGCGCGGCATCGGCGACGTGCAGCCCCGAGGAGCGATATGGCGGGATCGGTTCGATGAGTGTCTCGGCAGCGAGCTGGGCGCCGGCGGCAAGCAACTCGGAGCGTTCGCCGGCGATCCCAGGGTTGGCGACCGCGTAGGCT
>JBKJUS010000135.1:0-3771 GCA_046590575.1 Mycobacteriales bacterium | reverse complement strand
GATGTGGTTGCGGACGTGCGTGCGGTAGAGCTCCAGCGTGTTCGGGGAGCCGGCGAACTGGTCGAGGTAGCGCTCGAGGAGCTGGTCGACGGTCGCGTTCGTGCGGGGACTGCGCTTCTCGGCGACCTGGCTGAGCAACCGGTTGCAGGCCGCTTCGGCCTCACGACGGGCCTTCGGGCCCGCCTTGACGATCTCCTTGAGGTAGTGCCGCCGGCCCGTCACGGGATCTATGCCTGCGTACAAAGACACGCGCAGGGCACCACTCGGCAACGCCTCGATACTCCCCGTGCGCGGCTCTGACCAGCCACGGAACCTCGCGCCACGAGGGGATCGTGGCGCGTTCGCACCACGTCGCATGAGCATGATCGGCAGCGAATCGCATAACCACTGGTCAGAGGTGGAGCGGGCGACGGGAATCGAACCCGCGTAGCTAGTTTGGAAGGCCATCCGACACTCCCACCCAACCCCTCTACCAGCAACGATCCTCACACGAGCACACTCCGGGAACCGCTCCAGCCGCACCCGTCGACGGCGTGTCGTGTCACGTGTCGTGTCACCTGCCGGTCGGGGCGAATTCGTCTAGGGCAGACTTGACGGCTTGCGTCTAGTGTGAGCTAGACTTACTCTGTGACCAAGCCGAGGGACATCGTGAAGCGAATCGCCGGGGAGGCGAAGCGGCAAGGCCTCGACTTCGTCCTCGACGGCGAGGGCGCCAACCACACGATCTACTCACTCGACGGCGTCATCATCCCGATCCCCCGCCACCGCGAGGTGAACGAGCGCACCACGGAGGGGATCTACCGCGAGTGCCAGGAGAAGCTGGGGAAGGGTTGGTGGCGACGATGAGCACCTACACCGCGCTGGTGTCGCGCGACGGGAAGTTCTGGCACATCGAGGTGCCCGAGATCGACCGTGTCACCCAGGCCCGCACCATCAACGAAGTCGACGACATGACCCGCGACCTGATCGCGATCATGACCGGCCTCGAGCCCGGCTCCGTTCAACTCGAAGTACGGATCCAGCTTCCCGACAGCGTGCAAGCGCACCTGTCAGAGGTCGAGCGGGCCAGAGACGCCGAAGCCGAAGCGCGCTCCCGCGCAGCCACCGAACTCCGAGCCGCCGCCGCTGAACTCAAGAACGCCGGACTGTCCGTACGCGAACTCGGCGCCGTCCTCGGAGTCTCCTACCAACGCGCTAGCCAGCTCACCAGCCGAACCGGCGTACCCGCGGAGCGTCGCCGAGCCGACTGACGGCGTCTACTGAGCGGGCCATTCCCAGCCGCCGTTGCGCACCGGGGTCGAGGACGATGACGCCGCCGGCCGTCGACTTCGGCACCTCCAAGACGACGTCGAAGTTGCAGGAGCGATCTGGCGTCAATTCGTTCGACCGCCACAGCCATCACCGGGCCGGCCCCTCCTCAACCTCAGCAGCACCCACCAGTTCGGAGTCGACATCACCAGACCCAACGATTTCGTGTCATGACAAGGGCTCACCATCGACTCCAGTAGCCCCTACCCGCGTAGCTAGTTTGGAAGGCATCCGCCACCCCCACCCAAGCCCTCTACCAGCGACGATGCCGACGCTGGCATCCTCCGGGCCCGGCAGCAACCTCATCGGTCGCCGGCATTTCGTGTCACGTGTGGTGTCACGCAGCCGATCTGGACGCTGGAGCATCTGCGTCGTTGCCCGCCGTTCGCAAGACCGCTCGTCCTGATCAACGAGATGGACGACGCCGGCCGCGCGGACTTCGTGGCGACTACGCCCGTCAGGGCCCCGGCGGGAGGCCGGCACCCGCACCGAACTCCTGGTCGCGGGTCAGGAACAGGGACGCCGTCCGCGTGACGGGCAGTGTCACCTCTCGACGATCGGCACCTCCCCCGGATGGCCGGCCGCTCCTCTTCAGCGCCGCTCAACCGGAACCTGGTGGCCGGCCGTTGGCCGTCGCCGACTCCCGCTGCGGTGCGGTTTCGTACCGCAGCCTGACGTCGGGCCGATCGGCGAGCTCAGGGTCAGGTCGGCGGATGGACCTCAGAATGAAGAGGATGATCGTGGTCCGGGTCCTGCGCAAGCGTGTCCCGTGCACCGTGCCCGGTTCACGGCGCGGCAGGTCGATCCCGGCGGCGCGGGGCCTGCCTGCTGGCGCTGGCCGCCCCAAGGGGCAACGATCAGGTCGTCAGAACCAGGCGGCGGAGGACGACATGGCAGGTGTGAGCCCGAACGACCTTGATGAGACCGACTTGATCCGTGAGCTGGAGCACCTGCACCGCACCCGCCACGACACCTTCCTGCACGGCGCGCCCGACGCGCTGCGCGAACACGGCAGCCGCACCGCCGAGCTGGAACGGGAGTACCTGCGCCGTCATCCCGAGCGGGACGTCGACCCGGCCCGGACCCGCGCCGGTTCCCGCGGTGAACAGGACGGCATCTGAACACCGAGCCCAACCACCCGCCGATCCGGCCGCCTCCGGCTGTCAGCGCGCCACCCTCCAGCGCAGGCCGGCAGTGCCGTGCAAGTGCGCGGGCAGCAAACCGCGTGGGGCTGCCCTCACCCCCACGGGTGCGCCTCAGCCGATGGTCGGCTCCTCGTCGCGGAATGGGGATGTCCGCGGGCGGTCTGCGCGGCGGCTCTAAGCTTGGGGGTGTCTCTGTATGACGAGAATGGCGACCGCCGTCGCACCCTGCCTGGGGTCGAACGCCACCATCACGCCGGCTGAGCCGCTCGGTCCACGCCTCAGTGACGACGATCGCCCGAACCGAGCCCTGCGGCTCGGTCCCCCGGCGCCCAGGGCGTTGGGGGATTCGGGCGCACGGGCCGATACTGCCCAGGTACGCCCACCCAGCCGATGCAGGAGGGGGAACCGTGATCGCCGTTGACGTTCCCGAGATCGACGACACGCTGGCAAGCCTGGTCGAGGTCATCGACACGCTGTCCCCGCCGCCGAGCGAGGGCCCCGGAATCATCCTGACGCTGAGCGGGCTCGTGGTCAGCGGCCGGATCATCCCGCACTGGCAGTGGTTCGAGGAGGTCGAGCACGCCTCGCGGGCCGCCTTCACCGTGCACACCGGCGGTTCCATCGACGACGAGCATGGTGGCTGGGCGACCCTGTTCAAGAAGGTCAGCGAGTCAGTGACCCACGACCACGACGAGTACGCCGCCGCGCAGGACGCGCTCGGTTCCCTGCCCGAGCGCTACCAGCAACGCCTCGCGCACATCGACCCAACGCATTTCATTCATCTGCGCGAAGCTCGGGTCTTCGCCCCCAGCGGTGCAGCGCTCCCCCGTAGTGGGATGCATTGGCGGGGTCGGCTCTCCGCGGTCTCGGGATGGTCCTTCGGCCTACTCGAACCGATCCCACCGGTTGGTGCGATCGATAACCCCAGCCACCACGGGTAGGAATCGGCGGCGCCGGCCAGCGAAGTGGCATGCGCGGCGGCCGACCGCCACCGATGCAGGCGCGAGCCCGCCGCGGCGGATGCGTCCCGAGCACCGTTCGGGTCCCGCGGAGTGGATCGCGGGGACGGAGCCTCGAGCGCCGCTACAGCGCCGAGCTCTTCTCCACCGAACCGTGACGGCGGTACCCGACGACCTCGGCGGCAAGAATGACCGCGTTCTCCCCGAGCGCGAGCTGGGTGAACCCGATGGCCTCCGGCGACGCCCACGCCTCGTGCAGGGCGTCGGTGAACACGCGATCCTCACCATCCTCGAGCGACAGGTCGATGGTGTGACCGCTGCGGACGAACACTTCGATGCGGCACTTCATCACACGAGCG
>JBKJUS010000125.1:0-7383 GCA_046590575.1 Mycobacteriales bacterium | reverse complement strand
GGCCCGCGCCGTGCCCATCGTCCGCTCCTGGCCCTTCGTCCGCGCCCTCATCGTCTACAACCTGCGCGCCAAAGGCTCCGACCTGGCCGACCGCGAAGACAGCTACGGCCTCGTCCGGCCCGACTACACCCCCAAACCAGCACTCGCCGCGCTCAGCCGCGCCTTCGCCGACGCCGCCGCAGCCGATGCCGCCGAACCCGCACCGAGCGGCCCACCCGCGGCTCCTCCTGCGGAGGGCGGCGCCGCACCGTCATGAGAGAGTTTCGCCATGTCAGGGGGAGAGGCGGAGTCACTCGCATCGGGGGCGGTCGACCCGCAGACCCGCCGCACCGCCCGTAACGCTGTTACCCGCGCGGGCGCCGAGATCATCGGCAAGGGCTCGACCCTGGCCTGGACCCTGGTCGCGGCCCGCACCCTCACCCGACAGGAGTTCGGCGCGTTCGCCTTCGCGCTGTCCTTCAGCGTCCTGCTGGCATCCCTCCCCGAGTGGGGCTTTCCGTCCGCCCTGCTGCAACGCGGCAGCCGCGAACCGCGCCAGATCAGCACCCTGCACTTCTCCGCCTTGGTCTGGCAGATCGGCCTAGCCCTCCCGGTGCTCACCGTCGGCGTACTGATCGCCGGACAGTTCCGACCCTCCCACGAAGCGCGGGTCACCCTCGCGCTGGTCAGCGCCGCCGTGCTCCTCGACATGGTCAGCGACCCCTGCCGAACCACCGCCGCCGCGCTGCAACGCCAAGTCGCCACCTCCACCGCCCTCGCGCTGCAACGCGTCGCCACAGCGGTCCTCATCGTCGCCGGCCTGCAAGCCGGCACCGGCATCATCGGCATGGGCACCGGCCTCCTCGCCGGGAGCGCCCTCGGCGTCCTCACCCACACCATCGCGCTGCGCAACCAGAACGTGCGGTACGCCGGCGCCCAGCTCGACCGGCCCGGGCTCCGCCGCTTCTTCAACGACACCCGCATCATCGGCCTGAGCTCACTGCTGCTCATGGCCCTCTTCCGCGTCGACGCCGTTCTCATCAGTGCCTTCCACAACGACAGCGAGGTCGCGGTCTATGCCGCGGCGTACCGGCTGCTCGAAACGGTGCTCTTCGTAACCTGGTCGATCAACAGCGCGATGACACCCATCATCGCCTCGGCCTCGAGCGACCTCGACACCGTGCGGCGGGGACTCACCGCCGAGTTCACCGCCGTAGCGGTCATCTACCTTCCGTTCGCCGCGTTGCTGCTCGCAGAGGCGGAACCTGTGCTCTTGCTTCTCTTCGGCCAGACCTATGAACAGCACTCAGCCGCTCCGCTGCGCTGGTTAGCGCTGAGCCCGGTCGTCTACGCCTTCGCCTTCTTCGCCAACTACGCGCTCTTCGCACTGGGCAAAGCACGCGTTGTGCTGGGCGCGGCCGCGGTCGCCCTCGCGGTCAATGTCGGGTTGAACCTGGTCCTCATCCCGCCGTTCGCCGGCGCCGGCGCCGGCGCCGCCACGACCCTGTCCTACCTGGCGCTGGCGGTCTGCCTGTATCTGAAGCTGCGACCAGTGCTCGGCGGGCTGCGTCTCGCCCGCGCCATCCTCGAACCCGGAACTGCAGCTCTGGTCCTGGCCGTCGTGGTCGAAGCGCTCCGCCTGCCGCTGCTTGTGGAAGCGCCAATCGGCGCCACGGCGTACCTCATGACCTGGGTCGGCCTGGTGCGTTGGCTTGACCCGGACCAGCTCCGTGTCGTCCGGTCGGTCTTTCCCGGGGGGCGACTGTGAGACTTCGACGGGCGCCCACCGTGCTGATGTACCACGGCTTCTGCCGCCATGGTGACAGCACTCCTGATCCGTATGACCTCTACGTGAGCGACCTGGCCCTGACCAAACAGCTGGGCATGTTGGCCCGGCGCGGCTGGCGCGCGCTCAATCTGGACCAGTACCTCGCCGCCTATGAAGCGGGGGCAGGCGCGCAGTCATTTCTCGTCACGATCGATGACGGCATGGCAAGCGTGGCCACGGTGGGTGCGCCGATCTTCGTCAACCGCGGAGTGCCTGCAGTCCTCTTCGTCACTCCGGGGCTGATCGGCGGTCATGCCACCTACCTGCCCGAGACTCCTGGCGAACAGCTCCTCGACGCCGACGGCTTACGGAGCATGTCCGAGATGGGCATCGAGATCGGAGCACATGGTCTCGACCACACGTCGATGAAGAACATGAGTGACGCCGACCTGCTCCGGCACACGCGAGACGTGCGCGATCAGCTCGCGGACGTCACCGGCATCCCGCCACGGTCGTTCGCCTACCCGTTCGGGGACCAAGACGAGCGGGCCCGCCGTGCGGTCGAAGCGGCAGGATTCGATCTGGCGTTCTCGGTGTACGACGATGCCGGTCGATTCGCCATCTCCCGCATCGACGTCAAGCCGGGGGACACGCTCACCGCGCTGCGCGTGAAACTGCTCCCGGGCTACCGTGGGGCCTGGCGCGCCACCAGCTCGGTCAAGCCGCTCCGACGGGCCATTCGCCAGCTCACCTGGCGACGCTGACGCGACACGACGACGAGGAGAGCTATGAGTGACAAACCGAAGTCCTCTGAGATGCACCCGGGGCCCGGCTTCCGCATGCGCCGTGCCGTCGCTCGGGTGCGCCCCGAAGTAGTGACCGGTCTCGCTCGTTTCGAAACCCCAGCGATCTCCGACCTGATGAACCGTCTCTACACCATGGACAGCGGCATCCACCCGGTGACCACCACCGATCGGGTGGCCGGTACGGCGTGCACCGTCAAGGTCTTTCCCGGCGACAACCTCATGGTGCACAAGAGTCTGGACATCGCGGTGCCAGGCGACGTCCTCGTCGTGGACGCCAGCGCCTCGACGATGACGGCGGTGCTTGGCGACCTCGTATCGACGAAGGCCCGTCACCGCGGCATCGTCGGCGTCGTCGTCGACGGTCTCATCCGAGACCTGCCGGCGATCGACCAACTCGGCGACTTCCCGGTATTCGCCCGTGGCGTGACGCCGATCGGCCCGCTGCACCGGGGCCCTGGTGAGGTGAACTTCCCGGTGTGCTCGGGCGGCATCGTCGTACACCCCGGGGATGTTGTCATCGGCGACCGCAACGGTGTGGTCGTCGTGCCTCACGACATCGCCAGCGAGCTGCTCGAACGGCTCGAGACCCGTGCGTCAGCCGAGGCTGATTACGTCGCTGCGGTGGCCAGAGGTGACTTCTCGAACGCCTGGGTCGATGCCGTCCTGGCCGATGCGGGCGTGAGCGAATCACCTGCGGACGGCGCGTGACACGATCGCACCCCGACCTGCCGTCAGCAGTGCTTCTGGGATGCGCCGGCAACGCGCTGTCCGCAGCGAGAGCCTTGCACGACAGGGGCGTTGAGGTCGACGTGCTGGGCGAACGACGCATCGCCAGCATGGTCCGGGGCTCGCGCGCCTGTCGTACCTACGTAGAGCCGAGCAGCAGCAACGACCTGCAGGACGAGTGGCTCGACTGGCTGCTTCGCCGCGCCCCCCGGGGTGCGGTGGTCATCCCGTGCTGCGACGACGGGGTCGAGGTGGTGTCCCGGCACCGCGCCGACCTCGAGGGTGCCGGCGTGCGCCCGGTAGAGGCCTCGGACGACGTCCACCTCGCGATGCTGGACAAAGCTGCCACCTACGAATTGGCTCGACTGGCCGGCGTGTCGACGCCAGCGACGATGACCCTGCGGAGTCCCGCTGATGTGCAGCTGGCGGCTGCCACCTTCGAATTCCCTTGCGCAGTGAAGCCGCTGCACTCGCATCTGTTTGCGCGCAGCTTTGACGTCAAGGCCATCCGAGTCGCCAGCTCTGTTGAGCTCGTCGAAGTCGCGGAGCCGATCGTCGCGGCGGGTCATCCGCTGCTGCTCACGGAGGTGGTCTGCGGGCCGGACGACGAGTATTGCTCGTACTACAGTTTTCTCGACGCCGACGGCGAACCGCTGCTGAACTTCACCAAGCGCAAGCTGCGCCAGTACCCGACTCGATTCGGCAGCGGCACCTACCACGAAAGCAGGTGGGACCCGGAGGTCGCCGAAGCGGGCCTAGCCTTCTTTCGCGGCGTCGGACTCCGCGGTCTCGGCAACGTCGAGTTCAAACGGGACGGAGCTGATGGCAGCCTCAAGCTCATCGAGTGCAACCCCCGTCTCACTGCTGCTAACGAGCTCATCCGCCGGTCCGGCCTCGACCTCGCCGGCTTCCTCTACGCCCGGACGGCAGGACTGCCCCTTCCGTCGACCGCACGCACGCGGGACGGTGTGCACCAATGGCACGCGATCGATGACCTGCGTGGCCTGCGGGTCTACCGGCGTGAAGGCCAGCTGACCGCCCGCGCCTGGGCCGCAAGCCTGGTACGCCCTCAGGCGCTGCCCTATTTCCGGTGGTCGGATCCTGCGCCCGCGGCGATCAATGCCCTGCGCCGCTCGTCGAGCATTGCGCGCAAGCTGCGAACCCACGCGACGGCCTGGAGATGAGACCTCCGGTCACCCGCCTCGTCGACCGGCTCATCCGGGCTGGCAAGCCCGGTCGGGAGCTCGGCCAGCGGCTCGACCTCGCCCGCAGCGTCGGCCCGACGTGGACCCGCCGACTGTCTCAGGACGCACAAGGCCCCGGTGAGCGGGCCCGCGACGAGGTCTACCTCGGCATCTGGCAACGGGCTGCAGCATCGGTCGGTGCGGAGTTGACCGCGGTGAGTGCCGCACTTTTCGACATCGGCTTCGCCGGCGCGCATGTTCGGGTCTGGCACAACCTCGTGCCAGTCGACGACCCGGTTGCCCTTCACCTCGCTGGGGACAAGCCGCTGACCCAACGCATGCTGGCCGCCGCCGGCCTGCCGATCCCGGAGCACGTCGTCGTCGGCGCCGATGACGTCAGAGCTGCTGAGATGCTCCTCGAGCGCACCGGAGGGCCGCTCGTGGTGAAGCCGGCCGCGGGCACGGTTCGCGGTCACGGCATCACCTGCGGCGTCCGCACTGCCGCGGATCTGCAACGGGCTCGGCTCAGGGCCGCGCGGCACGGCGACCGGCTGCTGATCGAGCGCCAAGCAACCGGGCGGGAGTACCGACTGCTGGTCTTCAACGACAAAGTCATCGATGCCGTGCGCCGCGAGCCGCCGAGATTGATCGGCGACGGTCGATCCGCCATCGGCGCACTCGTCATCGAGGAGAACCGGCGACGAAGGAACAGCGCAGGGGCGGCCGGGCTGTTCCCGCTCACCGTTGACCTCGACCTGCTCTTCACCCTAGGTGCCGCGGGGATGCGCCTGAGCAGCGTGCTTCCGGCCGGCACCGCTCTCGCCGTGAAGTCGGCGGTGAACGAGAACTCGCCGACCGAGAACCACAGCGCCCTGGACGAGGTCGGACCGACCATGCGCGCAGAGGCCGTCCTCGCGGCACGCACACTCGGGCTGCGTCTGGCCGGTGTCGAAGTTGTCACGACGGATCCGGCTCGGTCGTTGACTGACGTCGGCGGATCGATACTCGAGGTCAATGGAAACCCAGGTCTGCACTACCACTACCAGGTCTCGAATCCGACGATCGCCCCTGACGTCGCGGCTATCGTGTTGAGGGACCTGCTCGACGTACCGACAACTCCCCCATCGATCCGGAAGGAGGGCAGCACATGAAGATCTTCGCGTTCGACCCGGCGGAACACCGTGGCACCTATGACACCCAGGGCTGGGTTCACATCCCGGGCGGTGTGCATCCGGACTTCCTGGACCTGCTCCAGGAGCGCACCCGGTTGATGCGGCAGCAGGCGGCGTTGCACGGACAGGGACTCGCTGGTGCGAAGGAGCAGTACCTGTTCGACTTCCCCCCGCAGAGCGACTTTCCCGCCGAGTTCTTTCAGGTGGTCGCCGGGATAACCGGCCTAGACGCCACCGCGCTCACCCTCTCGGAGCGGCACATCAAGGTCTACGACGACGACGCCGACCCGGAGCCGCAACCCCACAAGGATCGCTACGCGTCCCAAGTGGCGATGGGCCTCTCGATCGACGTCCCTGCGGGGTCGAACCTGGTCCTCTACCCAGACGACGCGCGGGAGGTCAACCCCTACCTGTCGACCGACTTCCGCGCGAACCTGCCGCCGGAACGACAGCCCGACGTCGCTCTGCGCGGCGCCCGGGAAGTGGCCATCGCCGACTCCCCCGGCGACGTCATGATCTTCCCGGGCTCATCCACCTGGCACCTGCGACGACGCTCTGCCGGCGCCACCAACCTCTACCTCAAGGTCAACGACTTCGGCAGCGACCCGCTCGCGGAGGATCCCTCTACCCCGTTGCGGCGAGAGCAGACCGAGCGGCTGCTCGTCGCGGGTGACCTAACGGCCAGCACACCTCGACTGTCCCGTCGCTACGACAGCGCGGTCCGCACCGTCCGTCGCGACGGCTCCGAGGAGCTGGTGGGAGTGGTCTGGGGCCGTCCCCCCGTACCGCTCAGCGAGGACGATTTGATCCTGCTCCGTGCCGCCGACGGACGGCGGACGGCGGACGAGCTCGGGCAGGACCGGGTGCGTCGTCTTGCCGAAGCCGGAGTGCTGGATCTCTAGTCGATGCGGTCGGGCCTCCGAATCGTGAGCGTTCCGAGGCAGTACATCCGCCGAAGCCGACCGGTCGCAGCGTCTGTCGAGTGGCGACAGCCGGTGGCGTCGAGCCGGCTCGCGTCCCTGCTGGACCAACAGCTCCGATACGGGCACCCGAGTGCCCGCCACGGCGGTCGCCTGATCGCGCCGCTCGTCGCGCGCCCGTTGCCCACCCGAGCATTCGGGACGTTGCTCTCGCTCGGAGTACCACGCGCCGACCCGGCTCTCGACAGGCTGGTCGAGGATGTCCTGCGCACCTGGCCACGACTCGCCGCGACCTCCCCACGGCTGCCGCCGCACCCGCCTGAGCTGGCCATCCTCGCCGTACGTCGGCGCGCCTCGCGCACCGTGTTCCTGGTCGACCCGTCAGGTGATCCGCTCATCGTCGCCAAGCTGCCGCATGTGCCAAGAGTCAGGGACCCGGAGACCACGGCGCTGACCAGAGCCGCGCCCTCCGACGTCGTGCCACGTCCGCTCGGCGTCGCCGGTCGCGCGTGGCTGCAGGAAGGACGCCCTGGCACCCCGCCGCGTCTGCGTCCCCTCCACCCGGACGCTGCGAGGAGGCTGCCGTTCACCACCGAGTGGGCAGGGCTCGCTGCCGGCCTGACCACACTCGCGGCGACGACACTGACCGCCGAGCCACCCAGGGACTTGCCACAGCTGCTTGCCGCCGCGGCAGACTTTGCCCCCTTACCCGCCCACGTCGCGGCGCAAGTGCGCCGTGCGGCCAGTGACCTCTCCCAACTCTCGACCAGCGTGCTCGGCCACGGCGACCTCTCCGCGCAGAACTGGTTGGTCCACAGGTCCGGGCTC
>JBKJUS010000140.1:0-16307 GCA_046590575.1 Mycobacteriales bacterium | reverse complement strand
GGGGGTCCTGGTGGAAGTCGGCGTGCTCAGCGCCTCAGCGGATGCGGATCGCCATGCCATGGCGTGGCACGCATTTTTCTGGGACCCGTGGTTCCTGCTGTGGGGGATTCTGATCATCGTCGCCCTGCTCAGGTCGCGTCCCGCGATCCGACTGAGCCCGCTCGCTAAGGCGCCGCAGGCCGAGTCGCTGTCGAACAGATATCGATTGGTAAAGGCGCGCATGGTGATGTGGTTTGGCGGGCTCAGCTGTCGGCGCGGCAGTGATTGCTCTCCCTGACGATGACACGCGCATCTTCACCTTGAGCCGAGCCCACGGGCCGTCGCTCGTGGACGGGCTTGGAATGGTGATCCTCGTGGCCGCCTGGGTTCCGCTGGTGGCACTTCTCTGGTCTAAGCCACGATGCTCTTCGCCGCCACGCAGCCGTCCGGCGCGACCTCCTCGGGTCACCGCGAGATCAGGATGCTCGGCGACACTGCCACCGGCAAGGACTGGGTGCTCGGCTCCGACCGACCGAAGAGGAAGTAGTAGCCCCTTACCCCGCCGAACGCCGCCGGCGGCGGGCGCGTACACCCCACCGCGGGAGGCGCTGTCGTCCGGATCAGCACGCTGGGGGGACTTCGATGAGTAGTAGCACTTCTCATCGGTAGGCAGCGGCATCTACTTGACGTTCCCAAAAGCTGCTTGGGCCCTCATGGGACGCTGCGGACATGACTGACCACGTACAGATCAACCTCGCCAACTGGAACAGCCGTGTCGCCCACCACGAGCGTCAGGGCGACCTTGACCGGTACCGCTCGGACCCTGGCTGTCTGTCCAATGTGGTGACCTTCGACCTTCCCCGACTTGGTCGTCTGGATGGGCTGGACGTCGTACACCTGCAGTGCCACATCGGCACCGACACACTGTCGCTCGCCCGGCTCGGTGCCCGGAGCGTCTGCGGTCTTGACTTCTCACTCCCCGCGCTGGCCGTCGCGGCGCGGCTGGCAGCAGACTGCGGGGCGGCCATCGAGTACGTCGAGAGCGAGCTGTATGGCGCGGTCGAGGCTCTTGGCGCTGAGCGGTTCGATGTCGTCTACACCGGGATCGGCGCGCTGTGCTGGTTACCTGACATCCGTGATTGGGCTCGGGTCGTCTGCGAGCTGCTTCGGCCCGGCGGCCGCCTGTTCATGCGCGAGGCCCACCCCATGTTGTGGACGCTGGCCGATCCCCGCCCCGACGGCCTCCTCGTAGTCGAGCACCCGTACTTCGAGACCGCCGGCGTCCACTTCTCGGAGGCGCAGAGCTACGTCGACCACGACGAGCCACTTGCCGCACCCGACATCGTGTCCTTCAATCACGGCCTCGCACAGATCATCACGGCCGTAATGGATGCGGGCTTGACGCTCACTGCCATCGAGGAGCACGACACCGTGCCGTGGAACCCGCTGGACACAGAGATGGAGCTGATCCACGGCAGCGAGTACCGCTTGCGCCGCAACCCGAATCGACTCGCCGCCACCTACACGCTGCAGGCCGCGAAGCCGGGTAGTGCGGGTTGACCGATGAGAACGGCACTTATTTCTTAGCGCTGGGTTGGGATGCAGGTCAGTCTGTTCATGGCCGGGTCGAACACAGCGAACGGGGTGCCCTCCTTGGTAAATCCACCAGTGCGATGGTTGAGGCCAGACCGGATGCCGACCAGATCTCCGGTCCCGGACCCCTTCTCAATGCTCCAGTCCTCATCGGCGGAATACTCCTTGCCCACATCCAAAGGATGGAGCACGCCGTCAAGGGTGTACCTAAAGGTCCCGGTGCCACAGCCCCGCACCGTCCCGACGAAAGTATGTGTTTCGCGGTAGTAGCCACCTGAGGCATCCACGAACGGCGGTTTGACCTGGTTGCAAAAACCCCCAACGCCGACGAGGGTGCCCTTGTAGATGGCCCCGGCCCCCTTCTCCGGCGTCCCGCTCAACGTGTACCCCTGTGCAATGCAGCGCGGGTCGGTTACCGCGTCCACGGTCGCGTCGAGCCTTCCGCTGATCTGCACGACGACGGCAGACCCCTTTTTCGCCGCAGGCGCTGGATGAGCCGTGGCGACGAGAGTCATCATGGCGAGGCATGACAGCAGCGTCAGACTGCGAAAAGTGACGATCATAGTGACCCCACCGGTACACCGAATAACGGATTGTCGAGCCTCCCACAGTTTCGACCCGTTTTGGCCGCCTGTCGCGTAGGTGACAGTTGGAGGGGGACGTCCCGCAACGCCGTGGTCTGCCCATCGGGGACAGCGCCGCCTACCCGCGGCCTCCGGTCGTAGCGGCTATTGCCGGATAGCCCCTCGATGCGGGAGCGGCACTTCTCAACGGTTGACGGGGCGACCCCGCCGACAAGCGGCACATTCCAAAATTCGGTCCGGCGTGCAAGAGTTCTGCCACCGTCAACGGGGGGGCCATGCCAACGCTGCACATCGAACACGCGATCACTGACTTGGTTACCTGGTTGGGTGCGTTCAATCGGTTCAGCGATGCCCGCACGAACGCAGGGGTGATCGCGCAACGAGTCCATCAGCCGACTGACGACGACAAGTACATCTACGTCGACCTTGACTTCGACTCGTTTGAGGCGGCAACTGCCTTCAAGGGATTTCTCGAAACGGTCGTCTGGGCGTCGCCGGAAGCCTCGCCCGGATTGGGCGGCACTCCGAGAGCACGCGTCCTGACTGAGGTCGACACAAGCGGCGGTTGAGGCTCGGCTAACGGCTTATCAGAGCGGCACGACGTGCTCTCAGCGGGCAACGCGGCCCACGGCGTAGATGACTTCGTGGCGCAGCGTTCGCTCGCCCGGGGACAGCTGCTCCACCGCCTTCCGCAACTCGTCGCGCACCGCGGCGAGGCGCTCTTCAGGGACGCTCTTCCAGCGCACGCGCCCGGAGCCCACAGTCGTCCGAAAGCCGATCAGGTCGTCCACGGCGAACTCGTGAGCCATGCGCTTCGCTCCTACCTCAACGTCCACGAACCCCGCGAAGGTGAGGGCGTCAGAGCACTTGGCCACGGTCTCCAGCTCCTCATACCGTTCGAAGAAGCCGCGTCCGGCGACGGCGCCGTGCCGGTCCAGGACCTCGTCGCCGGCGTCGAATCCGGCGAACTCCTCGTCACCGGCACCCCAGGAGGTGAAAGCGCAGACGCCGCCCGACCGGAGGATGCGCCGCAGCTCCTGCAGCCCGCGCAGGGGGTCCGGGAGGTGGAACAGCATGAACATCGCGGTCGCTGCGTCCACGGCGCCATCCCGGATCGCGAGGCGCTGCGCGTCCGAGACGACACGCGCGTGCCGCGGGTCGGCGAGCCGGAGCATCCCTTCTGATAGATCCACGGCCAGCAATCTCGCCGTGGTCCGCTCGCGGAGGTGTGGCAGCAAACCGCCTGCACCTGCACCGACATCGACAATCACGCCCGTCTGAGGCAGCGAGACCTCATCGAGGAATGCCGCGGCCAGCGTGTTCAGCGCGGGCCCCCAGTGCCGGCTATAGCCGACGGCAGAGGCGTCGTAGTCGGAGGCGATCTGCTGCTCCGGTGAGGACATGGCGCGCAGCGTCGCCCCGCCGACGCCCGAACGCAAGGATCATCCGGTCGCGCCCATTGCCAAGGTCGGTGCCGAGACGCCAAGTGCGCACTGGGTCACCCGAGCGTCCTCACCGCCCTGGGCCAGCACCGTCTCCACCAGCCGCACTGGGGCGACGAAGCTTTCAGGCCCCGCCCGGTAGGACGAAACGGATGAGGACGACGCCGCGCCGCGTCATCGAACCAGCCGCACCAAGCCCCCAGCCAGACAGCGAACCTGCCAGCGGTTCTCCTGCAGACAGCCGGCACCTACCCTTTCAGGGTGCCGCGGGGAGGTAGGCACCTACCGTCTACACGGTGCCGCGGGAGAGCTAGTAGGCACTTCCCACATCCGTTGCGGCCCAACCGGCGTCGAGATAACTGGTCATTATCGCTCGTTCAGCGGCATGAGCGGATGCTCGCCGCTGGCCGAGCGCGGGTCCAGGGGTTTCGCGCCAACTCCCGATCATCCATGATGAGTCGGTGTTCGTCCGAGAGCGGGACTACGACAAGTCAGCCGCCCTTCTTGCTCTGCACACCGGTCCCGGCTTCGTGCTTTCAAACGCCTGGGATGCTGGCTCCGCGCGCATCCTGGAGCAGGTTGGCTTCCCGGCCATCGCAACGACGAGCGCCGGTATCGCTTGGTCCTGCGGAGTGCCGGACGGAGAAGCGCTGGACCGCGACACGATGCTGGAGCACGTCGCGCGCATCGTCGTCGCAGTGGGCGTGCCGGTCACAGCGGATCTCGAAGCTGGATACGGAGCAACACCCGACGACGTGTAGCCTCGACTACCTCGCCCCCAGCGAGTACGAGGCCGCCCACTACGCGACTCTCAACCGAGAGCCGCAACCCGTATGAGAGCGGCAGAGAACCTGGGGCGCTTCAACTACCACATCGCGCGCGTCAGCAACGGCCCCACCGAGGCGCTGAACAACCTGATCAAGCGGATCAAGCGGATCGGATTCGGCTTCCGCAACTTCCGTAACTACCGAGTCCGCGCCCTGCTCTACGCCGGCAAACCGAACTGGCGAGTGCTCGGCTCCATCGTCGTCCGATGAACCCAGCACCCCGTCAGGATCCGAAGACCCGCTACTGCCCCTGGGGACTTGGGCTCCCGCGCCTGGACTCGAACCAGGAACAATCGCATTAACAGTGCGGCGCTCTGCCAATTGAGCTACGCGGGATCGAACGGCGTCGAGGATATCAGGGCGCTGGATAGCGCCATGATCATCCGGTGCGTCCGCGAGCAGGCGTACCTGACTGTCACGCACCCGGTCTGATGCTTAGCGTGTCGAATCGTCGGATCTGGGATCGCCCGGCAGGGCTTGCCGAACTGGACCACAGGGATTCGGGTAAGTCGGGACCAGAATTCCACTGCCCATTCAGGTCGAGGCCCTCGTGAAGGTAGAGGTGAACACGCAGGCGCGATTCGTCCACCGCGAAGTGCGCTCTCAGCCACTGCACGAAGTTGCAGATCACCGCGGGGGTTCGTGTTCGTGAATGCGACGCAGCCATCGCGCTTGTGCCCCTCACCCACATACAGAGCGACGCCCGCGGCGAAGTGAGCATCGCTGGACGGTGCTGCCACGCGGGCCCTGCCCCACGCGTCGCACTCGGCGATCTCGGCGACCTTCCGGTCGTGCAGCGCACCCTTCGTGAGCCGGGTCGGCGGACGCCAGAGCTCGCGTGGCGGCCCGGGGATGTCGCGGATCCAGGGATGGATCGTCCCGACGGGTGCGCCGAGGTGGGCGGCGATGTCCTTGATCGTTAGGCCGGAGGCGCGCAGTGCGCGCGCCTGTGCGCGGACCTCTCTCGGATGCATGAGCCCAGGATCCCGATCAGGTGCGACAGATCGGCGTACGCCGTCCACAGCACGGTTGCCTCGGGGAGAGCGGGGTATTTCGACTGTGACCAACCACCACGGAGGACCGAGATGATGACCAAGACGAAGTTCCTGCTCGGCTTCGGCGCGGGCTACGTGCTCGGCTCGAAGGCCGGCCGGCAGCGCTACGAGCAGATCATGCGCCAGACCCGCTCGCTCATGGGCAAGCCCGCGGTTCAGGACGCGACGCACCTGCTCAAAGAGCAGGCCGGCTCCGTCCTCAGCACCGCCAAGAAGGTGGTGACCGACAAAGTCGGGCACGGCAGCAACGGTGATTCACCCGGCGCCGCGTACGCCGATGTCAGCAGCTCCGGGCGCATCGACCCCTACCCCGCCTGACCGAAGCCCTAGACCACCTCTGATCGCCCGACCAAGGAGACCACCCAGTGAGCACCTTCGTTCGTGACGTCATGACGGCCGACCCGGTCACGCTCGACACCGGCGCCACAGTGGTCGAAGCAGCGCGAGCCATGCGTGACTCGGACATCGGCGCCGTCATCGTGCTCGACTCCGGTACGACGTGCGGCATCCTCACCGACCGGGACATCGCCATCCGCGCGGTCGCGGACGGCGAGGACGTGACCGGGATCTCCGTGGGCTCGATCTGCTCCGCCAACCCCACCACGATCACCGCCGACGCCACCGTCGAGGACGCCCTCGCGGTCATGCAGCGCGAGGACGTACGCCGGCTGCCCGTCGTCGACGGTGACCTGCCGATCGGCATCGTCAGCCTGGGCGACGTGTCCCTGGAACGCGACGCCGGCAACGCCCTGGCCGATATCAGCGCGGCTCCGGCCAACAACTAGTCATGCCGGGAGCCCTCGTGCCCACCACTCCGCGCGACGCCACCGGCGTCGCCGAGGCGATTGCACGCTTCGAGTCAGAGGGGTACGTCGGGCAGCTGGCGGCCCGCGAGGACGCAGCTGTGCTCTGCTTCACCTGCCGGGCGGAGTCCCCAGCCGCGGAGGTCCAACTCCGGGGCATGATCCGGACCGAGGGCGCCTCGGATCCAGACGACATGACCGCGGTCGCCGCGCTGGTGTGTCCGCAATGTGGAGCGCAGGGCACGGTGGTCCTGCACTTCGGTCCTGGAGCTACGCTCGAGGACGCTGACGTGCTTCGCGAGCTCGAAGACGCGCGTGGCGAGACCGGGATCAGCGCGGACGAACCACAACGCGCCTGAACCCGGCGACTCGTACGAAATTGTCACTTCACTAGGCGCAACCCCGTCCGATAGTGCATCGTTAGGCGACCATGCGGCCCACGAACGCTTCTCCCCGCCTGCGCGCGTTCGCTTGCCTTCTGCTCGTCGGCGCCATCGGGTGGGCCTCCCCCGCCTCTGCCGCCGCGCAGCCGCGCACCTGGCACGCTGACCAGTCTCGAGTGGCTACGGCGCAGTCGCTCGGTCGAAGCGGCTCCGGCGTCCTGGTCGCCATCATCGACACCTACGTCGACTCAACTCACCCGGCCTTCGGTGGCCGGGTGCTCGCGGGCGCTGACTGCGTCAACGGCTGCCGCGCGGGCGCAGCAGCTCCGGACCGATGCGAACACGGCACCCACGTCGCAGGCACAGTCGCCGCTGCCGACTACGGGGTCGCCCCGGCGGCCCGGATATTGCCGCTGCGCGTGCTCGCCTTCGACCCAGCCGAGAACCTGTGCACCGGTTCCTCCGACGACGCGGCCGCCGCGATTCGATTCGCCGTCCGCGCCGGCGCCAAGATCATCAACCTCTCCCTCGGCGGCTCAGTGCCGCTGATCGCGCAGGATCCCGACATGATCGCCGCGGTTTCCGAGGCCGCCGACGCCGGCATCGTCGTGATCTTCGCGGCCGGCAACAAGTCCTACCCCGTCACCGACCAGTACGGCGGCGACGCGCTCATCATCGCCGCCACTGACAACACCGGCCGGCTGCCGGCGTACAGTCAGCGAGGCAGCGGTGTCGACCTCGCTGCCCCCGGAGGCGACGCGCCGTCAGGCACCTGCACCGCCGAAACCTGCGTCGCATCCCTCTGGCCGAACGGCGAGTACGCCGCCATGGCGGGCACGTCGATGGCGGCACCGCACGTCGCAGGGCTGGCCGCGCTGCTCATCGCGCAGGCGCCCTCCCGCGGCCGCGCCGACGTCATAGCCTCGATGCGCCGCACTGCGCGTCCACTCGCCGACGCCGGCAGCGGGCTGATCGACATGACGGCTGCTCTGCGGCTGCGCAGCGATAGCACCGCGCCGCCCGCGCCGAAGCCGGCCGCCACCACCGCCGCCCCCCGGCCAGCGCCGTCCCCAACCCGAGCGCCAGCAAGCCGCGCCCCGGCGAACCAGCCGGTCCGCGCTCCGGTCGTCATTGCGAAACCCGCTCCCATTGCTGCGCCGGCCGTGAAAGCACCACTCGCGACGACGCCCTCGCCGGCCGCGCCGGTGAAGACCGCGATCGATCCGACGCCCTCTGCCTCCGCCGATCCGATCGCTATCGAGCCAGCTCAGCCCATCGCGCTCGCCGCACCAGCTCCCGTATCGCGGGCAATGCCTGCTGGTGTCGCTGCTGCGCTGGCCGTGGCGGCCGGTCTCGGCGTCTTTGCCGCGGGCTCCGGCCCCAGTGCCCGCCGCAAGCCCGCTACCCAGCCCTGACTCCGACGGCTGGTTCGCTCAGCTGTAGCGGCTGATATAGCCGCGACGGCGGAAGACTCGCAACATGTGCGCGACGAAGGCTAGCGCGGCAGCAGTCAGCAGCAACGTGGTCACCGCCGCGAGCCCGAGCTCGCGCCATGGCATCGCCTCGCCATCGACCAGCGACCGACCGGCGGCGAAAGCGTGCGTCGTCGGCAGCAGGTTGCTGAGCGGCTGCAAGGTGCCAGGCAGCGCGCTTACCGGGTAGAACGTCCCGGACAGCGGCATGACGACGAAGAGGATGCCCCAGGCCATCGCTTCGGCGCCTGTGCCGAAGCGCAGCACGAGTCCGATGACGAACATCGCCACCGCCCACCCGGCGAGCAGCAGGATGGCCACCACAGGCACCAGCGCAATCCCGAGGTCGGTGATGTCGAAGGCGTAGAAGCCGAGCGCTGCGATCACCACCGCACCGACACCCATGGCGATCTTGAGCAGGCCGAACAGCGCGACGCCGGCGACGTACTCCATCTCCTTGATCGGCGTCACCATCAAGCTGAGTAGGTTGCGCGACCACGTCTCCTCGAGGAAGCCGGTCGCGACCGCGATCTGCGACTGGTAGACGACATGCCAGAGCACGACCCCGGCAAACAAGTAGCCGGCGCCGGCTTCGACGCCACTCACTCCCTCGCCCTCGCGCGAGAAGTAGACCGCCAGCGAGCCGAAGAGCAGCGTGTCGACGAGCGGCCACACGGTGACGTCGAAGAGCCGGTGCGGGCTGCGCTGCAACACGAGGGCCTGCCGCCGGGCCACCGCCTTGATCCGCAGCCATCTCGCCCGTCGTGGCGCTACGCGCTCCACCGTGGCGGTAGTCATCGCGGTGGTCATCGCAGCGCCTCCTCGTCGGCGAAATGCAGGAAGACCGCCTCGAGGTCACCTCGTCCGAAAAGTGCCGCGACCTCCCCAGGGGTGCCATCGGCGACAACCTTGCCGGCTGAGAGGAAGACCACCCGGTCGCAGAGCCGCTCGACCTCGAGCATGTTGTGGCTGGTGACCAGCAAAGCCGTGCCCTCGTCGGCGCACAGGCTGAGCAGCCCGGTGCGCACGCGGAGAGCGACGTCGGGATCCAGCGAGGCCGTCGGCTCGTCGAGAACCAACAGACGAGGCTGGTGCAACGACGCCTTGACGATGCCGACGAGCGTCTTCTGCCCGCTCGACAGCTCGGTGCCCATCGCCGACTCGAGGTGGCCGATACCGAAGCGCTCCAGCGTTCGCTGCGCCTGCCCCACGGGATCGGCCAGACCGTAGAGCTCGGCGTACATCCGCAGGTACTCACGCACCCGCAACTTCTCGGGAAGCGGCAGGTAGCCGGCGGCGAAACCGACGTGAGCCATCGCCTCCGATCGCTGCACCGGCAGCCGGTGACCGAGAATCTCCACCGTGCCGGCGTCCGGAGTGACGACGCCCAGCAGCATCATCAGCGTGGTGGTCTTGCCCGCGCCGTTGGGCCCAAGGAGCGCCACCCGCTCGCCTGGGCGCATGACGAGGTCGACGCCGTCGACAGCTCGGGAACGCCGGTAGTCCTTCACCAGGCCGGTGGCCCGTATCGCGTCAGTCACAACTGTCGACTCTCCCAGCCCTAGCGAGTCACCGCTACCGGATTGCCGCCGGAACGCCTGCCACAGGTCAGGCGCAGCTCAGGCCGTCCGTCGGCTCGACTTCTTCTGCGTCGCGGACGTCGCTGGCGCGTCGACGCGATCGATGACATCGGCGGCAAATACCGGCCAGCCGGGGCGACCGATGTCGGCCACCGAGGCCCGCCAGACCTCCATGGCCACCTGCAGCGCGTCGGCAGGACCCGCGCCCGGCACCATCAAGCGGACCACGCATCGACCGGTGCCCGGGGCGCTGGTGATCTCACCACCCACCGACGCTAACGCCGTCGACAGATCGGCGCGCATCGCGTCGTCGGTGTGCAAGGTCTCCAGGGAGACCAGCCAAGCGCCCATGTCGACAGCGTACGGCGATCGCGAGCGAGTCCCGTCGTACGCCACGCCGCCGCGAAGCGAGGGCCCGGGGCGCGGCAGGCGGGTTATTCGAGGTAGTCGCGCAGCTTCTGCGAGCGGCTCGGGTGCCGTAGCTTCGACAAGGTCTTGGACTCGATCTGGCGGATCCGCTCACGGGTCACGCCGAACTCGCGGCCTACCTCCTCCAGCGTGCGCGGGTGGCCGTCAGTGAGGCCGAAGCGCAGCTGGATGACCTTCTTCTCGCGGTCGGAGAGGGTGTGCAGCACCGAGTCGAGCTGCTCCTGCAGCAGGATGAACGAGGCAGCGTCGACGGGTACGACGGCATCGGAGTCCTCGATGAAGTCGCCGAGGTGGGAGTCCTCCTCCTCGCCGATCGGAGTCTCCAGAGACACCGGCTCCTGGGACACCTTGAGGATCTCCCGCACCTTCTCCGGCGTCAGGTCCATCTCCTTGGCGATCTCCTCCGGCATCGGCTCACGGCCGAGATCCTGGAGAAGCTGACGCTGGATGCGGATCAGCTTGTTGATCGTCTCGACCATGTGCACGGGGATGCGGATAGTGCGCGCCTGGTCAGCGATCGCCCGGGTGATCGCCTGGCGGATCCACCACGTGGCGTAGGTCGAGAACTTGTAGCCCTTGGTGTAGTCGAACTTCTCGACCGCTCGGATCAAGCCGAGGTTGCCCTCCTGGATCAGGTCGAGGAAGAGCATGCCGCGCCCGACGTAGCGCTTGGCGATGGAGACGACGAGGCGCAGGTTGGCCTCGACCAGCTTCTTCTTGGCGATCTGGCCGTCGCGCTCGATCGCCTCGAGGTCGCGCCGGGTCTTGTCCGCGATCTTGCGGGTCGTGGCGAGCTTCTCCGATGCGAAAAGACCAGCCTCGATCCGCTTGGCGAGGTCGACCTCCTCCTCGGCGGTGAGCAGCGGGACCTTGCCGATCTCCTTGAGGTACATCCGGACCGGGTCGTTGGTCGGCGCCTTGAGGGCGAGCTCCTCCTCGCGGCGCACCATCGCCGACCGGGTGCGCTCGTCGTCCTCTTCGCCGCTCTCCGGCTCGACGATCTCGATGCCTTCGTCGTTGAAGACTTGGAGGACGGCGTCCATCTGCTCCGGCGGCAGCTCGGCCTGGACTAGCGCGACACCGATCTCTTCCGAGGTGAGGAAGCCCTGTTCCTTACCTCGGGTGATGAGGTCCTTGACCTCGTCGATCTGGGCTTCCTTGGGCAGCGCTGCGGCGCTCATGAAGTTCCTTTTGCTGTCAGAGTTCGTCATAGATCACGCTTTTCGTCATAGGGCGGGAGCGGACAGCGCCCGCTCGCGGAGGGCTCGGGCCTTGGCTTCCATCGCGATGAGCTCGGCAAAGAGCTTGTTGTACTGAGACTCCTCCAAGGGGTTCAACCGTTGCAGACGACCTTTCAGTTCCACAATCTGGCGCTGGAGCGCGACTTCCTGCAGCCGGGCCAGCTGGCCCGAGGCGTACGCCGTCCGCTCAGTCGGGCCGCAGAGAAGAGGCTCGACCGCGAGCTCAGTGACGAAGGAACGCACTGCGTCATCCGGCGCCGCATCGCGGGCAGCGGCCACGAAGGCCGCACCGTCCACCGCACCGATCGGCACTCCGCCCGCCGCCGCCACGGCCGCTAGCACCGCGCGGTACGACGGGTGCTGCAGCAGCTCGGGCGTGAGGTGCGGCCAGTCATAGGTCGCCGCGCCCGGCACCTGCAGCACGCACTTCATCGACTCGCGCTCGCCGCGCAGAGCCGGGTCGTCCGGACGCGGCCGGACGAAATCACCCGGCGTACTGCGGTCGGTGTCGACCGGTGCCGAGCGCACGTCGCCGCTGCGCTGCGGGCGCCCGACTGACCCTGCGCCGGCCGCCTCGCCGACTCGGCGGACCACCTCGTCGACGTCCATGCCGAGTCGCCCGGCCAACCAGCGGGCGTACTCCGGTCGCATCGATCGGTCGCGGATGGAGGCGACGATCGGGGCGCAGGCAGCCAGCGCCCCGATGCGGCCCTCGACGGTCTCGAGGTCGAAGCGGTCGAGCTCACTGCGCAGCTTGAACTCGAACAGCGGCACCCGCGACGCGATCAGCTCGCGCACCGCCGCGTCGCCGTGCGCCAGCCGCAGCTCGCACGGGTCGAGCCCAGCCGGCTCGACCGCGACGAAGGTCTGGGTGACGAAGCGCTGGTCCTCTTCGAACACCTTGAGCGCCGCACGCTGGCCGGCGCTGTCGCCGTCGAAGGTGAAGATGACCTCGCCGCGGAACTCGTCGTGGTCCATCAGCAGCCGGCGGAGCAGCCCGATGTGGTCGGTCGTGAGGCTCGTGCCGCAGGTCGCCACTGCGGTGCCGACCCCGGCGAGGTGACATGCCATGACGTCGGTGTAGCCCTCGACGACGACGGCCTGGCTGCGCCGGCCGATCTCAACGCGCGCCTTCTCCAAGCCGTACAGGACGTGACTCTTCTTGTAGATCGGCGTCTCGGGAGTGTTGAGGTACTTCGGCCCCGTGTCGGACTCGAGCAGCTTGCGCGCGCCGAACCCGATGGGGTCGCCGGTGTTGTCGCGGATCGGGAACATCAACCGGCCACGGAAGGAGTCGTAGGCGCCGCGCTGCCCGGCCTTCGCCAGCCCGCCCGCGAGCAGCTCGTCACGGGTGAAGCCCTTGCTCGTGAGGTGCTTGGTCAGCGCATCCCAGGAGTCCGGCGACCAGCCCACGTCGTACGCCGCCGCCGCAGCCAGGTCGAAGCCGCGCTCGGCCAGGAAGGCGCGGGCGACCTCAGCTGCAGGATCGCCGGTGAGCCGCTCGGCGAAGAACGCCACCGCCTGCTTGTGCGCCTCGACGAGGCGGGCGCGCTGGCTGGAGTGCCCGCGGGACGCCGCGCTGCCTTGCTCGTAGGTCAGCTCGATGCCGGCGCGCGCCGCGAGCTTCTCGATCGCCTCGGCGAAAGAGAGGTGCTCGATCTGGCGGACGAAACCGATCGTGTCGCCGCCTTCGCCGCAGCCGAAGCAGTGCCACAGACCTCGCACAGGAGTGACGTGGAAGGACGGTGACTTCTCGTCGTGGAAGGGACACAGGCCCTTGAGCTCGCCGCCGCCGGCGCTGCGCAGCTGCACGTAGTCGGCGACCACGGTCTCGATCGGTGACATCTCGCGAACCCGGGTGACGTCGGCGTCGGCGATACGTCCGGCCATGGTCGTCGCACCTCCACGTCCGGCGAATTGTGTTGCCGTCGGGGGTCATGAGCTGGGCTATGAGCCAGCAGGGCTACGAAGCCTCGAATCAGGGCGGCTTCATAATTATAATTTCCTGTCGCGGGATGTCAAGCGCAAGAAGCAAAACCGCAGGTCAGCGGCCGTTCGGGGGGACCAGCCGGGTATGCAGCGCGATCGCCGACGTGTCGGTCAGACCCGCGATGTGGTCGACGAGGACGCGCAGCCGCTCACCTGCCGACTCGGCATCGGCGTACGCCGATCGCAGAGTCCGGTCGAGCGTCTGCGGTGCGCCGTCGCGCACCGCACCCACCAGGTCGGCGACAAGCCGGCGCTCCGCCTCTTGTCGACGCAGCACGTCGGGTCGCCACATCACGAAACGAGCGGTCACCCCCTTGAGCAACGCGCACTCCAGCCGGACGTCGCGGGGTACGACGAAGTCAGCCAGGTGCCGGCGCAGCGGCTGCTCCCCCGCCGCGGCGACCGTCGCGCGCAGCGCTGCGCCGCAGAAGCGGCCGGTGAGCTCGCTCGTCGTGGCCTTCAGGGCAGCGAGGTCAGTGGCCGAGCCGTCGAAGGACTCGACCCACCACGGCTGCGCTAACAACCGGTCGAGAGTCGCCCGGAGCTCATCGGTCGACGCGTCGGTGTAGTGGTCGGCGGTCAGCACGCACAGCTCATCGCGCACCGAGGGATCGGCGAGCACGGCCGGGTCGATGAGGTCGGCGTAGATGCCGTCTTCGAGATCATGCACCGAGTAGGCGACGTCGTCGGCCCAGTCCATGACCTGCGCCTCGAGCGACTGCCCGACGCCGTCGACGGCATCGCGCAGCCACCCGAAAGCCGCGGCGTCGTCGTCGTACACGCCGAACTTGCCCGACACCGGCGCATCCGCTCGAGTCCAGGGGTACTTCACCGTCGCATCCAGGGTGCCCCGCGCGAGGTTGAGCCCCGACGCCCGACCATCGGCTCCGACGGCCTTGGCCTCCAGTCGGGTCAGGATCCGGAAGCTCTGGGCATTGCCCTCGAACCCGCCGCACTCCGCCGCCGCCTCGTCGAGCGCCCGCTCGCCGTTGTGCCCGAACGGCGGGTGTCCCAGATCGTGCGCTAGGCAGGCTGCATCGACCAGGTCGGGATCAGCACCGAGCCCCGCGGCCATCTCGCGGCCGATCTGCGCGCACTCCAACGAATGCGTCAGCCTGGTTCGCGGGAAGTCATCGACACCGACGCCGACGACTTGCGTCTTGGCCGCGAGTCGGCGAAAAGCAGCGGAGTGCAGCACCCGCGCGCGGTCGCGCTCGAAGGGTGTGCGGTCGGCTCCGCTGGCCTTCGCCGGCTCGACGAGGAGCCGCTCCACCGACGCCGCGTCGTACCCGTGCTCTCTCATTGCGATGAGCCTAGCGACGTCGTACGACGGGCGATCGGGTAGAGTGGGCTCACTCGGTGTGCGATTCGCGCGCGCTGGGCTCGTCCTTCGAACCGCAACTCAGCGACTTCCTGGAGACGTGCCACCTCCAGGAAGGCTTTTCGCTGCCATGCGCCCCACCACGTCCCACTCCGCCCAGTCCGCTGCTGCGCCGGCGCGCAAGCCCCGCTCGCGCCCGCGTACCGGAGGGTCGGCTCCATCGTCATCGTCGCGACCGGTCTCTCGGCGCGAACCAGTGACCGTCTCCGTCGAGCGCGCGGAGATCGTCACTGACGCCGTCCACGACGGTCCCGTCCCCACCTTCGCCGAGCTCGGACTGCCCGAGGCTCTGGTCGCGGCTCTGACCAAGCGCGGCATGATCGCGCCCTTCGCCATCCAGGTCGCGGCACTGCCGGATGCACTCGCCGGTCGCGATGTTCTCGGCCGGGCCGAGACCGGCTCCGGCAAGACTCTCGCCTTCGGGCTGCCGATGCTCACCCGTCTCGCCGGTACCAAGGCCGCTCCCAAGCGGCCGCGCGGTCTGGTGCTCGTCCCGACCCGCGAGCTCGCGCTGCAGGTCAACGACGCGCTCGAGCCGCTCGGCCATGTGCTCGGCCTGCGCATGAAGGTCGTCGTCGGCGGCCTGTCGATGGGCAAGCAGATCGACGCCATGCGCCGCGGTGTCGACATCGTCATCGCGACGCCCGGCCGGCTGATGGACCTCATCGAGCGCAAGTCGTGCGACCTGCGCGACGTCGAGCTCACCGTGCTCGACGAGGCCGACCACATGAGCGACATGGGCTTCCTGCCCGTCGTCCGGGAGATCCTCGACCAGGTGCGTCCCGGGGGGCAGCGGCTGCTCTTCTCCGCGACGCTGGACAAGATGGTCAAGACCATCGTCGACGCCTACCTCGTCGACGCAGTGACGCACTCGACCTCGCTTCCGACCACGCAGGTCAGCACGATGGACCACCACCTGATGCTCGTGCACCCGGGCGACAAGGCGTCGGTCGTTACCGAGATCGCCAACCGCGACGGGCGCACGCTGCTCTTCGTCCGCACCAAGCATGGTGCCGACCGCCTCGCCACCCAGCTGCGCCGCGCCGGCGTACGCGCGGGTGCCCTGCACGGTGGCATGACTCAGAACGCGCGCAACCGCTCACTGCTGCACTTCAAGGACGGCGCCACGCCGGTGCTCGTCGCGACCGACGTCGCCGCCCGCGGCATCCACGTCGACGGCATCGACCTGGTGCTGCACGTCGATCCCCCGGCCGACCCCAAGGACTACCTGCACCGCGCCGGCCGTACGGCGCGCGCAGGTGAGTCCGGTGTCGTCGTCACCATGGTGCTCCCCGACCAGGTGCGCGACGTCGAGCGGATGACCCGCACCGCCGGCATCGACATCGCGTCGCTGAAGGTCTGCCCCGGGCACTCCGGCATGTCACGCATCACCGGCTCACGCGCCCCGTCGGGCGTGGCCGTCGCCGAGCCGGTCCGCGAGCTCATGCCGCAGCGGACCCACCGCGCAGCCGGCTTCGGCAAGCCGCCGGCCGCCCGCACCGGCCGGTCGACCCGCCACCGCCCCAAGCACTAGGTCTCGCCGCACCCA
>JBKJUS010000099.1:0-9462 GCA_046590575.1 Mycobacteriales bacterium | reverse complement strand
AGCCGGCACCCGCGAAGCCGGCACCCGCGAAGCCGGCCCCCGCGAAGCCGGCCCCCGCGAAGCCGGCACCCGCGAAGCCGGCACCCGCGAAGCCGGCCCCCGCGAAGCCGGCACCCGCGAAGCCCGCCCCCGCGAAGCCCGCCCCCGCGGCGAGCACGCCCCTACCAAGTACGCCCGAAGCGAGCACGCCTGAGGTGACGACGGCTCCAACCCCGGACGGGGAGTCGCGGTCTGGCGTGTCGTAGACGACACGGAGGACCGCAGCTCTCGGGTGGGTTGGTCGGCAGGTGGAGCGTCCGTGCGGGCTAGACGACGCGCCCGCGCTCCAACTTCACGGCACCTAGCGGATATCGTTAGCAAAACTCATAAGGTATGCTAACGAATATGGCGACTACAGCGACTCGTACGGCGCTCTCCAGCGAGCTGCGGATCGCGGTCATGCGCTTGGCCCGTCGGCTGCGCCAGGAGAAGGAGTCGGACACCTTCACCGTGTCGCAGCTCTCCGCGATGGCGATTCTGGAGCGGGACGGCGCGTTGACGCTCGGCGCCCTTGCGGCCGCCGAGAAGGTCCAGCCGCCGTCCATGACCCGGATCGTCGCGAGTCTTGAGCAGGCCGGGATGGTCAGCCGGGCCGCCGACCCGACTGACGGCCGTCAGGTGCAGCTGACCCTCACCCCCGGTGGCGTCGAACTGCTTGTTGCTGACCGCAAGCGACGCGACGCCTGGTTAGCCTGCCAGTTGGCCGACCTTACGGTGCAGGAGCGGGCCACCCTGCAGACCGCAGTCGAGATCTTGGGCAGGCTGGCGCGCTCGTGAAAGACGTCTTCCGCTCCCTACAGGTGCGCAACTACCGGCTCTTCGCGTCGGGTCAGCTGATCTCGCTCGTCGGCACCTGGATGCAGGTCGTGGGCCAGGACTGGCTGGTGCTGCGACTCGGCGGCAGCGGCGTCGTCCTGGGCATCACGATGATGCTGCAGTTCGTTCCCACGCTGGTGCTCGGCCTCTGGGCTGGAGTGGTCGCGGACCGGTTCCCCAAAAGGCAGGTACTGATCGTCGTACAGGCCTTCATGGGAGTGTGCGCGCTGCTGCTCGCCGTGCTGACCGCGACCGGCACCATCCAGCTCTGGATGGTCATGGTGCTCGCCCTGCTGCTGGGGCTGGCCACCGTGTTCGACATCCCGACCCGCCAGGCGTTCGTCTCGGAGATGGTGCCGCCCGCCGAGGTTCCTAATGCCGTTGCGCTCAACAGTGCGACGTTCAACACCGGTCGCATCGTCGGGCCGGCTCTTGCCGCGCTCCTCATCACCACGGTCGGCGTGACCCCGGTCTTCTTTCTCAACGCGGCGTCGTACGCCGCCGTCATCGTCGGCCTTGCCCGCATGCGCGACTCCGAGCTGCAGCCACACCGGCTCACTCCCCGAGCCCGTGGCCAGGTCCGCGAGGCATTCGCGTTTGTCATGGCGCACCGCGACCTGCTGCTCGCGATGATCCTCACCGGTGTGATCGCGACCTTCGGCTTCAACTTCCGGGTGACACTGGCTCTCGTCGGTCGCGATGACGCAGACGGGGGAGCGGCGGCCTACGGGATCCTCTCGGCTGTTCTCGCCTTCGGGTCGCTGCTCGGTGCGCTTGCGTCGGCCCGTCGCCACCGGCCCCGCCAGCTGGTGCTGGTCGGGTCGGCGCTTGCCTTCGGTCTGCTGCTCATGGTGTGCGCCGCGATGCCCACCCGCTTAGCGTTCGCGCTCGCGCTCGTGCCGACCGGCGCTGCGATCATTCTCTTCACGTCGACTGCCAACTCGATGGTGCAGCTCGCCACGCCGTCAGCACTGCGCGGCCGGGTGATGAGCATCTACATCCTCGTCTTCGTCGGTGTCTCTGCCGTCGGCGCACCGCTGACGGGGTGGACCGCTGAGACCTTCGGCCCACGCGTGGCGATGGCCGCGGGCGGTGGCTTGAGCGCACTCGGGGCGGCAGTCATCGGCGCGGTTCTCTTGCGCGACGGCGGACTCGTTCACCTTCGCGCATTGCGCGCGCCACGGCGTACGACGCTGACGCCGTCGCCCGCGCTTGACGCGCTGCGTTAACTGCCGCGGCCGCTAGCGGGCGAGCCGGGACCGACGAGCAGAGGCTGCTGCCGCGACCGCCAGCAGAGCTACGGCGGCTTGCCAGGGGAGCCCACCGCCGGTTGCGGGCAACGGGGCCGGTCGCGGAGCGGGCCGCGGTGCCGGCGCCGGTCGCGGTGCCGAGCCAGTGGCGGGGACTGAGCCGACCCGACCGGGGTTGCGGTGGCTCAGCACATTCTTGGTCAGCTCGAACCCGGTGTAGGTCACGGCGTAGTCATCGACACCGTGCGGGATGTGCTGCTCGGTTGAGGGCATGGGGATGAGGGATCCGATGATGCGAATCCGTCCTTCGCCGAGCGCGAGCTCGCCGATCGCCACCTCGTCGATCACGCGGCCGACGACGCGACCGCCAGCGGCAGTCCAGGCGTCAGGAGCCACGGTCCACTCCGGTTGCGTGCTGAGGTCGCCACCGTTCTCGCCGAGAATCGCGTAGCCGATGGGCCCCGGGTCGGTGAGCTGGTGGCGGTTGTTGCTTCCCTCGGCTGCGCCGGGCTGGGCGACATTGGCAGCTAGTGGGTCGTCGTACGTCGTGACGACTTGGCCCGTCTCCTCGTCGAGACGGTTGAAGCTCGCGAAGCCGGCGTAGACGTCACCCACGCTCACCGAGCCGGCCGGCACGACGCCGACCCACTCCAGGGCGCGCAGGGAATCGTCGGTCAGCACGAGGTTGCCGCCGGACTGCACGAAAGCGCGCAGCGTTTTCCCGAGCGCAGCCTGCTGGGCCGGTGTCTTGGCATCGGCGAAGACCTTGTCGCTGGCTATGACGCTATCGAAGGCCTGCAGGCTTGCCGCCGGCAATGCGCCGGACATCGCCACCTTCGTCAGCTGGTCCGGACGCTCGAGATGCGGCTGCAGATCTGAGAAGAAGTCCATGTTCGACGCGCTGTAGGGCTGCTGGCCCGGATCCTGGTAGCCGATGTCCTTGGTGAACGAGATCGTGCCGTTGATCGTGGACGGCACCGCGCCTTCGACCCGTACCCGGTACTTACCCGGGATCGGGGAGATGGCGTCGACCTGCGAGCCGGACGCGACGTAGGTGCCGCCGGTGAAGTCGGTCTGGACGTTCTCCCAACCGTCTGGGTCGAGCTGGGCTTTCGGGTCATCCGGCGCGAACCGGTCGAGGTAGAGGGTGAGGGAATCGCCGACGCCGACTCCCTGCGCGTTCGAGTAGTTGGCCTGCACGGAGACGCCGCCGTTGTACACACCCGCCGACGGTCCAGCGATGTCGAACTCGAAGATTGCCCGCTGGTTGGGAGCCTTGGTGAGGGAGTACGTCTGCGCTTCCTGCGTCGGCAGGTTCGATGGGCCAGTTGGGCGTGGTTTGCCGGCAGAGGTCTTTCGACGGCCATGGTCGAGCCATGCGGCGCGGCCAGTGAACCGGAAGGTTGTGTCCTCCGGCAGCAAGGTGAAGTTGACCAGGCCGTAGATCAGCGACTTGTTGCCGTCGACGTGCAGCTGCTCCACCTCGGGCAGGTAGCAGTTGCCCGTGCCGCAGTTGGACAGGTGCGACAGCGACATCTCGTTGCTGATCGCGTCAGCGCCCAAGCCGAGCTCCGAGTCGAACCAGTTGGAGATGGATCCGGTGTTGGTGTAGTCGATGGTGTCCCAGACAGTGCCCCACTGGACGCCGTACAGGCGCGGGTCGTTCGCCGCTGTGTCGTTGGACTTGATCAGCGTGCTCCACGACAGGCGGGTCTCGGCATCGCGCCACGCGCCGGTGACGTATTGCAGCATCCGCTGGTTTTTGTCGTAGGGCCGCTGGCTGGAGCGCAGCAGGGTGTAGGAGAAGGCGTTAGCGGTGAGCTGGCCGTGCAGGTCGAGCCCGCCCTGCCATTTCGGCTTGATCGCCTTGAGCACCTTGCCGTACGTACGCGACTCCGGCTCCGACCACGCGGTGTACGGCTTGAACGTGTAGCCCTGTGCCGGCCAGTCGCGGTTGAGGTCGACGCCGTTGCCGTTGTAGCGGCTGAAGAACGGACCTGCCGTCGAGAGGTCGCCGCGTCGCCAGCCGTCAGGGTTAGGCAGGACGAAATAGATGCTCGACTTCTTGAGCACCTCACCAGCCGGCAGGCTTGACTCCAGAGTCTCCATGATCGGCTGGTCAGGCGACGTCGCACCCCAGGTGGCGAGATCCTCGGCCGCGCGCAGGCCGCCTTCGATCCCGGCCCGCTCGATGCCGTGGATCGACAGGGCAACCGCGAAGTGAGCTTTCTCCTTCTCCGGCACGGCCGACTTCTCGTCGGTGATGCGGAGCAGGTAGAGCGGGGACTTGACCCGTGCGCCGGTCGTCGACTGCAGGCCGGCGGAGACACCGTCGCCGCGCGTCCGGTCCAGCACGTCCGAGAAGTCTTCGTCGAGGTTGTAGAGCTCCACGAAGTCCGGGAAGCGCGACTCGAGGTAGGTAAGGCCGCGCACCGCTTCGTCGTACGAGATAAAGGTTGTCGCCCGGCAGGCCGCGTTGCCCTTCGCGTACGGCGACATGCCCGGGAGTTGTGCGGGGGAAGGGCCAAAGGCCTGCGGGTCGGCGAAGACCCGGCCGCACGCGGTGTAGAGGGCGTCACTGTCCGCGACCGGCCCCTTCGCCCCCACCGGTCGGGCAGCCGCAGCTGCATCGGGGAGTGCGGCCGGGCGCATCAGCAACGGCACGGCGACCACCGCGGTGGCGGCGAGAGCGGTGCGGAAGATCCGGGACGACAGCCTCAATGCAGTGCCTCTCGATGTGCCTGGGTCATAGCGCCCGGGTCGTCCGTCCGACTTCGTCATGGAACCGTCCGATCCTGCCCGGAAGGTGCGGGTGTGCTCACCGACAAGGCACTCCGCAAGGATCAGATGTCGACGGGCGTCTAAACTGTGCCAGGCGGCCTGAGGTCGCACTCCCGTTTTCTGCCGAAGGCCAACTTCCCCGTGAGCAGCACTGTCCTGCCGGACACCCGCCCGTCCGCTCTGTCGTCCCGGTCACCTCGTCGTACGGCGCTCGCCGTCGGCGCGCTCGGGCTCGGGGTTCTCGGCGCCGTCTACGCGGCCGACGTCGCGTTGGCGCGGGATGACGTGCCCCGGGGCGTGGTGATCGCCGGGCTCGATCTCGGTGGTGAGCCCACAGACGCGGCGCGCCGGCGACTCAGTGCGGCGATTGCGGATGACGCTGCGGCCCCGATAGCGGTCACCGTCGACGACCGACCGGTGGCTATCGACCCCCGCCGAGCCGGGCTCACCGTCGACATCGATGCCACGCTGGACCGTGCGTCGGCCCAGGCACTCAACCCGGTAAGCCGGGTCACGTCGTTCTTCCGCAGCCGTCCGGTCGAGTTGGTGACCCGCGTCGACGAGACAGCGTTGCGGGCAGAGATCGCGACGATCGCGAAGCGATACGACCGGAGGGCGCAAGAAGGTGCCGTGCGATTCGACGGTACGACGCCGGTCGCCGTACTGCCGGTCACCGGCCTGGCCCTCGAGCGCGATGCTGCCGCGGCGGTGGTCTACGAGTCTTACCTCGGCAAGCCCCCCCCAGCGGCACCGATCGATCTGCCGGCCACCGTGACTGCGGTGCGCTCGACGGCCGCAGACGTGCAGCGGGTGTTGGCGGACGTGGCGATGCCGGCGGTGTCGGCGCCGATTGTGCTGCGGGCTGGTGTGACAGTCATCCGGCTGCAGCCCAGCGTCATCGCCAAGAGCCTGCTGCTCGAGGCTGGCGAGGACGGCCGAATCACGCCGGTCGTCGACGCGAAAAAGCTCGACGCCGCCCTCGGCAGCGTGCTCGCGCCGGTCGAGGTAGCGCCGAAGGATGCGAAGTTCGTCGTGGGCCCGCCGCCCGCGCCGCCCGCACCGCCTGCGGGGAGCGCTCCGGCACCCGCGCCCGCGTCAGGGATCTCGATCGAGCCCTCGACTGATGGGCGACAGGTCGACGTCGACGAGCTAGCTCGCCGGCTGCTCCCTGTGCTCGACCAGCAGGGTCCGTCTCGGGTCGCCGACCTACCCATCGTCGCTAAGTCACCTCGAGTGACAACCGCCGTCGCCCAGAGCCTTGGCATCAAGGAAGTGCTCGGCGAAGGTACGACCTTTCATCCGTGCTGCCGGCCACGGGTCAACAACATCCACCGGATCGCTGACATCGTCGACGGGGCGATCGTGCTGCCGGGTGAGACCTTCAGCCTCAACGGGTTCGTCGGTCCTCGTGATCGCAAACGCGGGTTCGTCGAGGCGCCGATGATCCTCAACGGGGAGTTCGTCGACTCGGTCGGCGGTGGCGTGAGTCAGTTCGCGACGACGATGTTCAACGCCGTTTTCTTCAGCGGGCTGAAGGACGTCTACCACAAGCCGCACAGCTACTTCATCAGCCGGTACCCACCGGGGCGCGAGGCCACCGTGAGTTTTCCGGCGCCGGATCTCAAGTGGACCAACGACTCTCCGCATGGCGTCCTCGTGAAGACGTCGTACACCGGGAAGTCGATCACGGTGACGTTCTACGGCACCAAGCGGTACGACGCGATCGAGTCGGTGTCCGGACCGCGCACCCGGCCGAGAGCGGTGCGGACGGAGTTCCGCTCGGGTCGCGACTGCGAAGGTCGAGGCGGGGCACCAGGATTCGACATCGTGGTCAACCGGATCTTCAAGCAGGGCGGCAAGGAGGTGAAGCGGGAGAGGTTCTTCACCCGCTACTTGATGGAGACCCGGATCATCTGTCGCAGAAGCTAACGCTTCACCACGCGTAGGCCTCGGGCGCGGTGCCGCCGGGTCCCGGGAAGATCTCGTCGATCCGGGCCAACATTTTCTCATCAAGCGCGATCGCCAGAGCGCGCAGGTTCCCGTCGAGCTGCTCGATCGTCCGCGGTCCGATGATCGGAGCAGTGACCGCGGGCTGGTGGAGGAGCCAGGCCAGACCCACGTCGGCGGGGTGTTCCCCGAGCTCTCGGCAGAGCTCCTCCCACTGTTCGATCTGCGGTCGGTGCAGGGTGAGCAGCTCCTGCGTGCGTTCGCTGGCGCTGCGGCCCTCGTTGGCCTTCTGCAGGATGCCGCCGAGCAGGCCGCGGGCGAGCGGGCTCCACGGGACGAGGCCGAGCCCGTAGCTGAGGCAGGCCGGGATCACCTCGAGCTCGACCTGTCTGGTCACCAGGTTGTAGATGCTCTGCTCGCTCGCCAAGCCGGTGAAGTGACGAGCCCGCGCGGCCTCCTGCGCCTGGGCGATGTGCCAGCCAGCGAAGTTCGACGAGCCGACGTAGAGCACTTTTCCTTGAGCGACCAACGTCTCCATCGCTTGCCAGATCTCGTCCCACGGGGTCGACCGGTCGACGTGGTGCATCTGGTAGAGGTCGATGTGGTCGGTCTGCAGCCGCTGCAGGCTCGCATCGCACGCGCGCCGGATGTTGCGGGCGGAGAGAAAGGTGTCATTGGGCCAGTCACTCATCGACCCGTAGAGCTTTGTGGCGATGACGACCTTGTCGCGCCGGTCGCCACCTTGGGCGAACCATCGGCCGACGATCTGCTCGGTCCAGCCCTCGCCCTTCTTCCAGCCGTAGACGTTGGCCGTGTCGAAGAAGTTGATGCCGTCGTCGAGGGCGCGGTCCATGATCGCGTGGCTGTCGGCCTCGTTCGTCTCGGGTCCGAAGTTCATCGTGCCCAGGCAGAGTCGACTGACCTGCAGGCCGGTGCGCCCGAGGTGGGTGTAGTCCATGGGAGCAGGCCCTTTCGTCGTACGGAGTAGCCGCGGGACACCCTATGGCTCGATTGGCTCGATATCAGGTCGATGACAGTTCGGCCATCCGACGCGGTTTAGCCGCGAGTGGCCGTCCTCGGCTCTTAGGATCTGCGGTGTTGTCTCGGGGGGGTCCTGAGGGATGGAGATTCCCAGGGAGGGAACATGCGCAGCACTACCCTACGCCGGGCCGCCGCGACCGTGAGCATCGGCGCGAGCTCGGCGTCGTCACCGTCACTTTCAAGATCGTGGATTTCGGCGCGCGGGTAACCGAGCCGCGGAAGACAGGATCTTGCTTCGGGGTCGGCCCACCGCTCGTGTGACGAGCAGCGCTACAGCGCCAAGGTCGCGGTATTGAGCAGGGCGTCTCCGGAGTAGTGCAGGGTCAGCGGTACGTCGGCGTGTGGCGTCTGCCAGGACACGGTCGCCCGGCCGTCCTTCACCTCGCCGCGGGCGATCTCTTCGCCGCCTGCGGAGACTGAAACCCACCCGGTGGCGCCATGCGTGTTGAGGCCGGCGCCAGCCTGCGGCTGCACCCGCACGAGAGTCGACGTCGCGGCGCCTTCGATGCCGCGGACGACGTCCTCGGCCAGCACGATTGCTGCGTCGACCTTCTTGACGGTGTCGGCGGCCGTGTCGTGGACGGGGACCGTGTGCGCCGAAGTGTGGGCAGCGGCCATGCTGACTCGCACAACGTCGACCGCGGCGTTGCGTAGGTCGCGGGTCCGGTCGAGGTTGTCGACCACGGCGTCGGCTCGGTCCATCGCGTCGCCGAGCAGAGTCGGTGCCGAGACGTCGTCCTCCGGGACGTCGTCCCCCGCTCCGTAGAGCACCGTTCCGCGGGCGGAGATTGCCGGCTGAATCTTGAGGTGCTGGTCGCTCGTACCGGTGAACTCGTCGGGTGTCCCAGGTGCCGACACCGCGGCGCTCGCCTGCACGTCGGCATCGGCCATGGCCAAGTGGGGTGAATCCGCCACCTGGATGTGCCGCGGCCTGGCTGTGGCGTCCTGGGTGGTGGCGACCGCCGCGACCCCCCCGGTCACTAGCGCGGCCGTGGACAGTCCGACCATGACGTCCTTGAGCCCGTGCGGCTCCACGTCGTCGATGTCCTCGACGTCGGTGACATCGTCGTTCGGGATCTCCTGGTCGTTCATGATGGGCCTCCCGTACGTGGGCGGGGCAGATGGCTGATGCGCTCACTGTGCCCTACGGGCGAGCGTGTGGCTGTCCACCGGCGTACACCCCCGGTGTAACTGCCGCCACAGCGCGCGGCACCCGCACGCGGGCCTGCCGACCGGTCAGTCCCGGGTGTTGACCCGCCGAAGACCGGCGAAGGCGAGCGCGACGCATAGCGCACCGCACGCGAGCAGGACCAGCCCGAGGCCGAATCGACCGCCTGCGAGCCGCGCGACACCGGTCGCGGCAAGGCCGACGCCGGCTGCCGCAGGCACGGCGAGAGCCAGGGCGAGGAGTGCGTGCTGCGGCCGGGTCACCTGACCGAGTCTGGCATCAGCCAGGCAACGTCGAGGAGTCGAGCCTCGTGACGATGTAGTCGATGCACGTCGTCAGAGCACTGACGTCCGCCGGGTCGATCGCCGGGAACATCGCGATCCGGAGCTGGTTGCGGCCGAGCTTGCGGTACGGCTCGGT
>JBKJUS010000032.1:0-34342 GCA_046590575.1 Mycobacteriales bacterium | reverse complement strand
CTTCGCCAACGGCTGGGGAGCCAAGCGCGCAGCGGTCTACGGCGTACCCGTCGAAGAGCTGGGCGAGTTCTACGCGGCACGTACCCTGCTCAAGTGCGAGGTGCTGCCGGAGCACGTGGCAGCGGCAGTCTTCGCGCTCACCGGTGGGGACTTGTCCCTGACCACCGGGACCTTGGTCCCCGTCGACGGCGGCGTACCTGTCGCATTCCTTCGCTAGGAGCCTGCCGTGCCTCAGCTCGAGCCGAGCCGTATCCAGGAGGCCGGCGCTGCGGCGCTGCCCCGTCACGAGTCGGACCTGGCGCACCTGAGCGACCGGCTCGGCGCTCGAGCGGAGTCCGTCATTGTGGGGCTGCAGGGATTCAGCGTCGCTGCGCCGTCGTGGGCCGTCGGTACGGGCAGCACCCGCTTCGGTCGGTTCCCGGGCGGGGGGGAACCAGGTACGACCGAGGAGAAGATCGACGACGTTGCCGCGCTGCACGCGCTGACCGGTGCCAACCGGACGATCAGCCTGCATGTGCCATGGGACGACCCGAAGGATCCTGCGGCGCTGCGCCGCTACGCCGCCGAACGCGGCATCGGGTTCGACGCGATGAACTCCAACACGTTCCAGAACAACCCTTCGACGACCGGCGACGGCGCGATCAGCTACAAGTTCGGAAGTCTGGCCAGCACGGACGGGCAGGTCCGCAAGGCAGCGGTAGAGCACAACCGCTACGTCGTCGAGCTCGGCCGGGCGCTGGGCTCGACCGCGCTGACGGTCTGGCTGCCCGACGGAAGCAACCACCCCGGCCAGGCCAGCCTGCGTGGTCAGTTCGAGCGGGTGGCAGACGGTCTCGCCGAGATCTACGCCACGTTGCCGGAGGACTGGACGCTGTTCACCGAGCACAAGCCGTTCGAGCCCGCGTTCTACTCCTCGGTGAACAACGACTGGGGCTCGTCGCTGCTGCTGGCCCAGGCGACGGGAGAGCGGGCCAAGTGTCTCGTCGACCTCGGTCATCACCTGCCCAACGCCAACATCGAACAGGTGGTGAGCCGCCTTGGCATGGTCGGGCGGCTTGGGGGCTTTCACTTCAACGACTCGAAGTACGGCGACGACGACCTCACCGTCGGCTCGATCCACCCGTACCAGCTCTTCCTGATCGTGCTTGAGCTGGTGCACCTCGGTCAGGGTGCGATGCCCGACCTGGCCTACATGATCGACGCCAGCCACAACGTCAAGGACCCGCTCGAAGACCTCATCCAGTCCACTGATGCCCTGCAAGTCGCAGTGGCCCAGGCGCTGCTCGTTGATCGGGCTGCTCTCGCGCAGGCGCAGGAGGACAACGACGCGGCGCTGGCTGCCGAGGTGCTGCATGCGGCGTTCCGTTCCGACGTCCGACCCCTGGTCGCCGAAGCTCGTCGGCGCAACGACGCCGCTCTCGACCCGCTGTCGGCGTACCGGACCTTGCGCTACCGCCAGGCTGCAGTCGCCGAGCGCGGCGAGCGCACCACGAGCACCGGCCTGTGACTGCCGCGCTGCCGGGCGCTCGACCACACGTTGATCCAGCCCTGCAAGACCTCGTCGACGTCGTCGTCGCCCTGAAGTCACCTCCGCTCCCTGCGCCGTGGCCGGCACCGGGCCAGTCACGCACCGAGTGGTTGGCTGAGGTGGCCGCCGCGCGGGCCGAGCACATGAGATTCGGTCGGGAGCATCGGGAGCGGGCTGCTCAGACCGCCGGCGATCCGGCGCCGCCGGTCGCCGAAGTGAGCGCGGTGCACGCGGTGTCGATACCGGTGGACGGTGGGTCGATCGGGGCGCGGATCTACACCCCGATCGGCAACGCTCCCTTCCCCGCTTTCGTGATGTTCCACGGTGGCGGATTCTGGATCGGAGGTGAGGACTCCGAGATGGACGAGGCCGATGGCGGCTGCCGGATGCTCTGCTCTCAGATGGGTGTTGTCCTCGTCAACGTCGACTACCGTCAAGCGCCGGAACACAAGTTCCCGGGGCCGCTCGAGGACTGCTACGCGGCCACGGCATGGGTCGCCGCCCATGCGGCCGAGCTCGGCGTCGATGCGGAGCGGCTGACGGTCGGAGGACCGAGTGCCGGCGGCAACCTCGCCGCCGGAGTGTCGCGGCTTGCTCGGGATCGGTCGGGCCCGGCCATTCGAGGTCAGGTGCTGATGGTGCCGACGACGGACGCGACGATGTCTATGTCTGTGTCGAGCCCTCTCGCCGCGGGTTTCGACCTGACTGCTGAGGGCGTCACATCGGCGTGGAGTCTCTACTTGGCGCCGGACGCCGATCGGACCGACCCGCTGATCTCTCCGCTGCACGCGTCAGATCTGTCCGGCCTGCCGCCGGCCCACGTGTTCGTCGCTGAGCTCGACCCGCTGCACGACGAGGGCGTCGCCTATGCCCGAAGGTTGCAGGATGCCGGGGTGCCGACGACGCTTTCCGAGTTCCACATGACGCACGCGCTGATGACGCCCGATGTCGCGGTTGCCTACCTCACCGAGGTCGTCGGCGCTGTACGCCGGATGAACGGCGTCGGCGCGTAGGCTGCGGAGATGACCACTTCGCCGAACGCCGAGGTCCTGTCCCGTTTCTACGCCGCCTTTGACGCGCACGACGGTGCTGCGATGGCTGCCTGCTACGCGCCGGATGCCCGATTCTCCGACCCGGTCTTCGTCGGGCTGCGCGGAGCCGAGCCCGGCGCGATGTGGACGATGCTCACCAGCCGGTCGAAGGACCTGCGGGTCGAGCTGCTCGAGCACACTGCCGACGACACGACCGGATCGGCCCACTGGGTGGCGCGGTACACGTTCGCGCAGACCGGGCGGCCGGTGGTCAACGACATCCGATCGACGTTCCGGTTCGCCGACGGCCTGATCGTCGATCAGCAGGACACGTTCGCCTTCCACCGCTGGGCTCGGCAGGCTCTCGGCACACCTGGCCTGCTGCTCGGCTGGACGCCGATCATCCGCTCGGCGGTTCAGAAGAAGGCCCGGGCCGGTCTCGACCAGGCCATGGCTCAGGGCTGACGACCGCTCTGCGTTCAACTCCGCGGTAGGCCGCGAATCGCGCGGCGCGGCGCCGTCGTAGTGCGGAGTCCGAGTTGGCCTCGTCGGTGACGCCGCGAACCTTTGGGCGTCGGTCTAGGGGTGCACGGGGAAGTACACGGTGTAGGCCTCGTCGCGGATCTCGTGCAGCGGTACGAGGTCGAAATCAGCGTCCTGCCCGCGCGTGGTGTACCTCGTCTGCCACACGCCAAGCTCGAGCTCACCGCTCGGTTCCAGCAGAGACGACGGGTCGCTCGCGTTCCCCCGTAGCGTGCGACGTTCGCTGACCAGGCCGGCGAGCACCACCGGTCCCTCGACGAACGCCACCGTGCCGGGCTGATCCGGGATCGGAATGGCCCGCACTTCCATCGGCAGCTCGAGATGCAGCCGGCTGTGGGACCAGGTGCGGCGGACGGTGGCGAAGCTGCCCGGCTCCCCGATGAGCTCGACCGGCTCGCCGTCGACGAGGAGCCGTGCCGGTCCCGCGAGCCACGCAGGCAGCCGCAGCCGGATGCCTGCCTCGACGGGCACGTCGGCAGTGATCTCGATGTCGAGCGCCACGACGTTGGGCCGGTGGGGGGGCATGCCGTGCTCGAAGTTGGCGCGGCCCGGCTCTGGCGGGTCCTCGTACGTCGAGCAGGCCAGGGTGACGGTGCTGCCACCGACCGTCCAGCTAGCCGTCGAGGCGACGTACTGCGCGATGGTCAGCGTGTCGCCGCCGTCGGAGTAGTAGAGCGACGTCGCGTGCCGGGTGCCGGCTTGCACCATCGTGGCGACACAACACCAGAATGACTCGGTCGGCGTCGACCACACCTTGCGGCCACCGGCGTGCAGGGGCAGGTAGTAGGTGACCATGCCGGTGTCGGGGTGCTGTTGGGCATAGATGCCGTTGTAGCGGTTGCGCTCGAGGTAGTCGGCGTACTGCGCCTCACCGGTCCAGCACAGCAGCCGGTCGGCGAGCCGCATCATGTTGTAGACGACGCAGTGCTCTTGGTTGGACTTGCCGAGGCGCGCCGCGAACTCCTGGGGTGGCGTCCAGAACTCGCCGAAGGTCTGCCCGTCGGTGGCGAAGGTGCCGCGCTCGGTGACCGCCCAACGCCAGTACTCCTCGACCGCCGTACGCCAACGCCTGTCGCCGGTGACCTCATAGGCCCGCGCGGCGGAGAGGATCTCCGGCACCGTCTGGTTGGCATGCATGTTGGTCAGCGCGTCCTCGCCGGCGACCAGCCGGTCGATGAGCCGCCGTCGGTCGAAGCGGTGAATCAGCTCGAGGTGTTCGGGTGCGCCAGTGATGCCGTAGAGGTCGGCCCAAGCCTCCTGGATGCCGCCCGTCTCCCAATCGAGCAGATCGTCGAGCTCGTCTATGGTCATGTCGTCGGTGAAGCGGGTGAACCACCGCGCTGCGTTGACGACGATCTCGAGGGCCTTCTCGTTCCCGCACATCGTGTACGCCTCGAGCAGTCCCATCATCGCCTTGTGGCAGATGTACGTCGGAGCCCACACCGCGCGGCCCTGCTTGATCCAGTGCAGGTACTTCTCTGGGATCGGGAAGAGCCACTCGCCCCCGTTGGCTTCCTGGCATTCGCCGAGCGTGTCGACGACCGAGTCGAGCAGGCCTTTCGCGTGGTGGTCGCCGGTCGTCGCCCACAGGTGCGCGAAGGCGGAGAGCCAGTGGCCGACGAAGTGGCCGCGGACCATGGACGAGGGCGACTCCCAGCCCCAGTGGATGCCCTCGGGCTTCTCGTTGATCTGGGTCAGCCCGGCCTCGAGCAGGTGGTTGAGCAGGACGTTGCGTGGCGTCAGCGACAGCACGTAGTCGCGGGTCAGGTTCTGGCGATGCAGGGCCTTGCCGGCTCGAAGCCGGACGGAGCCGAGCGGGAGCGGCGACAGCGCAGTGTCCGAAGATGTGAGATCGACCATATTCGCACGATACCGTTCACTTGGCGGTCGGAGTAAGACTGTTGCACAAGGAGGTGCGCGCTTGAGCCGACCGGTACGGGTGCTGGCCGTTGACCTGGGTGCCACCTCGGCGCGGGTCGCAGCGGTCGAGCTCCCCGACGACGCACCGCCGCGGCTCGACATCATCCACCGGTACGCGCACGCGCCGGTGCGTCACGGCGACGGCTCGTTGCGCTGGGCCTGGGACGCCCTCATCGCAGAAGTGGTGCGCGGTCTTGAGGCCGGGCTGGCCAACGGACCCGTCGACTCGATCGGCGTCGACACGTGGGGCGTGGACTACGGGCTGCTGAGTGCCGACGGGACGCTGTTGTCGGCGCCGCATTGCTACCGCAGCCAACGCACGGACGACTGGGCGGCGGTGGCGAACCGATTGGGACGTGACCGCTTGTACGACATCACCGGCATCCAGCTGATGCCGGTGAACACCATCTTCCAGCTGGCCGTGCACGACCGGTCCGAGCTGGACCGGGCCGAGCGGCTGCTGATGCTGCCGGAGCTGCTGGTCGCGGCGCTGGGCGGTGCGGTGACGGGGGAGCGGACGAGTGCCGCGACGACCGGTCTGGTCGACATCCACACCGGTGACTGGAGCGATGAGCTGCTGGGCGACCTCGGCGTACGCCGCTCGCTCATGCCGCCTCTCGCTGACGCGGGTAAGAACGTCGGGACATGGCGTGGAGTGCCACTACACCTGGTCGGCGGACACGACACCGCCTCCGCAGTCATCTCGCGGCCGGGTGACCCGGCACCCGGGTCGGCTTTCATCTCCAGCGGCAGCTGGCTGCTGGTCGGGGCCGAACGCGACACCCCAGAGCTCTCGGCTGCAGCGCGGGCTGCCAACTTCTCCAACGAGCGGGGTGCGCTCGGCGGCGTGCGACTGCTCAAGAACGTCGTCGGACTGGGCATGCTGGAGGCGTGCCGACCAGGTTGGGGAGACCCACCCGTGGCGCTGCTCGGCGAGGAGGCCGAGACGGTCGGCGAGGGTGGCCCGGTGATCGACGCCGCGGACCAGCGGTTCCTCGCCCCGGCCGACATGGAGACGGAGATCCGCGTGGCCTCCGGCTTACCGGCTTCGGCCGGCCGCGCGGAGGTCACCCGATGCGTGCTCGACTCGGTGGCCGCCGCCGCGGCACGCGTGGTGGGGGAGCTCGCCGGCCTGCAGGGCGGCCCGGTGCCGTCGATCGACCTGCTCGGCGGCGGCGGTCGGCTGCCTGTCCTCGTGCGGTTGCTCGAGGAGGCCTGCGGCGTACCGGTGCGGCCCGGGCCGGCAGAGGCAACCGCTCTCGGCAACGCGATGGTGCAGGGCATCGCGCTCGGCCGTTACACCTCCCTGGCTGACGCCCGCCGGGCGATCTTGGCGGGCGCGACCTAGCGATCGCCTAGCGGGCTCCGTCGTACATCTCGATGCCGGTGAGGTCGGCGACCCGCTGCAGCGTCGAGCGGTGGTGGCCGACGCCAAGCGCCCAGTGGTGCGCCGGGCCCCCGGCGCAGAAGTCGTCGACCCACTCGCCCGGGTCCATCCCAAAGTCGACCCGGCTGCTTGTGTTGCCGATCTCGAGCAGTGGCCCGGGGACGACCTCTCCCTCGCTGACGATCATCCGCAGACCACCGTCGCGCCGCTGGGTCAGCGCCAACAGGGTCACCGGGCCCTCCTGGACGCCGAACTGCACCGAGACGCCGTAGCCGCGTTTGCCGTGGTAGGTGCCTAGGCCACGCAGGACCGGCCGGCCCGCGCTGATCGCGAGGTGCGCGGGACCGTCGTGACCCATCTCGACCACTCCGTCGGTGAAGTTGATCGCTTGGAACTCCGTGAACGAACCGCCTGCGCCTAGCCGGTCGAGCATGAGCATCGCCAGCGAAGTGCGCAGGTCGTACTCACCGGCGCAGGGGATGCCGTCCGCAGTCAGCAACGACGACCCGAGGATGAGGCCCGCCGCCATCCGCTCGTAGAGCTCACCGCCGAGACCGCGGTAGTAGTAGGCGAGCGCGTCGAGCGAGAAGTCGCGGACCAGCGACTCGACGCCGACGGCAACCTGGGCCGCCCATGTCAGGTCCTCGTCGACGACGCTGGCATCGATATCGAAGGTCTTGCGGGTGCGCTCGAGCACCGCCTCGACGTCTGTCTGCGTCGCGGCTTCGACCCGCACACGGAGATCGTCCATCTCCAAGACCTCGACGTGTCCGCCGAGCTGGGCGGGCACCATGGTCAAGTCGGTGGAGATGTCGAGCATGCCGGGGTAGAGGTGGCCGAGCATGCCGAAACGGCCCGTGCGCAGAGCGGCCGCCACCGCCGCGGCCTGTAGCCACTCACGGATCCGGTCCCACGACCGCTCGTCCTCAAGATGACCGGTGACCGACCTGAAAGCGATGCCGCTGCGGGTGAATGCAGCCGAGACCTCGGGCAGCGAGCACACGCCGCAGTAGGCGAGCCACCGCCCGGTATCGGTGCGCGGATGGTCCATCTGCGCGGTCGGCTGCAGGTCGATGACCAGCACCGGCACCCCTGCGCGTTGCACGGCGGGCAGCACCTGCGAGGAGGTGCAGTACGTCGCGAGGTGCACGACCAGAAGATCCAGGTTGGCAGCGCGCAGGCGGTCACCCGCAGCGCCCGACTCCTCCGGCCAGGACACGAACTCTCGAGCGACGACAGAGGCGCCGCTGTCCTCGACCTGGGCCGCGACGCGGTCCACCTGTCGGGCCAGCTCCTCGCGCAAACCAGGAAACTGCTCCCAGTAGGTGCCGAGCCCGGCCGAGAGAATGCCGATGCGTGCCATCGACCAAGACTAGTGCGGGCGGGTCCAGATCACTACGGGTCCGAGCAAGCCGGACACTCGCTGGCCCGGGAGTACCCAGGGCGTCGGGCTCACCGCCGCCATGTGCGGCGCGAGGGTGTTGTAGACCTCGACCTCGATCTCGGTACGGCCACCCGCACAGAGCCCGTCGATGTCGAAGCGGTACGGCGACCAGATCCGCACTCCGGCCGAATGCCCGTTCACCCGCACCTCGGCGGTGCCGCGGACCGCGCCGAGGTCGAGCACCACGCCATCGACCCCGCCTTCGACGACGGTGCGGTAGTGAACGCCGCCCGAGTAGTCGACCAGCCCGAGGCCGGCCCAGTTGCCGAGCGCCATCGCGGCAGTCCCGTCGCAGTCGATCTCGACCGGACCGCGCCACAGCGCCCCGCCGGAGTGCGGCGCAGTCGGCGTTACCCGGATGACGCAGGCCAGTCCGGCCGCCGCCGGTGAGTCGAGCTCGCACGTTTCACCGGCGTACGTGACGGAGTGACCGGGCACCTCGACCTCGACGTGACCATGCACAGGAAGGTGCAGTGCGGTCGCCCCTGGGGGAAGCTGGAAGCGAAACCACTCGACGTGACCCACGTGCCCCGGTGCGATCGGCGTACCGAGGAAGGTGTCGTCATCGGGGCTGCGGTCGAGCAGATGACCACGTGGCAGCGAGTGCGGCCGCGGTCGTAGCTGCACCCAGCGCGGGTCGTGGGGTACCTCCGCCGGCCCGCGCACTGCCACAGACTCACCCGCGGCCTCGCCACTCCACCTGTCGTCTGTTACGAAGCAGAGCTCGTCGCCGTCGACCTCGAGGAACGCATCGATCACCGCGGCGGCGTGCTTCTCGTGCAGCTCGACGCTGACAGTGTTGTCCCCGATGACGAGCTGCTCGCGTACGTCGTAGCGCCGCACCCGCGGCTGGCGGACGTGAGCGTAGTTGTCGAACTCGCCGTGCCGTGCGACCACTGCGCCGTTGACCGTCAACGAGGCGCGGCCGATGGTGCCGAGCTGCAGAACCGCGGCATCCACGGCATCCGGCAGGGTGAGCCGACGAGTCAGCGTTGTCGACGCAGTCTCACTCGTCGCCGGGTCGGCGCAGAGCCACTGCGGCCGTGGCATTGGCTCTGGGGCTGACCGCAGCGTCCATGAGGCGCGGAGCCGACGCGCTGTGCCGGCGATGACGTCAATCTCGAGGAAGTTGTCGCCGGCGCGTGCGTCGACCTGTGCGAGGCCGTAGTAGGGGCCGCCGGTGAGGAGGACTGGACGCCCGTTCCAACGGACGTCCTTGGCGGCGGTAGAGCCGATCGTGAGATGGCCGCGCGCGGCGGCCGCACACCGAACGGTGACCCGCACGCGACCCATCTCGCCGTCGATGGCCGGCCCAAGATCGATGAACTCCTCCGCCACGATGCCGTGCGGCTCGGTGGCGCCGACCTCTGGCGGCAGACCGGCTGAGTCGGAGTAGATGAGTGGTCGCCACGAGTTCTCGCCGGCTCGCTGCTGTTCACCCCACGGCCCGTAGGTCGCGCGGACCGGCTGCCACTCGGCGCTGTCGTCGACCCGGTGCTCGAGGTCCCAGATCCGCACAGGGAGCGGACCCTCAGCGGCCGGTACGGCGAAGTCGGCCCATCGGTTGTCGAGCGTGGGGATGAGTGAGGCAGTCCATCTCGCGGGATCGACATCCGCTGGCTGCAGCGCGGGGTCGAGTGCAGCCGAAGACATGTGCAGCCCGGCATCCGGGATCGGGCTCCCGGTGAGAGCAGCGGGGCCGAAGACGACGAGCGCACAGGGAGAGTCGGCGAGCGGGACGTCGACAGTCAACCCTCCGCGTGAGTCCGCGTGGACGGTGAGCAGCCGCATCACTCCAGTGCCCGGATCCCAGACCGCGGCCGGCTCGATGACGTCGGTGACGGTGATTCGCATCGTGCGCACATAGCGATCAGAGTCGAAGTCGTAGCCGTTCTCGCGCCAGCTGCGCCCTGGTGGCTGAACAGTCGCACCCGGGTAGGCACCGACTACAAAGACGAGAGTGCTGTCACCGTCGGTGCGCATCAGCGTCGGCACTGGCGCAGCCACCCGTCGGGGGAGATCGGCAAGAGCAGCGCCGAGCTGACCAGCGTCGGCCACGTGGCGGATGCTCCCGGCGGCGAGCAGTTCGCGCACTCTCGCGATGGCGCGGCCATCGCTGGTCGCGCCACTCTCCGCGGCGGGTGCATCCCCGACGGCGACGACCGTGCCGCCTGCCTCGACGAAGCGGGCCAGCGCGCGGGCAGTGGCTGACTCGAGGACGCGGCAGGCCGGCAGGATGACCGCGCGGTAGGACTCGCCGCTGACAACCAGCGTGTCACCGACCAGCGATGCGCGGGTGAGCGAGTCGTCGTCGAGCACGTCGAAGTCACGGTGGTCACGGTCGAGGGCGCCGGGCATCGGCTCGAACCAGTGCATCCGGCCGACGATGTCGAGATAGGTCTCCTGCGCCTTCGACGTCCCCGGCGGCACCCCGAAAAGGAACTCCGGCAGGTCGAGCCCCAGTTCGGCCTGCACCGTCGCGGTCGGGAAGAGCACGCCGATGTCGCAGACGTGGTCGCCCCAGCTCAGCGCCGCACAGAGCCGGGTCACCGTCTGGGCGAAGAGTGGGTAATGCAGCCAGTAGGGCTGGCGCCAGCAGGTCGATGGCGGTGCCCACTCCCACCGGCTGCCGCGGGTGGAGTAGTAGAAAGCATGCGGGTTGTAGAGCGTTGCGCCCGCGCGCAGCCAAGGCAGCAGCCAGTCGAAGGTCTCCTCGAGCGTGCTGCCCCATCCAGTGGTGTGGAAGGCCTCGACCCAGGTACGCGGTCGGTCGTAGAGATGCGCGAGGGAGCTGTGCACCTTGGCCTCGCCCCAGTGATCGCTCCCAGGAGCGGAGTACCAGCGGTGGGTGCGCAGGTAGTCGGCGTACTGCTGGGTCGCCTCGAGGGGGTAGCCGGCTCGGGCCGGGTGCTGCTGGTCGCAGCCGACCGCCAGCCCGCGCTGCTCATGCCATGCGTGCAGGGGCCGGAAGAAAGCCTCCTCGGCAAGCTCGGCCCGGGTGCGCTGGTAGTCGGCGCGGATGCCTGCGGTGGTCTCCCCGACGTCCTCCCACAGCGCGGCCAGATGGGGGAGTACGTCGTACCCGCGGCGCGCTTCGAACTGCGCGGCGAAGTCGCGCGACCACGTCGGCATCGACGGCAGCTCGTCCTGGAAGGAGCCGACGATCGTCGTTCCGAGGTAGTCGCCGACATGACGCTCGAACTCGCCGTGCACCGCATTGAGCAGCGCAGCGCAGGCGTCCGGCGCCAGGTAGTCGAATCCGCCGTCGAGGCTGTAGGCATGGACACCGAGCGGTGTCGCGCCGGGTGGGAGACGCGGCAGTCCCGTCGCGCGGTCGACCGAGGAGACGCGGTGCAGCGTCTGGCCGCGATACGTCGGAGTGCGAGCGGCGATCTGGCCCTGGATGTCGGCACCTGAGAAGCCGAGCTGGTCGTAGAACCACAGCGAGAAGCCTCGCTCGGTAGCATCGCGGCAGACGCCCGTGAAGAGCGACCACCACGCGTCGGAGAAGAACGCCGGCATGTCGGCGAGCGCGCCGTACAGTGGGCCGCTGGGCGCCAGGTTCATGATGACCGCCTGGTGGACGCCCCCTTCGATCAGCCGGTCCAGCTGCCAGCGCAGCCGGTCGGCGTCGAGCGGATCTCCACTCCACCACCAGATCGGCACCGGCGAGAACGCCTTGGGCGGGTGGGTGAACAGCTCGGCCAGGCTCTCCGAGGGTCGCGCGATGAAGCTCACCCGGTGGCCCCGCCGTAGAGGAAGGAGAGCAGGACGAAGCGTCGGCCGGCCGTGACCTCGCGGACCTCGTGGAGGTGTGCGCAGGAGAAGACCAGCGCGCTGCCGGCCGCGGGTCGGTAGAGCTGATTGCCGTACTCAGGGAACCGCAGCTGGCCTCCCGCGTAGTCGTCGTTGAGGTTGATCGTGAGCGCGAACACCCGGTGCGCGGTCGATGGCGACAGGTTGTCGCGATGCGGTCGGAAGAACCCTCCGCTCGCGGCGTCGTAGCAGGCGATCTTGAATCCCTCGAAGCGCGTTGCCCGGAACGCGAACGCCTTCTCGATCTCGGGCATGATGCGTCGGCCCACCTCCGAAGACAGCTCACGTAGCACGTGCGGATCGGTGACGGTGTGATCGCGACGGCGTTTGAATTCCGCGTCGATGCCGTCCCCTCCGGCGCGCTGGACACCCGTCTCCGAGCTTTCCTCTTCCCACACCTCGATGAGCCGGTCCCGGTACGTCGCCTCCACGACGCGAGGGATGAGCAGCACGGGTGCCTGCGCCACTACCTCGGCCGCTGGACTGCGGTCCACTGCTGCATCGAGCAGCAGGACGACCTGGTCCACCAGCCCGTTGCCGACGATGCTGCGAAGGACGCACAGATTCGGGTCGAGTACGACGGCGGTGAGCTCCCCGGGCGCCACGCCGTACGCCTGGGCCACGGTGCCTTCAGGATCTGACCAGGTCGGGACGCTCTCCTCTGCGGTAACCGCCCGGGACGTGACGCAGCACATCGCGACGTCATCCCGCATCGACAGCCGGTCGGCGAGATCGGTTCGCCGAGCGTCGGTGCCATCGCCGTCATCGAAGAGCACAACCGTCGGGCGGCCGCCCGCGTGGGAGTAGAAGCGTTCCGGCCCGCCGGACTGGCCACTCAGGACGAAGTCACCAGCACGTTCCCCGACACCGAGCCGCCGGCGATCACCCACTCTTTGTCACCCCTTGAATTCGGGAAGGGTGACGGTCGACGGTCGACGGCCGCCGTGGCGGACCGTCTGAGTCGCGGCATCAGGCAGCAAGCCCAGGTGCGGGAAGTTCGACGACGCGATCTCCACGCGAATCCGATGGCCCTTCTTGAACGTCATGGCGGTGGAGCCGACCCGGACGCCGACCGAGCGCGCCCGGCCCGGGGTGAGCTCGACTCGGGTGGCTCCGTCGACGACGTTGAGGGTCCGCCCGTCCGGGTGGACGTCGCACACCTTCACCATCACGTCGGCGTGGTCCGCCGACGAGGCGAAGACGATGGACGCGGTGATCGTGCCGATGACGGTGAGCGCCCGGGGGAGCGGATCAGTCGTATAGACGAGGACGTCGTCGCGGCTTTCCACTGGTCGTTGGTCCATCGGCCCGGCCAGTGGCAGGACCGGGCTCAAAGTCCGGCCGCCGCGGTTGGGCACGGGATCGGCGGGGTCGTGTCGGTAGGAGTCGTGACCGCTGCGCTCAGGTGGCTCCCAGCCGAGGTGGCCGTCGCCACCGATTCCGTTCGCGCCGTGGGACGAGCTGAGGTGCAGAACCGTGGGCGTCGACGGCGGTGGCCACGTCTCGAGGTCGAGCCAGGAGTTGCGGCCCATCACGAAGACTCTGACTCCAGAGAGAGTCTCCTGACGGTCCAGCGCCGCAGCGAGGAAGGCCCGCATCTGGTCCGGCAGTCCCTCGGCGAGTCCGTTGGCTGCCAACCCGAAGTCCACCTCTGCGGTTGCCGCGACGTAGAGAGCCATGTGCGTCCACGGCCCGACGACGAGCCGCTGATTTCGCCGTGCGTAGTCAGTCGCGGCGTGCGCCGACATCCCGACATAGGACTCGAGGGTGCCTTCGCAGAAGATGTCGTACCACCCGGCCAGATGCCACGCCGGGAGGTCGAGCCGACGATAGGCGCGCGACACGTCGATCGGCCGCCAGTACGTGTCGTCGTCGTAGGCCGCCCACCGGTCGAGGTCCGGCAACGCCGCCGACACCGGCTGCCGCACCGCCCCACCCCGAAGCACTGCTGGCCAATCATGTGCGAGCCGGACAAGGCGCTTCATCTCGGCCTTGCCGATGCCGGGTCGACTGGCGGCGAGCATGGTGGCCCAGCTGACTGGGAAGGCGTTGTGCGGCACGCCGCCCTCGTAGAAGAACCCGTCTCGGAAGTTCGCTGCCGTTGCTGCCGGAGCTATCGCGCCGAGGGCGTCCGGCTGCCCCATCGCGGCGAGCCACTGGGTTGCTCCGTTGTACGACGGACCGGCCATGGCCACTCGCCCAGTGGACCACGGCTGCGCGGCGCACCAGGCGACGGTGTCGGCACCGTCAGCGACCTCCTGGTGGAAGGGTGCGAACACACCATCGGAGTCGTAGCGGCCGCGCACGTCTTGGGCGACGACCACCCAGCCGTCCCGGGCCCACTTGATCGGGTCGAAGTACTCGCGTACGCCTGCCCTCGAGTACGGCGTGCGGACGAGCAGGACCGGGTGCCGTGCGTCGTCGTCCGGCCGGACGACGTCGCAGGCGAGCTGCACGCCATCCCGTAGCGGGACGCGGCAGTCCTCTGCGATGACGTTCGGCAACTGCCCCACGATGGCCTCCGGTCAGACGGTGCTACGCCGACCGCCTGACGCTATCGTCGCGCGGCCCTGTTGTGCGATTCTGCGAGTTATCACGCCATCGCACTAAGCGCGTCCGACCGGGGCGCCATCGAGGGAGCCCGATGAGCAGACCGACGCGCCAGGCCGCCCCCAACTTCAGCGACTACGCGCAGGCGCGCCGAGACTTCGCGATCGACGTACCGATCCGGTTCAACCCGGTGATCGACATCGTCGAGAAGTGGGCTGCGCAGGACCCGGCGGCGCTCGCCGTCCTCTCCCTTGACGGAGCGGGGGACGTCATCGCCGAGCAGACCGCTGCGGACCTTGCGCGCGAGTCGCGCCGGTGTGCGCGGGCTCTGCTCGAGCTTGGCGTCAACAAGGGCGACCGTGTCTTCGTCATGCTGCCGCGCATGCCGGAGTGGTACGCCGTGGTTCTCGGTGCGATCCGCATCGGCGCGATCCCGATGCCCGGGCCGAGCTTGCTCACTGCCAAGGACATCGCCTATCGCCTGCAATGCGCAGACGTGTCGGTGGTCGTCACCGACCCCGACGGAGCAGCCAAGGTTGCCGACGCCACGGCTGGCGGGTCGAGCGTCCGGCACCGACTCTGTGTCACCCCGAAGTCGCCCCCGGAGGGTTGGCAGAGCTTCGCTGCCGTCCTCGATGCGGCCGGCGACGGCGAGGCACCGGCCGATCCGACCGCGAGCGACGATCCAATGCTCGTCTATTTCACGAGCGGCACGGTCGCCCATCCGAAGATGGTGCTGCACACGCAGTCCTCCTACGGGCTCGGGCATGTCATCACGGCGCGGTTCTGGCAGGACCTCAGGCCGGGCGACCTGCACTGGACCGTGAGCGACACCGGCTGGGCGAAGGCAGCATGGGGCGGCCTCTTCGGGCAGTGGCACGAGCGGGCGAGCGTGGTGCAGGTCGCCCTCGGCAAACCCGACGCAGCCACGATCCTGTCGATGATCGCGAGGCACGGCATCACCTCGTTCTGTGCCCCGCCAACTCTGTACCGACTGCTCGTGCAGCACGACCTGGCGCAGTACGACCTTTCGCAGCTTCGGCATTGCACCTCGGCCGGCGAGCCACTCAATCCCGAAGTGATCAGGGTCTGGAGCGAGGGCACCGGAGGTCTCACCGTCTACGACGGCTACGGTCAGAGCGAGACGACCAACGTCGTCGCCAACTACCGCGCGGTCGAGGTGCGACCCGGCTCGATGGGCATGCCCACCCCGGGGTACGACGTCGACGTGGTCGACGACGACGGGAGGCCGGTCGCGGTCGGAGAGGTGGGCAACATCGTGGTGCGCACCGAGCCGCGGCCGCTGGGCCTCTTTCGGGAGTACTACCGCGACCTGGCGGCCACGGCGAACGCCTTTCGGCACGGCTGGTACTTCACCGGCGACAAGGCGGCGAAAGACCCTGACGGCTACTTCTGGTTCGAGGGCCGATCTGACGACGTGATCACGTCATCGGCGTACCGAATCGGCCCGTTTGAGGTGGAGAGTGCGCTGATCGAGCATGCGGCGGTCGCGGAGGCTGCCGTCGTCGGGCGCCCAGATCCCGAGCGCACCGAGATCGTCACTGCTTTCGTCATTCTCGCGCCGGGCCATACCGGTTCGCCCGAGCTCGCGCGTGAGCTGCAAGACCATGTCAAGCGAGTGACTGCGCCGTACAAGTATCCGCGGCAGGTGCACTTCGTCGAAGCGCTGCCGAAGACGGTGAGCGGCAAGATCCGTCGCTCGGAGCTGCGTGCGCGGCTCGCCGCCGGCGAGTTCGACTAGCCGGACACAGGGAGCCGCTACCGGCAGAGGACCGCTGGTCGGGCGACGCCGCCGACGGTGATGCTCGGCCAGCCGATGTCGGTGGTCAACACCTCGAGCCCCTCGGTTCGGGCGAGCACGGTGTCCTCCACCTTGAGCGACGGCACACTCGGGTTCCAGGCGAATGCCTGTGCTTCCTGCACGGTCGCGTCCGAAGCCGCCGTCGCGACGTAGTCGCGCGCGAAGTAGCCGATCGGCCCGCCCTGATGGTGGCAGTCCGCTTCGTCGCCGGCGAAGCCGTGCGCAGCGTAGGACGCAGCCCCGGCGCGGAACACATGACCGACGTCCGCGCCCGGTCTGGTGCCGGAGAGGAACACCTGCTCGACGTTGAGGAGTCGGTCGTAAGCATCGGCAAGAGCCGGAATTAGGCCGCCGAACGAGACGAAGCGGGTGAGCGCAGCGACCAGCCCCCCACGGCGGGCACAGGTGACCACCATGGCGAGATCACCGAGCGGCGCGTTGGTCGCGAGCGGGTGGCGGTGTCGACCGACACGGGCTGCCCCAGCGACGAGCAGCACGATCGGGTCGGCGCCGATCCCCAGCAAGCCTGCGCCGACGGCTGCACCGACCTGCCGCTCCGTCATGGTGGGATCGACCTTCGTCAGCACATCGGTGAAAACTGCCGCGCACGACGACCCGAGCGCCCGGAAGCGATCCACTTCCTCCGGGGTCAGCGATCGCCGTAGCGACTCGATCTCCTGGGAGATGTCGCGCTCACCAGGCGGCGGCAGGTCGAAGCCGACGCGCGGCCCGTGGGGCAGGCTGCCCACGCGGTCGGCAGCCCAACCGACGACGTCGACCACCGGTTCGACGGCACCCAGTTCCTCAGCGAGGAGACGGTCGACCTCGTTGCGAGGCACGACGAGGCGCTCTCCGTCGGCGGTGATGATCAAGTCGGCAACACCGATGTCCTGCAGACTCAGCACATGGGACTGGCCGCCACCGGTGTACCAGGCGAAGTTGCCGGGGCTGCGGAGCACCGCCGCGTCGAGGTCGAGCGAGGTCATCATGGCGCGGAGCCGTCGCCGCTTCTCGCCGAGCTCGTTCACGTCTGCCTCCTTGCACCGTCGGACGTGCTGACGACGAACGTCTCCGCCGGCTGGTAGCCGGCCGTGTCGAACGCGCCCCGCACCGCGGCCTGCACGGCCGGGATTTCTGCGGAGCCGACTACGGCGAGCGCCGAGCCGCCGAACCCGCCGCCTGTCATGCGGGCGCCGATCGCGCCTGCGGCAAGAGCCGCCGCGACCGCGGTGTCCAACTCCGGCACGGACACCTCGAAGTCGGACCGCAGGGACTCGTGGGAGGCCGCCAGGAGCGGGCCGAGTTCCCGGAGACGGCTGGTGCGAAGGAGCGATGCGGCTTCGATGACGCGGGCATTCTCGGTGACGACGTGACGAGCCCTCCGGTGCAGCACATCACCAAGCCGCGCCGCGGCACCCTGGACCGACGCCGGCGTCGCATCGCGCAGGGCCGGCACACCGAGGATCTTGGCAGCCTGCTCGCACTCGTCGGCGCGAGCGGCGTACCCGCCGCCAGCATGCGCGTGGCGGACGCGAGTATCGATGACCACGATGCTCAAGTTGTCGCGGGCCAGATCGAAGGGGATGTGCTCGATCCCGAGCGAGCGCGTGTCGAGCAGGAGGGCGTGACCTGCCCGAGCGGACGTGGATGCGATCTGGTCCATGACGCCACAGGGGGTGCCGGTCCACTCCCGCTCGGCTCGCTGGGCGGCGAGCGCGAGGTCACGGCAGCTCACCTGGGCGTCGGCGAGGTCGACCAACGCCAGACCGACCGCCACTTCCAGCGCCGCGCTCGAGGACAGCCCTGCGCCAGGCGGCACCGTCGAGTCCACCATCAGCTCGGCGCCAGGCACGGCGACGCCGACCTCGCGCAGTGCCCAGGCGACCCCGTGGGCATAGGACCACCAGCCGGCCATCGGCCCAGGCGCAAGGTCTGCCATGGCGACATCGGGAGCGTCTCCGAGCTGCATCGAGGAAACTCGCAGCAGGCCATCGGCTCGCACGCGGGCCGCGACGGATGCGTGCCGGTCGATGGCGATCGGCAGGACGTAGCCGCCCGAGTGGTCGGTGTGCTCGCCGATGATGTTCACCCGGCCGGGGGCGACCCAGACGCCGTGGGGCGGCCCGCCAAAACGGCTGCTGAAGTCGGCGTACGACAACTCCTCCGAGGCACTCACCCGCCGTCCCTCCCGCGGTCCACGGCGTGGCGCAGCTCTTCAGCTGTCCGCTCCGGCGCCATGTCGGCGATAAATGCCCCCGCGCCAACCTCGCTGCCGGCCAGGTACTTGAGCTTGGTGGCCGCGCGGTGAAAGGGCGTGAGCTCGACGTGCAGATGGCTCAGCGCCGCCCAGTCAGCACCGTCGGTCGGCGCCTGGTGCATGCTCAGCACGTAGGGCAGTGAGAAGTCGAAGAGGGCGTCGTACCCCTTGAGCACGGCGTCAAGGACTTCAGCCAGACTGCGCCGGCCCGCATCGTTGAGCTCCGGAAGTGCGCCAACGTGGTCGACGGCGACGATGTGTACCTCGTAGGGGAATCGAGCAGCAAACGGCACGTGCGCCACGAACGAAGCGCCTTCGACCACCAGCCGGACCTGAGCCGCCCGTTCGTGGTCGATCACGTCGCAGTGCACGCAGCGTCCCGTCTCGGCGAGGTGCCGCCGGGAGGTGTCGAGCTCGATCCGGGCGCGGGGCGGGATCTCGGGATAGCCGTAGATCTGCCCGTGTGGGTGATGCAGCGTGACGCCGATCTCCTCGCCCTTGTTCTCGAAGACGAAGACGTAATCGACCTCGTCACGGGCGCCGAGCACCAGGTAGCGGTCCGTCCACACTTCGATCAGTCGGGTCAGCCGGTCCACACCTACGCCGGCCAGCGTTGCCTGGTGGTCGTCGGTGTAGAGCACGACCTCCGCAACCCCCAGCGCCGGCTCGACGGCGTACGGCCCCTCGCCGGTCACTTCGGGCGCCGGCGGACGGGCGGTGAGCGACGGGAAGAGGTTGTCGAAGACGGCCAGCTGGTACGACGAGGCGGGCACCTCTGTCGGTCGGTCCGGGTCGACCGTGGGGCAGAGCGGGCACAGCTCGGCGGCGGGCAGGAACGTCCGATCCTGCCGGTGGGTGGCGAAGGTCGTCCACTCACCGGTGAGGGGATCGCGGCGTCGCTCGGTCACTCGGGAGTCGCGTCGTAGAAGGAGATGCTGCGACCGTCGACCTTGACCTCGTCGCGTCGGACCAGCACGCCGCCGATGACCCGGTGCGGTTCGTCGACGTGCGGGGTCGCGCGATCCGGTGGTGGAGGAGGAATCGGGTCGTCGGTCGTCATAACGAGCGGTAGACCTCGGCTGTTTGCGCCGCGATGGAAGCCCAGCCGAACGACGCAACGGCTCGTTCCCGACCGGCCCGGCCCATCGCCCGAGCGTGGGTCGGGTCCGCGACCAACGCGTTCACCCGGTCGGCGAGCGCAGCGGCGAAGGCGGCCGGATTCGCCGGGCTGCCGTACGCGTCGTCGGACTTCTCAAAGTCGACGAGATAGCCGGTCTCGCCGTCCACGACGATCTCCGGGATCCCTCCGATGCTGCTCGCGATGACTGCGGCCCCGCAGGCCATCGCCTCGACGTTGACCAAGCCGAACGGCTCGTAGATCGACGGGCAGACGAAACCGACCGCGTTGCTCAGCAGCTGGATGAGCTCTGGCCGCGGCAGCATCTCCCGGATCCAGGTGACCGAGTGGCCCCGGCTCTTCAGTCCGGCGACGTGCTCGCTGACCTCCGTGCCGATCTCGGGGGTGTCCGGCGACCCGGCGCAGAGCACCAGCTGGACGGCTGGGTCGAAGAGCTCCGCAGCATCGAGGAGATGGACGATGCCCTTCTGGCGGGCGATTCGACCGACGAAGACGACGATGGGTCGAGTGGCGTCGAGACCGAGCCCGAGGACGACGTCGGTCCGCCTGTCCGGCGCGTACTCCGCAGTGTCGACGCCGTTGTGCACGATGTGGACCCGGGCCGCGTCGATGTCGGGGTAGTGCGCCAGGACGTCGCCGCGCATGCCCGCGGACACGGCAATGACGGCGTCGGCGCCCTCGATGGCTGTGCGCTCACAGAACTTCGACACGGCGTAGCCGCCGGCGAGCTGCTCTGCCTTCCACGGGCGCAACGGCTCGAGGCTGTGGGTTGTCACGACATGGGGAACGTCGTACGCCAATGCTGCGAGGTGGCCGGCGAAGTTGGCGTACCAGGTATGGCTGTGCACGACGTCGACCTGCCCAAGGTGAGCGGCCATCGCGATATCGACGGAGAGGGTGCGCAGCACTGCTGCGTGCGGCCCGTCGGCGGGGATCTCCTCCCATGGTTGGTAGGACCTGGCCACGAGGGGGTCCTCGCGGGGCTGGCCGAAGCAGTGCACGGCGACGTCGACATCGCCCAGCCGAGCGAGCTCCCGGGAGAGGTACTCGACGTGGACGCCCGCACCGCCGTACACCTCGGGCGGGTACTCCCGGGTGAGAAGCCCAACCCTCACGGGGCTACCACGCTCTGGTGCTTGCCGATGACCACGATGCCGCCATCGGAGACGGTGTAGTGCTCCCTGTCGACGACCGGGTCGACGCCGATGCGCGCGCCCGGGGGAACTTCGATGTTCTTGTCCAGAATGGCATTGCGCACGATGGCACCTTCGCCTACTCGCACGCTGTCCATGAGCACCGAACCTTCAACGAGGGCGCCAGCCCCCACATGCGTGCGTGGACCGAGTACCGACCGACGGACCGTGCCACCCGAGACGATCACCCCCGGGCTCACGATCGAGTTGAGCGCGGTGCCTCGACGTCCCTCCTCGTCGAACACGAACTTGGCGGGCGCAACGGTGCCCTGCCAGGAGTAGATGGGCCAGCTCTCGTTGTAGAGGTTGAAGATCGGGTGGACGGATACGAGGTCCATGTGCGCGTCGTAGTAGGCGTCGAGCGTCCCGACGTCCCGCCAGTAACCGTGGTCGCGTTCCTCGGATCCCGGGATCTCGTTGCGGGCGAAGTCGTATACCTGCGCACCTCCGTGTTCCACCATCATCGGGATGATGTTGCCGCCCAGGTCGTTGTTGCTCGTGTCGACGGCAGCGTCGGCCGTGACGGCCTGGATGAGGCTCTCCGTCGTGAAGACGTAGTTGCCCATCGAGGCGTAGACCTCGTGGGGAGCATCGGCCAGCCCGGTCGCCTGCGCCGGCTTCTCCTGGAAGCCGGTGATCGTCGTCCCGCCGTCGGTCTCGATGATGCCGAACTCGCTCGCCTGCGCGATCGGCACCCGGATTCCGGCGACCGTGACGGCCGCGCCGGACTCGACGTGCTGGGCGATCATCTGCTGCGGATCCATGCGGTAGATGTGGTCAGCGCCAAAGACGCAGATGTGCTCCGGGCGCTCGTCGTAGATCAAGTTGAGGTTCTGGAAGATCGCGTCAGCGGACCCGGAGAACCAGTGCGGGCCGTGCCGCATCTGTGCCGGGACAGGGGCGACGTAGTTGCCCAGGACGGGGGAGAGGCGCCAGGTCTGCGTGATGTGCCGGTCCAGGCTGTGGCTCTTGTATTGGGTGAGCACGACGATGCGCAGCAGACCGCCGTTGACGAGGTTGGACAGTACGAAGTCGACCAGGCGGTAGTTGCCGCCGAAGGGGACCGCGGGCTTCGCCCGGTCGGCGGTCAACGGCGCTAGCCGCTTGCCCTCGCCGCCGGCGAGCACCATCGCCAGCACGTTGGGCTGTCGCGCCACTCGTGACCTCCTCCGTCGACCGGACCGGGCCTACCCCATCACATGCCGGCGTCGAAGTCTGTGCGCGGCGCTCGCAGCGAGTACCAGTAGGGCTGCGACAGCGGCAGCGGGGGTCCAGCCGCCGGTGCTCGGCAGCGGGCCGGCCGCCGGCGACGGGACAGCCGGCACCGGTCGGGGGTTGACGGGTGGCGCTGCGGACCGGGCGGCACAGCCCGAGCCGGGCATCGGAGGCACCCAGCGTGGGTCGTCGACGCGGTAGGCCCGCTCGACGAGGTAGTCCTGTGGGTCGACGAGGTGGTCCACCTCCGGCGGGTTCGGCAGGGTTGCGAGTTCTGCGGCGAGCTTGGCGCGGTACTGCTCCTGACCAGCCGAGATCGCCGGCGCCCAGGCGTCGCCGTGTGTCGGCACGAAGACCTTCGGATGCACGTTCTCGACGTACAGCCGCGGGTCCTGCAGGCCGGACACCGGCTGGTCGAAGCCGAGGATCGCGTTGGCCAGCACGTCGACGCAGCCGGGGAGGGAGTCCAACGCCTTGCGGACCTCCGGAGCGGAGAAGATCGGTCCGGCCGAGTCGCCGACGAGGAGGGTGAAGTCACCGATGCGGAAGTGGTAGAGCCACGTGCCGCCCTGATTGCTCTCCTCCTGCTGGGCGAGGAAGCGGGCGAGCTCTGCCGGGTTGTCCTGGAAGTGGTCGATGTACGGCTGGAGGTCCATCACCGGGACGAAGGGGTCTGGCTCGTTGCCGTTGCCGGGAGGCGTCGCGGCGGAGTGGATGTGCTGCAGCACCGTGAGGGCGGGGAGGTCAGCGAAGAGCCGCAGTTGTTGTGCAACCCCTGGCGCTGGAGCGGTCATCGTCCCGGTCACCGCGCAGGTGAAGTCGGTGCCGACACCTTCCCGCACAGCTCCCTGCTCGCCGACTGTGCAGATCTCGTCGCTGCCCACGACAACCGACTTGGCGAGGCCCGCGACGTAGCCGAGATCGCCGGCATGGTCGAAGTGACCGTGGCCGACCAGCACTGCCTCGGGTGCGAGACCAGCCAGCTCCTCTCGCCCGATCGGCAGGTAGTCCTCGACCGCCCCGATGATCTCCCACGCGTCAAAGAGCACGAGGTGCCCGCCGATGGTGATGATGAAAGAGCTGACGCCGACCCAGTGCAGGGTGACGTAGTCGGGATCGTCCCAGCGATCGCCGAGCAGGCGGTCGCGCAACGCTGCGGCCTGCGCGGACACCGCGCGGGCCGGCGGTAGCGGCGTGAAGTCGGCTATCGGCACCCGACGAGGTCCACCGATCTGCCCCGACGCGGTCATGGCCGGCAGCGGAGCAACGACCGCCGCCATCACGGCAAGGAAGAGCAGCCCTCGGCGTACGACGTGTGTGGCGACCGTCATGAACGGATGAACCGCCCCACGTCGTCGACGTACACCCGTTCGCCGGTGAAGAGGCCGGCCACCGGGTCGTAGGGGAAAAGGATAGAAACCCGCCAGGTCATCGCCAGGCCGGACGCCGGCTGGCCGAGCCAGTCCTGCTTCCAGGTGCCGGTCACGACCGCTTCCTCGTAGACCCCTTGGGGGCCGATGACGATGTGCTGGAGGTCGAAGACGACGTCCGGAAAGCCGCCGAGCAGCTCCCCGTAGAACCGGGCGGCGCCGTCGTGGCCTTCCCACCGATGGCCGGTCTGAACCAGCTCATAGACGCAGTCCGATGTCAGCGTCGCCAGCAGACCTGGGACGTCGCGCGCGTCCTCAGCCCGGCTGTGCGCTTTGTAGAGCTCGCGGATCCGGGTGTAGCCCTCGGCAGTGAACTCGCGCCGATACTGCTCGAGAACAGCCTCGCTCTTCGCCATGGGCCGGTTCGCCTCCGTCAGAGGGTCAGCAACATCCGGGAATTGCCGAGCGTGTTGGGCTTCACTCGTTCAAGGTCGAGGAACTCCGCGACCCCTTCGTCGTAGGACTGCACCAGCTCGTCGTAGACGCCGCGCTCGACCGGTATCCCCTCGATCGGCGCGAAGCCGTGCCGGGCGAAGAAGTCGGTCGCGAACGTCAGGCAGAAGACCCGCTCGATCCCCAGCTCGCGCGCGGTATCGAGCAGTCGCGAGAGCACGGCGGTGCCGAGGCCGGTCTTGCGGAGTTGTGGGTCGACGGCCAGGGTGCGTACCTCGGCGAGGTCGCGCCACAGGACGTGCAGCGCTCCACACGCCACTGTCCGGCTGTCCTGCTCGGCGACCCAGAACTCCTGGACGTCCTCGTAGAGGGTCACGGTGGCCTTGTCGAGCAGGGTGGCGTCGCGGGCATAGGTGTCGACCAGCGCGCGGATGGACGGCACATCGTCAGTGCGCGCACGCCGTACCAGAGCAGCCACGGGGTTACCGTATCCACCATGGGAATCCATCGGTTGAACCACGCGGTGCTCTACGTCCGGGACATCGAGCGGAGCATCGCCTTCTACCAAGACGTGCTTGGCTTTCGGGTCAAGTCCCGGCGTCCGGGGATGGCCTTCTTCCAGGCCCCGGACTCGACCAATGACCATGACCTCGGACTTTTCGAAGTAGGCGCGGCGGCGGCAGACTCCGCGGCCGGAAGATCGACCGTGGGTCTCTACCACCTGGCGTGGGAGGTCGACACTCTCGACGAGCTTGAGCGGCATATGCGGATGCTCGCCGATGTCGGAGCGCTGGTGGGTGCCTCGGACCACGGCACAACGAAGAGTCTTTACGGCCGTGACCCGGACGGCCTGGAGTTCGAGGTCGTCTGGCTCATCCCGGCCGACCTGCTCGACGACGCAACGCTCACTGCGGCTGCCTCGATCAAGCCGCTCGACCTGGACCGCGAGAAGGCGCGGTACGGCGGCTCGACCCGCGGCGGTGTTGGCATCTCCGTGTGAGCGTCGGCCTAGCGCGTCGGCCTCCGCGTCGTGATCTTTGAACCCGGCTCCAGCGTGGCACCGTAGCCACGGGTTCAAAGATCAAGTCCGCCGTGCAGTTCAGGCTTAGCGCCTCAGCCCGCGGCGCCGAGCTTGCGCTCAGTCCGAAGACCGTCGACCGGCACATCGGCTAGATCTTCGCCAAACTCGGCCTGGAGCCGTCCAGCGACGAGCACCGCCGGGTGCGCGCCGTCCTCACCTGGCTGGGAGCGGCGCACTAGAACGCCAGTTGCTGGTCTAGGTGCGGCCGCCGAGCATGTTGGCGTTGGGTGCGGCCTCGCTGACGAGCCCGGGCATGACCTCACCGAGCTCGCCGGCGGTCCAGCGCTCGGTCCGCTCGGTGGTCGGACCGTTGACCCACCCTTCGACCACCGTGATTCGGTTGCCGAAGATCGAGAAGACCCTGCCAGTCACCGCCTTCGAGGCCGCGCTGCCGAGCCAGACGACGAGCGGCGAGATCGTCTCCGGCGCGAGGTCGAGGTTCTTCGCTGCCTCGGCGACCATGCCGAGGTCTTCGGTCATCCGGGTCAGCGCGGTCGGTGCGATCGCGTTGACAGTCACGCCGTACCGACCGAGCTCGGCCGCAGCAATGACCGTGAACGCGGCGATTCCGGCCTTGGCTGCGCCGTAGTTGGCCTGTCCGACGTTGCCGAAGAGCCCGGACGGCGAGCTGGTGTTGATGACCCGCGCATCGACAGCCTCACCTGCTTTGGACTTGTCACGCCAGTACGCCGCCGCGTGTCGGGTCGGGCCGAAGGTGCCCTTGAGGTGCACGGCGATGACGGAGTCCCACTCCGCCTCCTCCATGTTGGCGAGCATGCGGTCGCGCAGGATCCCCGCGTTGTTGACGACGACGTCGAGGGTGCCAAACGTCTCGACGGCCAGGTCGATGAGGCTCTTGCTGCCGGCCCAGGTAGAGATGTCCTCGGTGTGGGCAACCGACTTTCCCCCGGCAGCGACGATCTCGTCGACAACTGCCTGAGCCGGTCCCGCTGATCCGCCGCTGCCGTCACGGGATCCGCCGAGGTCGTTGACCACGACGGATGCACCTTCGGCAGCGAAGGCCAGCGCGTGCGCCCGGCCGATCCCGTTGCCCGCACCCGTGATGACGACGACACGCCCGTCGCAGATCCCGCTCATGCCGCTCCTCGTCGATGTGGTCGGCCCGATGCCGACTGCTCATGCATATCAGGTCCAGTCAGTGAGCGGATTCGCGCGCCGTCAGCTCGGTGGCGAGAGAGGCGTCGACCCGCCAGCGCAGGAGCGTGTCCGCGACGCCGTACGACGGCGCGTCCGCGGGGTATGACCCGAAGCGCGGCGCCGGCGCGGGCTGGGGCCGACCCTCCACCATCCGGAAGGTGGCTCGCGCGGTCATCGCCGGATGCAGCGGCGCCTCGGTTAACGACAGCACCGGGCTGACGCAGGCGTCGGTCCCGGCGAAGAGCTCAGCCCACTCGTCGCGGGAGCGGCCAGCGAAGATGTCCGTCAGTCGCCCTCGCAACGCCGGCCATTGGGCCGGGTCGTCGCGCGATGGAAGGTCCATGACGCCCAGCCGCTCCACGAACGTCGCCCAGAACTGCGGCTCGAGTGCGCCGACCGCTATCCACTTGTCGTCGGCGCATCGGTAGGTGTCGTAGAACGGCGCGCCTCCGTCGAAGAGGTTGCTGCTGCGCTCGTCCACCCAACGTCCCGCGCCGAGCATGCTGTAGGCCATCGAAAGCAGGTACGAAGCACCGTCGACCATCGCCGCGTCGACGACGTGACCAGGCGCGCCAGCGCGAACAGCGTGCACTCCGGCCAGGACGCCGACGACGGCGAACATCGCGCCGCCGCCGAAATCCCCAACCAGGTTGATGGGCACGACCGGCTTCCGGCCAGGCTCGCCAATGGCGTGCAGCGCGCCGGTAAGGGCGAGGTAGTTGATGTCGTGTCCAGCGCGGTCGGCGAGCGGACCGTCCTGTCCCCATCCGGTCATCCGCAGATAGACGAGCGCCGGATTGTCGGCGAGAGCGACGTCGGGACCGAGCCCCAAGCGCTCCATCACACCGGGGCGGAAGCCCTCGACGACGACCTCGGCCGCGGCTATGGCCCGGCGGGCGAGCGCGACATCCGCTGCGTTCTTGAGGTCCAGCGCCACCGCAGGGCGGCCGCCGTAGAGATCACCCTGGCCGGTGGCCTCGACCGTCGAGCGGTCACTCGTCCGCTCGATCCGCAGCACGACCGCGCCGAGGTCGGCGAGCAGCCGGCAGGCCAGCGGCACCGGTCCGATCCCTGACATCTCGACGACCCGTAGGCCGTCCAGCGGCCCGCGGCTCAACGCGTCGGTCACGGACTCCGACCCTCGCCGATGACAACCGTCCACGGCCGGATGCGGTAGCTGGTCACCAGTCCGTTGACGACGTATGGGTCGTGCTGGACGAACCTCTCGACGACGGACGCGTCGTCAGCGCGAAAGACGAGCAACGCCTCGTCGGCCGGATCGGCGAACGCGCCAGCAAGCACCAGTTCACCGTTCGCGAACGCCGCGCGGGCCAGGGACAGGTGCTCGTCGCGGAACTCGCCGCGGCGCTCGAGGTAGTCGTCAACGACCGTGTAGAACAAGGCGAAGTGCATGCCGGGATCCTAGTGTCGCGTGTCATCGGTGGTAGTCATCCTTCATCCGTTAGGCGACGCGGGGAGGACTCGGCGGGTTGACTCATCGGACACTGCCGTACGCCTTCGCAACAGCACAGGCCGGCGGCGCCCCGGAGGAGTCAGGCCTGGTTGCCACCGGCGAGCGCGCTGAGGACGTGCTGCGGCTGGTGCGCAACTACGCGGTGTAGGACACGCGGGCTGGTCACTGAGATCGTTCCCGCGGACACTCGACGGATGCGCCTGACTCAAACCGTGCCCGCTATGCCGGTAGGAAACATCACGGCGGCTGGCGCCTACTACCGCGACCTGCTCGGCTTCACGATCAAGTACGCCGACGGGGGTTTCGCCGCGGTGCAGCGTGACGACGCCGAGGTGCACCTTTGGCAGGCCAATGACGAGACCTGGCGGCACCGCGCAGACCTGTCGAGCCGGCCGGTATGCAGCGGGGCCGAAAGCTTCATCGCTGGCACCGCGAGCTGTCGCATCCAGGTGGACGACGTGGACGCGCTCTACGGCGAGATGGCGGCGACTGGTGTGCTGCACTACGCCGACAGGGGCAGCGCTGTTGATACCTGGTGGGGCACCCGTGAGTTCGGCGTCACCGACCAGGACGGCAATCTGCTGACGTTCTTCCGACGCCGCTGAGCAGAGCGCAGACAGTTCCAGGCTCGCTGCCTAGCGGATCACCCAGCGGCCGTCGCTGAATGCCGCATCGGCTGCCGCATCGACGTTGGCTCCGTCGCGTAGTGCACGCGATCCGTACACCGCGAAGACCGGGTCCTCAGCCGTGGTGTAGGTCTCGAATCCGCGTAGGACCTGACCCACGCCAATGGACTCGAGCTGGCTGAGCCGGGCGATCAGGGTCAGCGTGTCGCCCTGCACCTCGGCATCGATCTCATACACCCGGGAGTAGCCGGGAGCGAGGTTGGGTGCGCACGTCGTGTAGAGGCGACCAGATGCTTCCGTCTGCGCCGAGTAGGTGAAAGTCATCCAGCCGCATCCGACGATGTCGGCGTCCACCGAATAGGTCGCTCCAGGCGCCTGCACGATGTCATCGGCCGCTTTGACCGTGACGACCAGCGACGTGGCGACGTAACGTCCCCGCTCGGTCCGTCCGGTCGTCGCGTAGGACACCGACACGATGTCCAGACCGGACTTCCCGCCGGCTGCGTCGCCGATCGGATCCGCGTAGCCGAACTGCGATGCCTCGCCTGGTGTGGCGGCGATGAGCAAACAGAGTGCTGCGCCCAGCAGGGCTTTGCGTGCGTGCTTCATGTGAGCACCTCCTGGGCGTAAGGAGTCGCACCCGGGATGGTCGGTTCGTTCGGTGTTGAATCCGCGCCGGTCCGGGGCGGTCAGTCCTAAGTTCCGTGTTGCGGATCGAGGAGCACCAAGGGGATGTCTCGGTTGGTGCGTCGCTGATATGCGGCATACCCCGTGTACGCCGACGTGACCTCGGGCCAGAGTCGAGCCTTCTCCTCCGCGGTCGCCACCCGTGCGCGCATCGATCGAGATGTCCCGCCCATCGTGACCGAGACGTTGGGGTCGTCGAGCAGGTTCAGGAACCACTGGGGGTGCCGGTCGTCGCCGCCGTACGACGCGACCAGGACGATCCGCTCGCCGTCCCGCACCGGCGACGTCAGCATCGTCTGCCGCGGCTGTCCGCTCCGTCGCCCCGTCGTCGTCAGGACAAGCACCGGCATGCCGGCCAGCGCGTTGCCGACGTGACCCTTGGTGAGCGTGAACAGCCTGTGGTGCGCGGTGGTGAGCACCTTCGCAATAATGTCCTTCGAGCTGGCCCTCATGCCAGAAGGCTATGGGGGCTCACCGCTTGCCGCGAGATGAGGGAGTCACGATGGCGACAGCAACGCAGGGCCAGATGCGCACGTGGGCGCGTGCCAAGGGTATGGCGGTAAACGACCGAGGCAGCCTCTCGCCGAAGGTGGTGCAGGCCTACGCCGCCGCTCATGCCAAGAAGGGATCGACCGCCGCTCGGCCTGCCCGCAAGACGGCGGGACGCGTGACCGCAAAGGCCAACCCCCTTCCGCGGGCGCGAAGGGGCGCGGCCAAGCCAGCGCGTCGAAGCGCTGCTCCTTCGGCTACGGCGATTGCTTCGGCCGAGCCGAAGGCTCCGCCCGCTGGCAAGACCGACCTGGCGGGTGGCCTGCGCACCTATCTCGGCGCGATCGAGATGGAGGTCCGGGCCGTGAGCTCGCTATCGGAGCGCATTGACGTCCTCGTTGCGCAGCTGAACGACGTGCGCGACCAGCAGGCCAAGCGCCTTTTGGTGCTCGACGACCTGCGCGCGTCGGTGGCCGACCAGGGACTCAGAGCATTCTTGGACCAGCTGATCAAGCCCCGCAAGACGCGGGTGCCTGAGGTCATTCCGAAGCGGCTCGCTTAGTCAAGACTGGGTTGCGTTGGCTATCGGTACGCCGAAGTTGCCGCACCACACCAGGATCGTCCAGTCTCGGCCGGCGCGGACTCCGGCTGGCACTGCGATGTCGAGGACCTGACCATTGTTGCCGGGCAGCCGGCCCAGCTTGGTGCCGGTGGGCCGCCGGACGTCCTTGCCCTCGGCGAGGTAGACCTGCGGGTCCGGTGAGCCTTCGATCGCGAAGTTCTCGAAACGCACGACGAGCCGGCCGTCGGCCGACCGGATCAGTGACGCGCGGCCGCTCGCCTCGTGGTCGATGCCGCGTAGCGAGCCGGAGCTGACCCGGCTCGGGCCGGCCGGCGCCGCTGGTGCCGGATCGGCTTGCGCCGGCGTACCGGGAGCCGCGGGTGCCTCGACTTGGGCGGGTTCGTCCGGCACGTCGCCCGTCACCAACGTCCGGTTGGTGGTCGTGTCGACGTAGTACGGCCGCACGATCCAGCCAGCGAGTGCGAGGACCACCACGGTAAGCGCGACCGGCGGCAACCAGGCTCTACGGGAGATCCGGCGCAGACCGGCGGCGATCGCTACGTATCCGACCACGATGACGCCGACGGTCAGCAAGCCCCGCCCGCTGCGGAGCACGGTTCTGGCCTCGCGGGTCTTGTCGACGAAGAAGTACCCGAAAGTGGCCGCCACGGCTGCCGCGGGCAGCAGCTGCCACCAGGATTTCGCGCCCGGCGTGGTCTCGCTCGTCGTGGCGCTCCGCGGCTCAACGTCCGTGGCCATCCGGCCTCCTCTGGGTGTGCCGCTGAAAGATCGAGTGTGCGCTTGTTCACCCGCCAAACGCACGCCTGGGCCCCGACGTTCCGTGGGGACGAGTTCACCGCCGTGTGCGGCGACGTGAATGGGCCGCCGCCGGTCGTGCTCCCCGGCATCGCCGTCGTACCGGACTAGTCTCGCGCCTGTTCTAACGCGCACACCCGTGGGGGCGAATGTGCCATCGGCGACCGAGACTGCAGTCCGTGCTGTGAAGACCTGGCGCTACTTGCGCCTGTCGATGGTCCTGCTCGTCGTCGGCCTGGGCGCCTCCGTCGTCGTCGAATGGCGCGAGGTCGGCTGGGACTGTTTGCAGACGTCTATCAGCGCGTACTACTACACGCCGGTGCGCGCCTTTTTTGTGAGCGCACTGCTTGCCATCGGTGTCTGCATGATCGCGATGAAGGGCAACCGCGAGCTCGAGGACGGACTGCTGAACGTTGCTGGGATGCTCGCGCCGGTCGTCGGGTTCGTGCCGACTCCCGGGCCGGGCACCTGCACCTCGACGCCGGCGGAGAAGGCGGACGGGACCGCGAACGTGGTCAACAACATGTCGACACTATTCACGGTGGGGCTTGTCGGTCTGGTCGCCGTGACCTCGCTCGTGCTCCTGGAATGGCGCCGCAGCCGGATGCGCCCGCCGACGACACACTGGATCGGCATCGGGTTGTCCGCCGCCTTCTGGCTGGTCGCGGTGCTGGTGTTCTCTCTCTCGCGCGCGGAGTTCATAGACGCGGCGCACTACGCTGCGGCGATCTTGATGTTCGCCTGCATCGTGGGGGTGGTCGTCTTCAACGCGATCGACTTCAAGAGGAAGACCGCCGAGGGTCCGGTTGAGAAACGTGACTACGCGAACCGCTACGCGCTCGTCGCGTGGTCGATGGGGCTGAGCGTGGTCGGCATGGTCGGCTGGAAGCTGCTCTTCGGCTGGGCCCACCTGGTGCTGGGCATCGAGGCCGCGTTGATCACGCTCTTCGCCGTGTTCTGGGCAATTCAGACGGCAGAGCTGTGGGACGACGGTCTGCGCCCTGCCCGTGCTGAGTGAGCCGGGCGCGGCAATGTCCATTCGAGCCTTCTGGGCATGTTTCGCCGCCGGGTTCCGGCGGTGGTCGGCCTACCGCACGGCTACCGCGGCCGGCGCCTTCACCAACACGATGTTCGGCCTGACCAAAGCCAGCATCACAGTGGCCGCGATCGGGGCTGCGGGCGGGACGCTGGCCGGGTACGACGCCCGCGCCGGCGCGACATATGCATGGTGGACCCAGGCACTGCTCGGACCCGTATATGTGTTCCACTGGAACGAGCTGGCACAGCGGGTGCGCACGGGGGACATCGCCGTCGACTTCGCCCGGCCGGTTGACCTGCAATTGTCGTGGTTGGCCGCGGACCTGGGCCGGGCGGCGTTCAGCATCCTGCCACGTGGGATCCCACCGATCGCGGTCGGCGCCTTGACGTTCGGGCTTACTGGACCAGGCAGCGGGTGGCTTTATGCCCTCGGCGCATTGAGCATCGTGCTCGCGGTCTCTATCTCATTCTGCTGCCGCTTCGCCCTCAACCTGTGCGCGTTCTGGCTTATCGAGATCCGCGGTGCGATCACCCTCTACATGGTGGCCTCCGGGGTCCTGTGCGGGCTCATCATCCCGGTGCACTGGTTTCCGTTCTGGCTCAGGGCCCTCGCGAATGCAACGCCGTTCCCGTCGACGTTGCAGACACCCGTCGACATCTTGTCCGGACGGGTGATGGGCGCCGAAGCCGTGGGGATGTTCGCCGTACAGGCCGGATGGCTTGTGGCGACCCTAATTCTCGGCCGGCTGGTCCTCGCCCGGGCCACCCAGCGCCTGGTGGTGCAGGGTGGCTGACGCCTACCGAGCACTGCTGGGCGCCCGGCTGCGTGCGCAGACGTCCTACCGCGCCAGCTTCGTGCTCGACCTGCTCGCGAACGTCGGGATCGGGCTGCTGGAGTTCTGCGAGATATACGTGATCTTCCACAACATCGACATCCTCGGCGGCCTGGACTGGCAGCAGGCGCTGCTTGTCTTCGCGCTGTCCAATATCAGCTTCTCGCTGGCCGACCTCGGCTTCGGGCACCTCGACGAGCTGCCGACCTACCTGCGCGCGGGCACCCTCGACGCGATGCTGTTGCGCCCGTTGCCGCTACTGGGTCAGCTGGTCACGAGCGACGTCTCGCTCAAGCGGCTCGGGCGCACCGCAATGGGCCTTGCTGTGCTGGCCTATGCCCTGCCGACCGCCGTGAGCGACTGGACGCCGGCGAAGGTCCTCCTGGTCCTCGTCACTCCGATCGCTGGAGCAGCGGTCTTCGCGGCACTCTTCCTCTGCGCGGGCGCTCTGCAGTTCTGGCTCGTCGACGGGGGCGAGGTGGCGAACGCCTTCACGTATGGCGGCTCGTACGTTTCGCAGTACCCGTCCTCGGTTCTGCACGTGCTGTTGCGCAGCTTTTTCACGTTCGTCGTCCCGGCGGGGTTCGTCGCGTACTTGCCGTCACTCGTGCTGCTGGACAAGGCGCCGCCTGCTGGCTTGCCCGCCGCCCTAGGCTGGTGCGCGCCCCTCGCCGCGCTTGCGATCTGGCTGGTGGCCGCAGCCTGGTGGCGCAACGGGATCCGGCACTACACGGGGGCGGGCGGATGAGCGCGGTCGTGGTCACGGACCTGGTGCGCGAGTTCGTCGTACGACGCCCCGCCGGTCGGCTGCGCCGAGAGAAACACGTCGTTCGGGCCGTCGACGGCATCTCCTTCGAGATCGCTCCTGGCGAGGCGGTCGGCTACATCGGTGCCAACGGAGCCGGTAAGTCCACGACGATCAAGATGCTCACCGGCATTCTGGTCCCCACCTCCGGCACGGTTCGAACGCTGGGCCTCGACCCGGTCGCACGCCGCCGCGACCTGGCCCGCGGCGTCGGCGCCGTCTTCGGCCAGCGCTCCCAACTGTGGTGGGACCTGCCCCTTGGTGAGTCCTTCCGGATATTGGCCGCGTTGCACGGGCTCAGAGACTGGCAGCCGCGAGTCGAGCAGCTCGTTGACCGGCTGGAGCTCGGGGAGTTTCTCAGCACCCCTGTGCGTCAGCTCTCCTTGGGCCAGCGGATGCGCGGAGAGGTCGCCGCCGCGCTCGTGCATTCCCCCGCCGTGCTCGTGCTTGACGAGCCCACGATCGGACTGGACGTGTTGAGCAAGGAGAAGCTCCGGGTGTTCTTACGTGAAGAACGTGCTGCCAGCGGCAGGACGTTGCTACTGACTACACACGACATGCGTGACATCGAACGGCTCTGCGACCGCGTTCTCGTCATTGACAAGGGGCGGCTCGCTTACGACGGCACACTGTCGGGCCTCGCGGCTTCCACGGGCGCCGAACGGGTCCTTGTCGTGGACCTGGTCGAGCCGCAGGGGCCACTGTCCGACGTGCCCGGCACGAGGCTGCTGTCCGTCGAGGGCAATGGCTTGCGTCAGCGGCTGGCGTTCACCACGTCGGCCGCGGCAGTTCTTGCGGCCGTGGCGGAGCGGTGCCAGATTCGCGACCTCATCCTGGAGGAGCCGGACATCGAGCATGTTGTTCGCACGCTCTACGAGCAGGGCGGAACGACAACACTGCCTAGCGGTTAGGTCCGACCGGGACCTTCCCGTGTTTCCGTTCTCTCGTACGCAGTCCTAGTGTGATCACCCGCTCGATCTCTTCCGTTCGGGAGGAAGACGTGGCTGAGGTAGTGCTGTTCCACCACGCCCATGGGCTGACTCCCGGTGTCGTCGCTTTCGCCGACGAGCTGCGCCAGGCCGGACACACCGTGCACCTGCCGGATC
>JBKJUS010000133.1:0-4450 GCA_046590575.1 Mycobacteriales bacterium | reverse complement strand
CGGCGCGTAGCGGGTGACCCCGCGGTCCCAGTAGGCGCCGGCGCAGTCCTGCTTGAGCGAGTCGGGAGCGCTCGACGCCCAGCAGGGCGTGTCCTGCAGGGTGAGGATGAGCTTGATGCCACGCCGGTGGGCGAGGTTCACGAGCCGGTCGAGGCGGTCGCGGTACCGACCGGCAATCAGCCCACGGCCTTCGTCCTGCAGCGTGCTCCAGGCCACGTCGACGCGGGCGGCCGTGGCGTTGGACGCAACGAGCAGATCGAGCTGACGGACCACATCGGCCTTGCTGTTCTTGTGCCACAGGGCGTGCAACTGAGCGCCCCGCAACTGCCCACGGGCGCCAGGGGTCGCAGCCGAGGTGACCTCGCTGTCGTTGCGGAAGGCGCTGGGCACCACGGCGTCGACGCGGAAGAGGGCGATGAGCACTAGTGAGCTCAGGCCGATGACGCGGGTGTCGTTGAAGAAGCGGCGGAGTCCGGTTCGGTCGGGCTGGGCGGCGGCGTACCGGACTTTTTGGGTGCGGAGCGCGACGGTGTGGGTGAGGACGCCGAGGGCGCTTCCGGCGAGGAGGCCGGTGCCCATGCCGATGATGCCGGTGCCGGCTTGTAGGCCGGCGACGATGAGGACTGCTGTGGCGACACGTTGCAGTGCGGTCGCGGTGGTTCGGCAGGTGTCGCTGACCATGTCGAGCAGCACGGCGGCGCTGACCAGCGCGAGGGTGAACCGCGCTTCGTGGGAGGGTCGGAACTGTCCGGCGATCAGTACGCCGACGGCGAGCACCGGGAGGGCTTGGCCGATGATCCGTCGGGGTTTGCGGCTGCCACGTCGGAGCGAGGTGGCCAGCAGCACGCTGAGGAAGAGCGCGAAGGCGAACGCGCCGAACTCCTGCCGAGTGAGAGTTCGGGCCGCGACCAGGGTCCAGGCCAGGATCGAGGCCGTGCCGATGATCTCGGCGCCCGCGCGGGTCACCGCCTTACGGGCGGTGCGGCGGGTCTGTGGGTCGACCGCCACTGACGACAGCGACGCCAGAGATCCCGCCCCCGTAGCGACCATGGCCAGACTTTCTCGGTAGTTGCAGCCCGCATCGTTATGCTAGCCGAGGTGACGGCCTGGAGGTGCAGATGACGACGCAGCGCCGGGGCCAGACGTCGCGTGCGTTGTGGCGGCATCGTTGGCAGGTGCTGGCCACGATCGTCCTGATCACCGGTACGACGGCGGTCGTGTCCAAACGCTACACACCGGTCTACAGCGCGACCGCGGTGCTGGTGGTCAACCAGCCGGCGGAGTCGTCGTCCAGCTTTGATCAGTTTCGGGCGACCGAGGCGTACGCGCGCACGCTCGCTCAGCTCATCGGCCGGCGCAACGTCGCTGCAGAGGTGGTCACCGAGCTGAGTTTCCCGCTGAAGGCGACGCAGGCGTTGCGGTTGACCCGGTTCTCCCTGGTCAACGAGACGCAGCTCCTCGAGGTCCATGCGGAGAGCACCGACCCGGCCGAGGCGCAGGAGCTGGCCAACACCTACGCCAGGGTCTTCACGAGGTACGCCAGCAGTAACCTGCGCGGCGCCGCCCCCTCGACGATCACTGTCGCCGACACCGCCCCGTTGCCCCTCCAGCCGACGCGACCGAGGCCGACGCTCTACACGCTCGTGGCCTTCGTCTTCGCGGTCGCGGTCGCCTCGGCACTTGCCATGGTCCGGGACCGCCTCGACACCCGGATTGAGGACGCCGACGAACTCGAGCGCAGTTTCGGTCTACCGGTGCTCGCGGCCCTGCCACCGCGTGGGTCCTCGGCCCGTTCCCACGAGCGGTTCGATGAGGCGATCCGGGTCCTGCGCACCAACCTTCAGTTTGCGTCGGAGACGCCGATCAGCGCCCTGGAGATCACCAGTGTTAGAGAGGGGGAGGGTAAGTCCACCGTGGCCGCGGAGCTGGCCCGTTCTTTCGCGCTCCTTGCCCTCTATGAGGGTGCCGTTCTCGTCGTAGACACCGACCTGCGCCGCCCCACGTTGGCGGCGAAGCTCGAGGTTGCGGGGCCCAGCGTTGAGGAGCGAGGGCTGAGCACGTACCTTCGCGGCGAGCACCGGCTCGCCGACTGTGTCGTGGGCACCAGCCTCGTCGGGCTCCGGGTGTTGCCGTCCGGTCCGCAGCCGGAGAACCCGTCGACCCTCCTCGGCTTTGCCGCCAGCCGCGAGGCCCTGGCCAACCTCACTCGTGAGGCGGAAACCGTCATCTTCGACACACCGCCGATCAAGGTCGGGGCCGACGCTTCGATCGTCGCGACCGCAGTCGACGGCGTCGTCATGGTGATCGACTTGTCACTGTGCCGGCGCGAGGAGCTTCGCGAGTCTCTAGATCAGTTGCGCCGGATCAACGCGACGATCCTGGGATTCGTCGTGAACCGCCATCACCGCACCCGTCGAGCAGCGCACTCCTCGTACTACTACTACGGCGACGATGGCGGCCGCGGTCAGTCGGCCGCGATGAACGTCGTTCGGAGAGTCGCCGGCAGGCGCAGACCCGCAGTCGCTGTCGACCGGGCGAGACCGGTCGCTCCGACGTGGCAGTCCTATGCCATCGCGCGGGAGCGGCTAGCTGACGCTGCGACCGTCTCCCCAGTGGGGGAGCGAAATCGCGACGGCGGTGAGCACGAAGAAGGCGGCCTGAACGGCCTGAACCTGGTAGTGCGAGACCGTCAGTCCCTGCAACAGGAAGCCGGCCAGCGCGGCGCCGACGCCTACCGCCGGCGCGTAGGTGGCCTGGCGACGCCGACGGACTTCTTTCACCAGGGTGCGCACCACGAGAGTGATCCAGGCGAGGTAGGCGCCGAGCCCCAGGAGGCCGAGCTCGACGCCGATGTTGAGAAAGACGTTGTGGACGTTGGCGAGCGGGCGCCCGCGCTCGGTGATGCCAAGACGAAGAGAGTACGTCTCGAATTCCAGGGCACCGATGCCGAAGATCGGCCGCTGCTCGATTAGCGTGATGGCGCGGCTCCAGAGCAGCGGTCTCTTGTTGTTGGTCGACGACTCGAGCGAGGTGTCGGCGAATCGCTGCGTCACGACCGTCGTCGTTTCGGCGTTGAGCAAGGGGTTCACGTTGAGCGTTGCAGTGGTGAGAAGTGTGACTCCGACGACCACGGCGGCGAGACGCGTGCGCTGCCACGCGAGGATGAGCAGCCCGACCGCTAATGCGAGACCAAGCAGTCCGCCCCGCGAGAAGGACAAGACCAGGCCCACGATGGACAGCGTGCTGACTCCGAGCACGAGTGTGCGCCGCGGCACCGCCCGGCCTGCGGCGAGCGCGATTGCTGGCACAGCGGCAATGAGCAGGTACGCCGCAAAGTAGTTGGGGTCGGCGATCGCGCCCGAGGTGCGTTCGCTCACCCCCGAGGCTCCCGTCGTGGCGACTCCGCCGGCGCCGGTGAGGTGGGTGAGGATCCCCGAGGTGCCAAGAGCCGCCGCTCCGGCGCCGAGCGCCAGCAGCACCCTGCGGATCTCCTGCGGCCGTAGCCCACGCACCGTGAGATGCACCAGGTAGAAGGCGGTCCACATGATGACCAGTCGACCAACGACGAAGACAGGGGCTCCGACGGCCGCGCCCGCGAGCAGGGCGAGAAGCAATGCAATGATCGGGACGTCGACCGCCGATGGAGAGACGACGCGTTCATCTCCGCTGAGTGCCCGCCACCCGTAGCCGGCGGCCACGACGAGAAAGGCCAATTCGGTCGGGGACAGCGCCCCCAACGCGGCGACGGGAATCTCGATCGACTCAAAAGGGACCAGGAGACAGGCGGCCGGCACCGCCCACCCCGGAGAGCGTACGGCGAGGGTCACGAAGGCAATGCCCACCAACAGGGCGAGCGGGGCTACGGGGGAGATGCGGTATGCCAGGGGTGCCGGGACGAGCGCGAGCGCCAACACCAGAGGAAAGTCCGCCCATCGACCAAGGCGGCTGCTGACGGCGGTCACGGCTTCACGGTAGAGGACCCGCGCTGGCGCAGTCGCCTGGTGAGTGGCTAGAGCGACCGCCGCGCCGTCGTACGGCTCCTTGAGCTCAACTCCGGTCGGCGAGGCGGTTTCCGCGCGGCCGTCGCACAGTGCGGACCTTGATCGGCGACGCGCTGGCCGTGGGCGACGGTGAGGGTGAGGTGACCAATGGCGACGCAGTGACCACGGGGGATGCCGTGAGCGAGGGGGCGGCTGAAGGAGCCGGGCTCATCGAGGGTGCCGGGCTGGCTGAGGGCGACACGACGACCTGGGGGGCCACGTTGTCGGCGGCGGCGGCGTCGGCGAAGGCGCGGCTGAGCGCGGCGAGTGCCGGTTTGGGGGTGTAGTCGGGTCGGACGAGGCCGTAGCTGTCTTCGCGGTCGGCCAGGTCGGAGCCTTTGGCGCGCAGGTTGTAGACGATGAGGGCGCGGACGAAGGGCCAGGAGCGGACGATGGGCACGGCGCGGGCC
>JBKJUS010000056.1:0-12810 GCA_046590575.1 Mycobacteriales bacterium | reverse complement strand
CCGGTCCGGCGACCTCGGCACCAAGGACGCCGACGGCTTCGTCACCATCGTCGACCGCAAAAAGGACATGGTGCTGCGAGGGGGCTACAACGTCTACCCGCGCGAGGTCGAGGAGGTGCTCCTCCGGCACCCGGCGATCGGCCAAGTAGCCGTCATCGCGGTCCCGGATGACACCCACGGTGAAGAGGTCTGCGCGTGCGTCATCAAGGCGCCGGATGCGCCGGTCGACGACGAGGCGCTCAAGGCCGACATCATCGAGTGGTCGAAAGAGCACCTGGCGAAGTACAAGTACCCGCGGATCGTGCACATCGTCGACGCATTCCCGCTTGGCCCATCCGGCAAGGTGCTCAAGCGAGAGCTCGTCGACCGCTTCGGGCCGGGGTGACGTCGGAGACACCCAGCATCCGGCGTTCGAAGAGGCCGCCGTACGCCGGCGCGAGCCCGCGACGGGCGGCCTCGCGGAATCGCTCCTGCCCCAGTCGTCCCGCGCGCGCGGCCACGGCTCCGGCCAGCGGCTGCGAGGCGATCGCCTCGAGGTCGTCGAGGTTGGTGAGCTCGGCTAGTCCCGCTCGGGCCGGCCACGATCCGATGACCAGTCCGCTGAGGGAGAGACCGCGGTGGGCGAGCGCCTCCACGGTCAGTGCTGTGTGGTTCAGGGTGCCGAGACCTGCCGCGACGACGACCACAACGGGCGCACCCAGGACTTTGGCCAGGTCGGCCAGCGTGGCTCCCTCGTCGTCAAAGCGCACAAGAAGACCCCCGGCGCCCTCGACGACGACGAGGTCATGACAGTCGGCCAACACCTGAACGGTCGCCGCGACGTCAGGCAGTGACACCGCCGGCTGGCCGGACGTGCGTGCGGCGGTGTGCGGTGACAGCGGATCCGGAAATGATCCGCCGACGTGGGTCGCGGCAGGGGCCAGTCCGGTCAGCCGACGTACCGTCTCCCGATCGCCGGCCTCTCCGGGACGGACTCCGGTCTGGGCCACTTTGACGTAGGCGGCGGACCTCCCGTCATGCAGGGCCACCGCGACGAGTGCTGCGCTGACGATGGTCTTGCCGACTCCGGTGCCGGTCGCACTGACCACGACGATGCTCATGCCCGTGTCCTTACCCGGTCACGCCGTGGCACCGCGGCGGAGGACCGCGATGGCGGCGAGCGCGTGGTCGATCACGTCGAGGTCGTCGCTCGTGAGGTCGGCGCGTGCCGTCAACCGCAGTCGCGACGTGCCAGCCGGCACCGACGGCGGGCGAAAGCAGCCGACGCGCACGCCATGCTTTGCCGCGCAGGTTGCCGCGGCAGATGCCAGGCGCGGGTCACCGAGGAGGACTGGCACGACGGCAGCGTCGGGGCGCCTGCTGTCCAGCCCGTGTTGGTGGGCGAGCGTGTACATCTCCGTCGCGCGCCGCCGTACGAGCTCGACCAGAGTGGGATCGGCCACGAGCTGGCGCAGCGCCGCGAGTCCGGTGGCGGCGCAGACCGGCGCCAGGCCGGTGTCGAAGATGAAGCTTCGCGCTGTGTTGACCAAGTGCTCGATCAGCTCAGTCGGCCCCAGGACCGCACCACCCTGCGAGCCCAGCGCTTTGGACAACGTGACGGTGACGACGACGTCGGGCTGGCCGGTCAGGCCGGCGGCAGCAGCAGCACCGATACCGCCTTGACCGACTACACCGAGGCCGTGCGCGTCATCGACGACGAGCACCGCCCCGTGACGCCGTACGACGTCGTGCACCGCGAGCAGGTCGACGAGGTCACCGTCAGCGGAGTACACCGACTCGGTCAGCACGGCGATGCGTCGGCCTTCGTGGGCGGACAGGACAGCGACCAGCGCGTCGAGGTCTTGGTGCGGTGTCACGACCACGTCGGCTCGGCTCAGGCGCGCCGCATCGACAAGGGATGCGTGGACGCGCGCATCAGATACGACGAGCCCTTCGGCGCCCACCACGGCGGTGACCGCGGCGAGATTGGCCAGATAGCCGGACGAGAAGACCAGTGCAGCGGGTGCGCCGGTGAACTGCGCGAGCCGCTCCTCGAGCTCGGAGTGGACGGCGGTGGTGCCGGTCACCAGCCGCGAGCCGGTCGCGCCGGCACCCCAGGTGTCGAGGGCGGCGTGACCCGCGGCGATGACGGCCGGGTGGTTGGACAACCCGAGGTAGTCGTTGCCGGCGAGGTCGAGGAGCTCCTCGTCCGGGCGTCGCGGGTGGAGCTCGCGCCGCAAGCCGGCCGCCGACCTGGCGGTGGCGAGCGGCGCAAGCCAGCCCAGGGGATGGACGCAGGTCACGGCGACGACTCGTCGAGGACCGCTTCGATGCTCGCGATCGCGACGTCGGTCAAGAGGGTCAGCTCGTCGCGCTGAATGCCGAGTGGTGGCATCAGGACGATCACATCGCCGAGTGGGCGGATCAGCACCCCGTGGTCGCGAGCGCGCCGGCAGACCTGCCAACCCGTGCGGAGTGCGGGGTCCAGTGGCTTGCCGGTCGGCGCGGTCAGCGCGATGCCGGTCATCGTGCCCACCCGTCGTACGCCGGCCACCCCCGCCCGGCTCCCGAGCGGGCCGAGGTCGGCGCCGAGCCAGTCACCGACCTGCCTGGCATGGCCGACAGTGTCGCGCTCGGCCATCAGGTCCAGGTTGGCGATCGCCGCCGCGCAGGCAAGAGGGTTGGCCGTGTAGGTGTGGCCGTGGAAGAACGTTCGCAGGTCCTCGTGCCGGCCGAGGAACGCGTCGTACACCTCTTCGGTGCTGAGCACCGCGGCGAGCGGGAGGTAGCCGCCGGTGAGGCCCTTGCCGCACACCAGGAGGTCCGGGCTCACCCCGGCCTGGTCGATCGCCCACATCGTCCCGGTGCGGCCGATGCCGGTGGCTACCTCGTCGACGAGCATCATCGCGCCGTGCCGGTCGCACGCGGCCCGGACACCGCGAAGGTAGTCAGGGTCGTGCACCAGGATGCCGCCGGCCGCCTGCACCAGCGGCTCGACCACCACGGCGGCGGTGCGCGAGCCGTCGATCGCCAAGACCCGTTCCAGGTCGACCAGCGCTGCAGCGGCGCGGCTGGCCAGGGACTGCCCGTCGTCCGGCGTACCGGGAGACGCGGCCTGGCGGGTCTCCAGCAGGATCGGCCGGAAGGTGGAGAAGAAGACGTCGATACCGCCGACGCTGACAGCCCCGAGCGTGTCCCCGTGGTACCCGTGCTCCACGTGCACGTAGAGCGGCCGGTGCTCGCCCCGCTGGGCTGCTGCCTGGAAGGACATCTTCAGCGCCGCCTCCACCGCGCTCGACCCGTCGCCGGCGTAGAAAACCCGGGTGAGGCCGGCGGGAGCGGTCTCGACCAACCGGGCGGCGAGTTCGACACCTGGCCCGTGGGTGAGCCCGAGGAAGGTGGAGTGGGCTACCCGATCGAGCTGCCGTCGTACGGCGTCGTCGATGGCCGGCTCGCGGTGGCCGTGCGTCAGCACCCACAACGACGAGGTGCCGTCGAGATAGCGCCGTCCACCGTCGTCAAAGAGCCATACGCCTTCCCCATGGCTGACCACGAGCGGCGGCTCGTCGGCCCAGTGCCCGTGCTGCGTGAAGGGGTGCCAGACGTGTCGAAGGTCGGCGGCCACGACCTCACTCGGTGCGGCGTCGAGGGGACCTGTGATCACGCGTGGATCCTGCCAGAGGCGATGATGTGCGGCATGGTGCCCTCGGCGTCGGCGGACTCCGCGCCAGACCCCCCTGTCGAACTCGTCGCTCACGGCTGGCTGCTGAGGCCGCCGCGTACGACGGAGGCGCAGGCCGCTCTGGAGATGTTGCGGGACCCGGTGACGGCTCTGTGGAACCCGGCCCCGGCTGTGGTCGACCTGCCGAGTGCGCAGGCGTGGTGCGGGCGGCTCGCTGACTGGACGGATCGGTGCCACGCGACGTTCTCAGTTGTCGTCGCCGACAGCGGCCGGCTGCTCGGCAACGTCTCGCTTTTCGCCATCGACGAGGAGCACCTCACGGCCTGGATCGGCTATCGCGTCGCCCCTGATGCGCGCGGCCGGGGCGTGGCGTCTGCGGCCGTGATCGCCGTGACGGAGTGGGCTCTGGGGCCACGCGGGCTCGCGCGTATCTCGATGCAGCACGCGGTCGGCAACCTCGCCTCCTGCCGGGTGGCTGAGAAGGCCGGCTTCGTCCTCGAGGGCACGATGCGGTCGGCATCGGTGTACGGCGACGGGCGCCGTCACGACGATCATCTCCACGCGCGGGTCGCGACATAGGCTGGATGCATTGTGCTGACGCTTGCCATCGACACCTCCTCGGTCGTCACCTCGGTCGCCCTCCATGACGGTGCGGACGTCGTGCGCTGCATCGACGAGGCCGCACCTCATCGGCACGGTGAACTGCTGGCTCCGATGATCGACGAGGTCCTGCGCTCGGCCGGAGTCACACCACGGGCGCTGGGCCGGATCGCCGTCGGCGTCGGACCCGGACCCTTCACGGGGCTACGTGTCGGCCTGATGACGGCCCGCGCGCTCGGGCACGCGCTGGGCATCGAGGTCGTCGGAGTGGGCTCGCTCGACGCAATCGCGGCGCAGATGCCCGGGTGCTCGCTCCTCGTGGTCACCGACGCGCGACGCAGAGAGGTCTACTGGGCCGAGTACGCCGCTGACGGGTCGCGGGTCGCCGGGCCTGGTGTGGAAGCACCCGGCGTGCTCGTCGAGCGGCTTCGCGGCTCGGCGTTCGCCGGTCAGGCGATTGGGCCGGGACGTGTCCTCTACCCGGACGCCTTCGCTGAATTCGCCGACGGCCGCGAGGTCGCCGCCTCGGCGGCCTGGGTCGCCCGGCTGGCCGTCGCCGGCCAGGGGACGGGCTCGACGGCGCCGCTCTACCTGCGCCGCCCTGACGCCGAGACCCCTGGCCCACGCAAGCGGGTGTCGCTGTGACAGTCGTCGTACGGCGCATGCGGTGGTGGGACATCAGCGGCGCCATGGAGCTCGAGCGTCAGCTCTTCGAGGAGGACGCCTGGACGGCGGAGCTCTTCTGGTCCGAGCTCGCGCAGCACCAGACTGCGTTCTATCTGGTCGCGACGCAGCAGGGCAGGTTGGTGGGCTATGCCGGCCTCGCCGTCTACGAGGACGAGGCGTACATCCAGACGATGGCGGTCACGGGCCCCACGCAGCGGCAGGGAGTGGGTCGGCAGCTGTTGCGGGAGCTGCTGATCGAGGCGCGGCGACGGGGGGCGCAACGAGCCTCGCTGGAGGTCCGGTCCGACAACCAGCCAGCGCAGGCGCTTTACCGCCGATTCGGCTTCGCGCCGGTCGGGCTGCGTCGCGGCTACTACCAACCGTCGGGTGCAGACGCCATCGTCATGGTCGCCGAGAACATCGACGCACCAGCCTTCGCCGACCGGCAATTGTCGGCGCCTGACCCGCGGGCGGAGACCGCGTGATGAGTTCCGGTGCGCTCGTTCTTGGGATCGAAACGTCCTGCGACGAGACGGGAGTGGGTCTGGTGCGCGGTGGCGTGCTGCTCGCCGATGTGATCGCGTCCTCGGTGGAGGAGCACGCCCGCTTCGGTGGAGTCGTACCTGAGGTGGCGAGTCGCGCGCATCTCGACGCTCTCCTGCCGTCGGTGGACAAGGCGCTCTCCGCGGCGGGGGTTCGACTCAGCGACGTCGACGCTGTCGCGGTGACCGTCGGGCCTGGCCTGGCGGGGGCGCTGCTCGTCGGTGTGGCCGCGGCCAAGAGCTACTCGATCGCTCTCGGGATCCCGCTGATTGGGGTCAACCACCTGGCGGCGCATGTCGCCGTGGACACGTTGGAGCATGGCCCACTGCCGGCTCGGTGTGCGGCTCTGCTCGTCTCCGGTGGACACAGCTCGCTGCTTCTGGTCGAGGGCGGTGAGGCCGTGGTCTCGCTCGGAGCGACGGTGGACGACGCGGCGGGGGAGGCCTTCGACAAGGTCGCTCGAGTGCTCGGTCTTCCCTTTCCCGGCGGTCCGCACATCGACCGGGTCGCGAGGGACGGCGACCCGACCGCCATCACGTTTCCGCGCGGGAAGTATCGGGACGGCACCTTTGACTTCTCCTTCTCTGGCCTGAAGACCGCTGTGGCACGTTGGGTGGAGGCCCGTGAGCTCGCCGGCGAGGCGGTGCCTGTCGCGGCGGTGGCTGCGTCTTTCCAAGAGGCGGTGGTCGACGTGCTCGTCGACAAGGCGCTCGCGGCTTGCGCGCAGCACGATTGCGACGTGCTTGTCGTCGGCGGAGGTGTGGCTGCCAACAGCCGGCTGCGGGCCGTTGTCGACGCCCGCGCGCGGGCCGCCGGGATAGAGGCGCGGGTGCCGCGGATGTCGTTGTGCACGGACAATGGGGCCATGGTGGCGACCCTTGGAGAGCAACTGCTGCTGCGCGGCACGCGCACTCCGCTCGATGTCTCGGCCGACCCTTCGCTCGCCCTGGTCTCCCGATGATTACCAGGATGTGGGAAGCCGCGGTCCGAGCCGAGGTGCACGACGAGTTCGTGCGGTGGCTGACCGAGCAGGTGTGGCCGCTGATGGCTGAGGCGGACGGCTTCTGCGGAGGTGAGCTGTACACGGCGTACGACGGACCGTCGCGGCTGGTGCTCGTCACCCACTGGCGCGACGAGGCGGCGCTGGAAGGCTTTGCGGGTCTCGACTGGCGGCGGGAGCCGATGGTCGGCGCCGACCCGGCGGGAGAGTTTCTTGACGGCGCGCCGCAGGTGTGGCATTTCCGGAACCTGCCGACACCTGGGTCCGGCGACACGACCTGATGTCGGGTGCCGGACCGTTGACGGGCCCAGGCGAGACGATGAGGATGAAGCAGAACGATTCTCGGACGCCGTTTCGTAGGGCCGGTGCCGGATCCGTTTCTAGACCTGGGGGTATTTCATGCGCATGCGCTATCTCGCCGCGACCGCCGCACTGGCGATGGTTGTCACCGCCTGTGGTGATGACGCCGCCGATACACCGAACACGGCAGCAAGTTCGTCGCCGTCCGCCGTCGAGTCCAGCGCGCCGACCACGCTGAGCTTCACCGTCGACGTCGACGGCACGGGCGATACAACGCCCGTCTCTCTCTACGCGATGTTCCCGAAGGCGCTCTCGGCACGTCCGGGCGACTCGGTGTCGTTCGCGCTGCAGGACACCGGTGAGCCGCACACGGTCGCCTTCGGCGCCTTTGTTGAGAAGGCTTTCGCCTTCCGGAAGGCTAACCCGAAGGCGGAGAAGGGGGCACCGGAGGAGGACCTCATCCCGGAGCTGCTGCCCGAGGGGCCGGGTGACGCATTCCAGGCTGGCGCGCAGCCCTGTGTGCTGCCCGCCGGCGCGCCGGGATCCAAGGACTTCAGCAAGCCGTGCGCCAACACCAAGCCGACCGAGTTCACCGGCACCGACCAGCTCTTCACCAGCGGCTGGCTGGGTCCCGACCAGCCCTTCACGTTCACCATCGGCGCGGCTGCTGTGCCCGGCACCTACAACTACTTCTGCCAGCTGCACGGACCGGACATGGGTGGCACGCTGACCGTCGTCGCCGCGGGCGCCACGGTGCAGTCGCCGGCCGACGCTACCGCCGCAGCGGCCACCGAGAAGGCGGCGCTCATCGCGAAGCTTGCACCCGCCGTCGCCACCACCACCGCCGGCAAGGTCCCGCAGATCGTCGCCGGCGCGTTCGGCGGCGAAGGAGTCCAGGCCCAGACCAACGCGTTCGGTCCGGCTGACGCGGCGGTGGCCGTCGGGGGCAAGCTGACGTGGAACGTCCTCGGCCCGCACTCGATCGCCTTCAACGCCCCGGCTGACGCTGTCGGCCTGCGCTCCCCGTCGCCCGACGGCGCGGTGCACCTCAACGCGAAGGCCGTGACTCCCGCCGGGAGTCCCGGTCAGGGCGGCGGTCCGGAGGGCCCGTCGGGCGACCCGATCAACGGCGGGAAATGGAACGGCGAGGGCTACCGCTCGTCCGGGCTCATTCTCGCGTTCGAGAAGCCGGTGGCCTACTCGATCACGTTCACCAAGGCCGGCACCTACAAGTACCTGTGCCAGATTCACATCGACATGGAAGGCACGGTGAAGGTCGGCTGAGACCGACTGCGCTGCTCGTTGCCGCAGCGCTCGTCCTGCCGGTCGCGCCCGGCCTGGCCACAACGGCCGGGCGTGACCGGGAGCCGCCGCGACCGCAGCGGATCGACTTCCCCGCTTCCGGACACGCGCCGGTGTCCAGCCACGACATTGCCGGACACGAGTCGGCCGACGGGCTGACGCTGGTATCTCAGCGGCGACCGGCCCCGGCCGGAGGTGCCACCCGGTGCCCGGCGCGGGCCGCCGTACGCCGGTACAACGTCGTCGCGATCGCCGTCGACATCACCCTCAACCGCTACCTCGACCATGACCCGCACGGGCGGGCGTTCGTGCTGGCGGCCGACCTGCCGCGGGTGCGGGCCGAGGAGGCGCGCAACAACGCGGCCCGCAGTCGCGGCGCGGAGCCGGCAGTCAGCATCGGCCTGCAGGGTGACGCTATTCAGCCGCTGACCGTGCGGGTCAACCAGGGTGAGTGTCTGCGGGTGTCGTTGCGCAACGACATCCCGGACGAGCCGGCCAGCATGATCGTCCACGGTGTCGCGTGGCGGGTCGCGGGGTCTCGCCAACCAGCGACCAGCTCCAGCGAGGCCGCTGTCGCCGCGCCCGGAGCGACGGTCGACTACGAGTGGTACGTGTCCCCCGATGAGAAGGAAGGCACGCGCTACCTGAACAGCAGCGGTGCCGAGCGGGCGCAGACGAGCCACGGGCTCTTCGGCGCGGTCGTGGTCGAGCCGGCCGGCTCGACCTATCTCGACCCGCGGACCGGCGCGCAGCTTGCGAATGGCTGGGACGCAGTGATCCGCGGACCGGACGGGAAGTCCTTCCGGGAGTTCGCCCTCTACTACCACGAGATCGGCGATGAGCTCTTTCAGCCGACCGCAGCGGACGGGACCCAGGTGCCGCTGGTCGACGAGCTCACTCGGGCCTACAAGCCGTCCGGCCGGGCGCTGAACTACCGCAGCGAGTCCTTCCTCAATCGGATGCAGCTGCAGAAGAAGCGGCAGGGGTCCTTCGACGAGTCGGTGGTCTACAGCTCGTATGCGTTCGGCGACCCGGCGACGCCGCTGCTGCGCGCCTATCTCGGCGAGCCGGTCAAGGAACGGGTCGTGCACGGCGGCTCCGAGGTCTTCCACGTCCATCATGTCCACGGTGGGGCGACCCGGTGGCGCCGGCAGCCCGGCGCCGGTCCGACCGGGCTGCGCACTGGCGTCGACAAGAAGCCGCCGCTGTTGCCCGGGGTGAGCGAGCGCACCGACTCGCAGTCGGTCGGTCCGTCGGAGACCTTCGACATCGAGCATGAGTGCGGCGCCGGGGGCTGCCAGGGATCGGTCGGCGACTTCCTCTACCACTGCCATGTGGCGCAGCACTACTTTGCCGGCATGTGGGGGCTGTGGCGGGTCTACAACACCGCCCAGGACGGTGCGGCATCGACCGACTCGATGCCACCGCTCGCAGAGCTGCCCGACCGGTTGGGGCGGGTCCGCCCTGCTGTGGTGTCGAGCCGCCTCGCCGGCGTCGAGGTGACTGTGGGCGGGGTGGCCTCGAAGCTCGCACCTGCTGACGTCGACAGCTGGGTGGCCCGACAACTTCCACCGCCGGGCGTCCCGCGCGGGTATGACGCGGCGGTGCTCGACTGGCAGCGCGTCGACGGTGTCGTCGTCGGCGAGCCGGAGAGCTCGGAGAGCTGGCCGGGCTACCAACCTCGAGCACCAGGACGACGAAAACCGCTGCTCTTCGACCCCAACACCGGCAAGCTGGCCTACCCTCACCTGCAGCCGCACCTGGGTCGGCGGCCGCCTTTCTCGCCGGGCCATGGCCCGGCGCCGTACCTCGACCCGTCCGATGGGCCCGACCTCGTTGCACCGGGCAGCAGCGGCGCGAGCAGCCTCTGTCCGGCCGGCACGAAGACGCAGTCCTTCGGGCTGCGAGCGATCACCGTGCCGGTGCCGCTCAACCGGGAGAACAACATCGTCGACCCTGGCGGCGAGCTCTTCGTTTTGGAGGAGCAGGAGGACGCCGTACGCCGGGACGACCGGCTCAAGACGCCCCTGGCCATCCGGGCCAACGCGGGCGAGGACTGCATCGACGTCACGCTGACCAGCGAGCTGCTGGACAGCCCGGACAACAACGGCTTCGCCAAGGTCACCGCGCACATCCACTTCGTGCAGTTCGACGTCCAAGGCAGCGACGGGGTGACCGCCGGGTTCAACTACGAGCAGTCCGTGCGGCCGTGGGCGGTCGAGGGCGAGCGGCTCGCGGCCGCCACCCCGGCGGGTGCCCGGGCGCTGCCGCTCGGCTCGGCAGCCCGGTTTCAGCCGGGGGTGCTGATCGCCGTCGGCGTCGACGAGGGTCCCGGCTTCGAGGTGACCCGGGTGGTCGCCGTGGCAGGACAGACCGTCACGGTCGACCCGCCGCTGCGCCGCGCCCATCCGGCCGGCACTGCGGTGACCACGGAGTTCGTCCGATACCGGTGGTTCCCCGACGTGCAGTTCGGCACGGCCTTCTTCCACGACCACGTCAATGCCGTCACGTCCTGGCGGCGCGGTCTGTTCGGCGCGTTGATCTCCGAGCCGCCCGGGTCGACGTACCACGACCCGAAGACCGGCGCGCCGGTCCGCAGCGGGCCGATCGCCGACGTGCGCACGGACGCCCCGGTGTCCGTAGACGTGAAGGGCGCCTTCCGGGAGATGGTGCTCTTCATCCAGGATGACAACCCGCTCACCCGGGTCGGCCGATCAACCGGTAGCACGCTGAACCTGCGGGTCGAGCCACTCACCCCGCGGTCCCGCGGCGCACCCGCGATGACGTTCAGCAGCAAGACTCATGGCGACCCGGCTACGCCGGTCCTCGAGGCGTACGCCGGCGACCCGGTTGTCCTGCGGACACTGGTGGGTGGCACCAACGACGTGCACACCCTGCATGTCGACGGCCACTGGTTCCGCACCGAGCTGTGGAGCCGTACGTCCCCACCGGTATCGACCGCGCACCTGGGCATCTCTGAGCGCTATGACCTGGTGCTGCCTGCGGCCGGCGGACCGGCGAAGCGACCTGGGGACTACCTCTACTACAGCGGGCGATCCTTCCGGCTGCGCGAGGGCAGCTGGGGGCTGCTTCGGGTGCGCCCGGGCCCAGCCGGAGCGGCCCTGCAACCATTGCCCGGGCGGGCGCCATCGGTCGAGCCACCTGGGCCGACATGCCCGACGGGCGCCCCCGAGCGCACCTTCGACGTGGTGGCGGCGCCGGTGCCGCTGCCCGTGCTCGGCGGCGCGCCGGGTGCGGTGTTCGCGCTGCGCCGAGACCTTGCGGGCTTGCGTTCGGGATCGCCGGCGAGCCCGCTGGTGATGCACGTCGGGGTGGGGGACTGCCTCAACCTCGAGCTCACCAACGAGACGACCAGCCCCGTGTCGCCGCACGTCGAACAGCTCGTTGGTGACGCGCCCTCGTCAGGCATCGCCACCGGCGACCTGCCCGACCAGTCGACGGCGCCCGGCCGGCAGCGCAGGTACACCTTCTACGCCCACCCCGAGGTGGGCGAGACGGTGGGCATGCTGCGCGACGGCGGAGACCTCGGATCGGGACCGGGCCAGGGCCTGTACGGCGCCGTCGTGGTCGGCCCGGCTGGCGCGATCGTCCGGGATGCGACGTCAGGCCGCGTGCTAGATCCCGCGGTCGGCGTCGAGGTCGTCGTGGAGCCGGTCGGCGCTCCGGCGTACCGCGACCTCACCTTGCTCATGCACGACGACGACGCGAGCCTTGGCACCCACCGGATGCCCTACCGGCCACGCGTCGACGGCAGAGTCGGCATCAACTACCAGCTCGCGCCATTAGGTGACCGGCAGCGCCAGGACTCTGCCCGAGGGGCGGTCTACCGCAGCTCCGTGCACGGCGACCCGCCGACTCCGCTGCTCGAAGCTTTCGTGGGTGACCCGGTGCGGCTGCACGTGCTCGCTCCGTGGAGCGAGCAGTCGCAGGTCTTCGGCGTGGAGGGTCACCGCTGGCCGGCGGAGCCGGGACTCCGCGGTACGACACAGCTCTCGGCGATCAAGCTGGGCGGTGCCGAGGCCGTCACTCTGCCGCTGATCGCCGGCGGGACGGAAGCACTCCCTGGTGACTACCGGTACGGCAACCGACGGCTCCCCTTCACGGAGGCCGGCATGTGGGGCCTGCTGCGCGTACACCCGCGCGGCGCCGCGGCCGGGCTGCGTCCCCTCGCCGCGCGAGAACGGTCCAGCCTGCCCTGGCCGCTCGTGCTGGGCGGACTCGGGGTGGTCCTGGTGCTCGGTGGGGGGTTGGCAACGACGGCCCGGCGGCGGGCCAAACGCGGCGCCGTGTTGACGAGCGGGCTCCCCGAGTCCTAACCTGCAGTTGGCACTCGGCACCATAGAGTGCCAATGCGCGACGAGACTCCTGACCCCGCGACGGCAGGTCCGTTTCCGAGCGCCACCGCCCACCGACCACGCGCCATCGAATAAGGAGGGTGAGGCCGACCATGTCGACCGCCACCAAGACCAAGGTAGCCATCAAGCCGCTCGAAGACCGGATCGTCGTCCAGGCCAACGAGGCCGAGATGACCACCGCTTCCGGCATCGTCATCCCGGACACCGCCAAGGAGAAGCCCCAGGAGGGCACCGTCATCGCGGTCGGCCCCGGCCGCTTCGAGGACGGCAAGCGCGTCCCGATGGACGTCTCCGTCGGCGACGTCGTGATCTACAGCAAGTACGGCGGCACCGAGGTCAAGTACACCGGCGAGGAGTACCTC
>JBKJUS010000118.1:0-8366 GCA_046590575.1 Mycobacteriales bacterium | reverse complement strand
AGGCCGTCGAAGGCGGTGTAGCGGGCGAACATCGAGACCGGTACCTCGCCGAAGGGGGCATTGACGGTCCGTTCCTGAGCGCCGGGCGAGTGCAGGGCACTCAACAGCTCGGCCATGGCCTGCCTCCAGCGGTCGGTGAGCTCGCCCTCCAGGGGTGGGACGGATCCAGCCGCCCCACCACGGAAGGCCGGGGAGAAGTGGGTAGCGCCGCCGATCATGTGCTCCAAGACGCCCGTCACCGTGAAGTTTGCGCAGGCGGTCGGGTTGTCGAGCTGGTCGGGCGTGATCCGATCGACCACCGCCTCGATCAGGGGGATGATCTCGTCGAGCTGTTGGACACCGTCCATCGGTTCTCCATGGTTGTTGCCTCTGTTGACCGTTACGATCGGCATGGGTGCTCCCCTGGTTCATTCGCTTCGGGGCCTCGGTGACCCTCACCCGAGGTGCGTGAGCAAGACTGTTACGGCGGTAGCAACGATCGTTACGGAGGCTGTGATGAGCGTGGATCCAGGCCCGGGCCTTGTCGAGCTTGCTGGTGAGGCGGCCTCGAAGGGTCGCTGGCCGCAGGCCTTCGCGTTGCTCACGGAAGCAGACGCCGGCGGTCTCCTCGGTCCCGCCGACCTTCCAATGCTCGGCGAAGTCGCCTACGCCGCCGGCCACCTCGACGTCACGATCGATGCGTGGGAGCGCGCTCATGCGGCGTGCGTGGCAGCCGGGGACCCGGTCGCGGCAGGAGGAGCCGCGGTGCGCGTGGCCATGCACCTGCTGTTCGACACCGCCCTCATGGCGCCCGTGCGCGGTTGGCTGGCGCGAGCGGAGCGGTTGCTCGAGGGTCAGGCGGAGGCGTCGGCCCACGCGTGGTTCGCTGTCGTCCGCAACTACGAGCGGATGCTGGCCGGTGACCTCGTCGGTGCCCGGGAGTGGGCGCAGCGGGCGGTCGCGATCGGTTCGATGTGTGACCCCGCCGCCTGCGCCATCGGGCGGGTGGCCGAGGCTCGGTTGCTCATCCTCGATGGCGATGTCCGAGAGGGCCTCGCCATGCTCGACGAGGCGGGCGTGGCGGCGGTTTCCGGAGACCTGGATCCGCTCTCCACCGGGGTCGTGTTCTGCGAGCTGGTGTGCGCCCTGCAGGGCCTCGCGCTCTACGACGTGGCCGAGGAATGGACCGAGGCGATGGAGCGATGGTCGGAGACGCACGCCATCGGAAGCCTCCACGGCCGGTGCCGGGTGCACCGCGCCGAGATCCTCCGGCTGCGTGGCGCGTGCAACGAGGCGGAGCACCAGGCGCTCGTCGCCTGCGACGAGCTGCGCCCGTATCTCCGACGCGAGCTCGGTTGGCCGCTCAGCGAGCTCGGGCGCATCCGGCTGGAGAAGGGTGACCTGGCCGGCGCCGAGGAGGCCCTGCTGGCGGCGCACGGAGCGGGATGGGACCCCCAGCCGGGCCTTGCGCTGGTGCGCCTGGCACAGGGCGACATCGCCAGCGCGGCTTCTTCCATTCGAGAGGCGCTCGACCGTCCGACCTGGGTGCCCTCGAAGGAACGACCGCCGAACAACGACCTGCAGCGAGCGCCTCTTCTGGCGGCGCAGGTGGAGATCGAAGTGGCGGCCGGCGATCTCGGCCGGGCGCGGTCGGCCGCCGACGAGCTGGGGCGCGTGGCCGCTCGGTACGCGAGTAAGGCGCTCGTGGCCAGCGCCGCCACCGCCCAAGGGCGGGTGGAACTCGCCGAGGGAGACGTGGCCGCGGCGGAGCTGGCCTTCACCGACGCGGTGCGGTTCTGGAACGAGGTCGGTGCGCCGTACGAGGCGGCCCTCGCCCGCATGGGACTCGGCGATGTCTATGGCGCCGGGGGCAACGAGCGACGGGCGGCGCTCGAGCGGCAGGCCGCCCGCACGATCCTGGACGGCCTCGATGCCCCGCCGCCAAAGACGGCAGCGGCCCCGGTCGAGGCTCCGGAAGCTGGCGGCAACGTCTTCCGCCGTGAGGGCGACTACTGGTTAGTCGTGTTCGACGGGCAGACGGTGCGGACGCGCGACCTCAAGGGCATGCGCTACCTCGCCCGACTTCTCGCGGAGCCCGGCCGGGAGCTGCACGTGCTGGATCTCGTCGCGGCGGAGTCCGGTGTGGCATCAGGGGAGGGCTACGTTCCCAGGTCGGCGCTCGGCGACGCAGGCCACATGCTCGACCCGCAGGCAAAGGAAGCGTATCGACGTCGCCTCGCTGAGATCGACGAGGAGATCGGCGAGGCCAACGCCGTCGGTGATGACGTGCGTGCCGCGCAGGCCGATGCCGAGCGCGAGTTCCTCGTCAAAGAGCTCGCCCGCGCCTTCGGCCTTGGCGGCCGGGCCCGAGCCGCGGCGTCGGCTGCCGAACGAGCCCGAGCCGCGGTGACCCGCGCCGTCCGCCAGGCGATGTCACGGATCGCCGAGCACCATCCCGCGCTCGGGGAGCACCTCGACCGGACCATCCGCACCGGTGCCTACTGCACCTACGCCCCCGACCCCCGCGCCCCAGCCGAATGGCAGGTGTGACTGCCGAGGCCCCCAGGTGCTATGACCCGTTGGGGGTCAGACGTACATGCAGGCGGAAGCAGTTCCACGGGATGATCTACCCGCTCGGCGGGTTTCTCGTGCTCACCGGCATCAACATGGCCCGTCAAGGGAGTGTCGAGTATCAACCGAAGTAGCTGTCAACGATCAGCCGACGATGTGTCATCCAATTAGCTGATGACGTGCGAGTGGGGCAGGCAGGGCTCGAACCTGCGACCGAGGGATTATGAGCCCGTCCAAACCCGTAACTTCTGGTGCCGCGCAACGGGTTTTCGCAGGTCACGTGCCGTGTAGTCGCTTCCTCCGTACTGCCGTGTAGCGGCGATTCGGCGCTAGTTTGCCAGCAATTTGCCAGCATGTGAAGACCGCCGCCCACAGCCCCACTACTTCCTCCGACGTCTCGTCCGTCGCAGCTCCGCCGGCACGTATTCCTCCACCTTGAGGCGACGATCCAGGTGCGTCATCTCGCGACCCCCTGGGGATCTCGGACGCCACGTCGCGCCGCCCTTGTGCGATGACGGCGAGCGAGCCACGAGAACGGCGAGCAGCAACAACAGGCCGCAGCCAACGACTGCAACCACCGGTCCCCAGGGCATGGTGGCGACGCTACTCGGCAAGGGCCTTCGCGGTTGGACCGGACCTGCGCTTAGCAGCCATCGGCGGCTACGCGGCTTCCGTTATGGCAGCCGGGCGACCAGCAGAGCGGTGTCCTTCGAGATGCGCATCCGACCGGCGTCATCCGCCCCATCGGAGATCGCCGCAAGAACGCGGTCGCGGGCGTCCACGGCGAGCGGGCTGCCCAGTGAGTCAAGGTAGTCAAGGACAGGCCCCGGCGGGACCACCAGCTCGTCGACGTACTGATGGCGAGAAGGTTGGAGCCCGAACGACCGGAGGAGCTCCTCCGCGTGATCGACCGTGAATCGGAGATGGTGCAGCGCCGGCAGGCTCGGCGACCCGGCGAGTTCTGCCACCTGCTTGAGTTCGCGCATGTGCAGCGGCCCGTTCGTCGCGACGGCCACCCAGCCGGTCCTCTCTGCCACCCGCAGCATCTCCGCAACAGCGTCGCGCGGGCGGGGCACGTGGTAGAGCACGTGCATGCTCATCACGCCGTCGAACGAGTGCGACGAAAAGGGCAGCGCCTCAGCATGGCACTGCGCCAACGCGCGCCCAGCTGGTCCTTGCTGCAGGGTCCGGCACATCGGCCAGTGGAGATCTGTGACGACGACCTCCACGCCCGGCGCAGGGTCGGTCCAGTGAACGCCGGTGCCCGCACCGACATCGAGGACGCGCGAGCATTGTTCGAGCGGCAGGTGCTCGCGTACGAACCTGGTCCAGCTCTGCGGGTTGACGCCGTAGGCGTGAATAGCAACCCGGCGATCCAGGTTCTCAGTTCCTGCTGCGTACTGCTCGGTGGCGCACCGCGCAGCGGATGACGCTCCGGCGTCGAGCCGCGGGTCCACGCCAACGAGCGTATCGCCGCTTTGCGGGTGCGGGCTCCGCTTACTGGATGGTGAACTGGCGGTCGGCGTCGACGTCGACGTAGGCCGAGGGTGGCCCGTCGTCACCGAAGGACATGTGAAGCGCGTAGTTGAGTAGGTACTGACCGGGTGCGGCAAGCGTGCCGTCGTCGACCCGCGTGGACCAGGTGGTGGTCCACCGGGCGCACATGCGCGCGGGCACGGTCAGCGAGGTCTCTCGCGTCGTGAAGCGACGGCCAGTGGACCATCGCCAGAACGTGCGAGAGGGAGAAGTTGTCTTGGCGCGGAGGGAGTAGTCGATCTCCTTCGTGGACGAGAAGCGGAGCACATCGGCGGTGACATCGAGCCGGCACACCTCGAAAGTAAGGTCGACCGGAACGCCACGGCGGGTGGAGGCCGGGCCGACCCATCGGGTGCACCAGCCGCGGTCTCCCCCGACTCCGTTGCCGGTGCACTCCCCCGCTTCGTAGTCGACGAGCGTGCGCCGCATGTCCGACGCCGTCGCTGAGCTCGCGGGCGGCTGACCCGGGGAATGGGGCGCCTGCTGAGGCACGGCGCCAGGCTGGGTGTCCGTGTCTGGTGCAGCAGGAGCGGGGCCAGCGGTTGTCCCCTCGAGGGGTCCAGGTAGCGGCGGCGCCGGGTTGCCGCGCTGGTCCGAGGACGTCTGGTCATCCCTAGTTCCGGCGGGGCTAATGGGCTGGAGGGTGTCGTTGCTGCCGCCGGACTGACCGAGCGAGAGCGCAACACCGAGAATGAGAACGCTTGTGGTCCCGACGATCGCAGCCTTGCGGCGCCGACGGGCGCGAGCGGCCTGGAACACGTCGTGGTGGCCGTCGGGGCGCGGGTCGAGGCCCGGCGGGGTGAGGCGTGGGGGAAGAAGTGGGGATCGTCGTTCAGTCATCGGTGTCCTCCAGGTCGCCGGCGAGAAGCGCGCGGGCTTCGGACAGCTGGCGTTTCACAGTGCCGGCTGGTCGTCGTACTGCTGCTGCCACGGTCGCCAGCGGCAGGTCGGCGTAGTAGTAAAGGAGCACGACCTCGCGGTACCGGCGCGGCAGCCGGTCGACCGCTGCCTGCACGGTCATCGCGCTCGCCGGGTCGCCGGGGTGATGCACTGACGGCTGTGCGGCAAGACTTTCGACCGTGGCGGTCGACCGAGCCTGCGACCGCCAGGTCTCCCGGGCGAGGTTCGTCGCGATGTGGAATAGGTAGGCGCGCGGCTCGCGCACCTTGATCCAGCGCCCCAGGAGCCGAGTGAAGCACTCCTGGGCCATGTCGTGTGACAGCTCGACGTCGCGGACCAGCTGCCAGCAGTAGGCGGTCAGGTCACGGTAGGTCTCGGCGTAGAAGTCTTCGAACGTCGACAGCTCGAGTCCTCCCTGCGTCTCCATCGCCACCGCGGGCGCCGACGACACCTGCAGGTTGGTCACAAGGACAAGGATGACGGGAGGGGCGGTTTGGTTCGGTCCTCTCGCGTGACGGTCGTATCGGTGCGACTGCACCTATCGCCTAGGAGTCCGTCTCGACCTCGTTGTACTGATCGATTGCGTCGCGATGCGGTGAGACACCAGCCAGGGGGAGCGCGAAACCCAACAGTTCGTTGGACGGCGTTGGATGGCTGAGGGTTCACCGCCTCACCGGTCATCCGAGGTAGAACACCACGACGCCAGCGAGGATCGCGAGTGCTGCGGTACTGACCCCCACCAGCCAGCCCAAGGCCGGCATCCGCGCCCTCGGCCAGCGCCGGGCCCACACCCCGGCGGCTAGCAGTGCGGCACCGGCTGGAAGCCACCATGCCGGAGGTCGAATCCGTACGACTTGCGTGGCTGCGATGGCCCCGGCCAGTGCTGCCAGGAAGGTGCCCAGGCTGTGCCACGTCATGGCCATGAGGGACATCGGAACAGGGAACTTGGCGCGGTCGACCGGGTCGCGGCGCTCGAGGTGGTCCGACATTGCCTGCCACAGCAGGTCGCACTGCTCGGGGGTGAGGCCGCCGCTGAAAAGCCCGTCGCGCCACTGGCCCGCATCGGGGCCGGCAACAACAGTGACGTCATCGATGCGGCGCACGGCATCTTCTGGGGGTGAGCCGGCGAGACCGCCACCCCAAAGCACAACGACCGGTTCGACGGGTCCCACGCCGACAGAACGGAATCCGTGCCACAAGCCGAGCCGCTTCGCGTTCTGGGCGGCTTGACGCGCGGCGGACCGAATCCGGTCGCCTGGCGGGTCCAGCTGCCACGGCTCCGCACTCCACTTAGTCTCGATGGCGAACGCGCCACCAGGGCCGACGAGCACATGGTCGATGTCGCCAGTCGTCAAGGAGAAGCGGTTGACGAAGCGCCACCCCCGCTTTCGAAGGGGGCGCAGCTCGTCGGTGGTGAACCGTTCGGCTTGGTCTCCCATCATCAGCGACGCTGTTCCGGTGCTCTGGACGACGAGGAACGCGAGGACCGCGCCCACAGAGGCGACGGTCGCACCCACCAGGAACCCACGACCGAACCCGGACGGCACAAGAAACGAGGTCGACGCGACGGGCACGAACATCAGCGCGCCGCACATGCTCAGCTGGCGCCAGTGCTGAGCCACGAACTGTCGCTGAGCACGACGTGCCTTGCCACGGGCCCACTCGCCGGCGCGACTCTCACTCGCTAGCGCGAGCTCCCGACGCGACTGCCTCCCGATCCTCGATCGCATCGGCCTCCCCTGTGCCTTCCCATCCGCGGCGCGCCTTCAGGTCTGAGAACCTCCCGGATCACATCTCTGCAGCAGTATTCGGTTGCGCCGCGACTGGGGGGCGGATGGAACCTATTCGATGGCTCCAAGGAGTGCCGTTGCTGCGCGATGGTGCGCTCGCGACCGGATTGGCGCCGTTTAGCCTGCTGCCGGGTGCCGTCGTGGACCGGCTGCCTGAGTCGTGGTGGGGCGCTCGCCACCTGCGCCTCGTGTGCGGATGTCCGTCACCTGGCACTCGTGGCGTCTCCGTAGGACGCCTGTCGCCGCGCGCCAGCCGCAAGAACGTCGGCGCATCGATGCCAAAGCGCGTCACACCGTCACCCTACGGACACTTAGGAGTTGCGGTCGACCGCGCCGCTGGGCGCAGGCCTGCTAGCCATCCGCATCTGCGCTGGGCCGCGAATGGTTGCGGGCCAAAGCGCTGCCTTCGCTGACCATCACGACTGGCGGATGCTCGTCACCCATCGAAGCATTGTGGCAGTCATCTGAAGCCTGCAGGTCGCGTCATCCACAGATCTCTTTGCGCGCGCGGTTTCGGGTGGGTGGAGTGCCAGGGTTGGGGCCAGCGGCACTCGGGCCATGTCACTCGGTACTGGCGCGCGGAAGCCGGCATGGGCTTGATGAATCACCGGGCCCTACCGCGCGGGTGGTGCTGACGAAGACAGGCCCGGGTGCCGCCTCGTCGTTGCGTAGGGTCCGTTTGGCGCGGCGCGCGCCAGGGAGGAGGCGGCCCCGGCGTGCGGCGAGCCGGCGTGAGGTTGTTCAGGACGCGGGCGCGTAGCCGGCAGCCTGCGCAACGTCGACGGCGAGGTCGAAGAGGCCGCGGATGTCGCCGCTGGATGCATCGCCGCCGAGCGCGTCGCGGGTGTTGCGTCGCGGGAGGGCCAACCAGCGTGCCCCTGGCGGCCCCGCGAGGGCGTGTTTCGTCAGGGCTGGACGGCGTTCTCACGGAACTATGGGGGCGCCTGACGTCTGCCGAGGAGCCGAGCCTTCGCCGATGGTGGCCACGAGAACAGGTTCGGGGAAGCGCGCGGCGGCAGGCGCGGCCACTGCGTAGACCTCATAGGCAGATGCGCCGTCGGGTCTGGAGGCCAGGTCCGGCATGACCCGCACCCAGCACCAGACCGCGGCGTCGCCATCGGCGGCGCCGGGGAAGGCGGCTGCCGCAGGACTGAGCCCTGGCCCGACGCGGTGGCTGCGGGCGGCAGCGACGGTCGTCAGCGTTGCCGACACCGCCTCTAGCCCAGGCACCGCCGCGGCGCACACAGCTTCAACACCGGCAGCCGAATGCCGTTCGGAGTCGGATCGCTCACGGTCGCGAAGACTTCCGGAGTCGCACCCGACGACTGCAACAGCCAATCCAGCTGCCAGGAGGACAGACCGTTCGACTCTCGGGATCATGCGTCACCACTCCTTCGAGCGGACGTTCTCAGTCGACTCGACCGGGCGTCCCTGGTTCTCCTTCTGGGATCGAGACCGCCCGCCGTAGTACCACCTCGTGCCGACGCGCCCTCCGCGAGCCATGCTGATAGCCAGCACAGACCCGAGCCCGAAGAGGACTGCAGCGGCAATCAGCCCGCCGCGCTGTTCCCCATCGGTGGTCTCCTCGAC
>JBKJUS010000033.1:0-7436 GCA_046590575.1 Mycobacteriales bacterium | reverse complement strand
CAGATCCGGCCGTCAGCCGTGTCGCGCGGGCCGGGGGCGTTGACGTTGACGTAGACGGCGGGCTCGCCCGGCAGGCTGCTCGCCCACGCCCACTGCGCGGCGAAGCACTCGTTGTCGCTGAACGGCCTGCTGCGCGTCAGCCCCACGACCGCGAAAGCGCCGCCGGTCGGAAGCCGGCTTGTCGTCGCCCCTGCGGCGGTGCACTGCGGCCAGCTGATGTCCCAGCCGTCACCGGTAGGAGCGAACCAGCCGGCGAGGTCGACGACCAGGTGGACGCTGCCCGCGCTGTTGCGCAGCCGGACCGAGCCGTCCTGCCCGACGGTGGCCACGACCGCGTTGGGGCGGGTCTCACCGCGTACGACGTTGAGGCTGCTGGCCAGCGGCACGGCGCTGCCGACCGGCGTCGGGTAGGCGCGGATGTCTGTGGTCGCTGTGGCGCCGACGGCGGTCACGTTGAGCACGACGGCCGTGGCCGGGAACGGGATTGTCCCGGCCCCGGCGACCTGCACGTCGAGCACCCCTCCCGGACCGACCGGTGCACCGGTGGTCCGGGTGTCGGTCAGTCGGGTCGGGGCGACGGGGTGGAAGGCCGAGCCGTCTGCCGTCGGCAGGTACCAGCCGGCCAGGTCGACGACGACGTGCACGGTGCCGGTGCTGCTGCGCAGGCTGACCTCGCCCCGGTCGCCCACTCCTACGACGGCCGACGCCGCAACGGGGCGGCCCGGCGGCGGGTTGAGGTTGCTGACCAGCGGCGGCTCGGCGTCGCGGCGCGGCCACACGCGGATGTCGGTCGGGCGGGTAGCGCCGACGGCGGTCACGGTGAGCACGACCGCGGTGGCCTCGGCCGGGGCGCCGTTCGCGACACCGGCCACGGGAAGGTGCCGGATCTCACCGCCGGCGAGCGGAGCCTGCCCATCGCGGGTGTCCATCAGCCGGCGCGGCTCGACGCCGACGTACGTCGAGCCGGCCTGCTCGGCGAAGTAGCCGGACAGGTCGGCGATCAGGTGCACGCTGCCGGAGGAGTTGCGCAGCCGTACCGCACCTCCTGCGCCGACCTTGACGTGCACGAGGTTGGCGACAGTGCTGCCCGCGACGGTGTTGAGGTTGCTCACCGTGGGAGGCGCCTCGTCGCCGATGGGGGTGGGGTAGGCCCGAACGTCGGTGGACGCGGTTGCGCCGGTCGCCGTGACGTTGAGGACGACCGCCGTCGCGCCCTGCGGCACCCGCAGGCCGTCGGCGACGACCAGGTCGACGGTGCCGCCCGGACCGACCGGGGTGCCGGTCGTGCGGGTGTCGAGGAGCCGCGCCGGCTCAAGCGCCGTGAACGTTGACTGGCCAGGCTTCAGGTCGCCCGCCAAGGCGGGAGCCGAGAGACCGGCGAGCAGCAGGAGACCGGCGAGCGGGAGAACGAGGCGCTTCACGTAAGGAGGTTACGACGGACGATTGGCAGCGCTCGAAGATCCACAGATTGGCCACCAAATCGCAACTCGGCGGAGTACCCCGCCTCTTCGGCCGATGCCAGACTGTGCGCATGACGGACGATCGCGACGTTCGATACGCACGGAGCGGCGACACTCACATTGCGTACCAGGTGCTGGGTCACGGTGAACTCGATCTTCTTCACTTCTTCGCCAGCAATGCGTCGATCGACAGCATGGACGAGGAGCCGGCACTCCTGCGGTTCCACAAGCGGCTGGAGTCGTTCAGCCGGCTGATCCGCTTCGACTGTCGTGGCCTCGGGCTGTCGGATCCGCTCGCGTTGTCGGAGCTGCCGGCGCTGGAGCAGTGGGTCGACGATGCCATCGGGGTGCTCGACGCGGTGGGAGTGCAGTCTGTGGCGGTGCTCGTTGACATGGAAGCGTCCGCCAAGGCGATCATGATGACAGCGACCCACCCGGACAGGGTCAGCCAGTTGGTCATCGTCAACGGCACAGCGCGCGTGGCTGCTGCACCCGACTACCCCTTTGGCGTTCCGCGTGACGTCATCGATCGATTTCTCGAGGTCGTCACTCGCCCGGACGCCCTGCAAGAGGGATTCGACGATCTCGCCCTGTTCGCACCGAGCGTCGCGGCTGACCCAGCCTTTCGCTCATGGTGGGTCAGGGCCGGCCGGCGGAGTGCCAGCCCGAGCACGGCCCAGGCAAAAATGCGGACTAGCAATCTCGCTGACGTCCGGGAGTTGTTGCCGCTCATCCGGGTGCCAACCCTCGTGCTGCACCGCCGCGACTGTCCGACGATCACATCCGCTCACGGCCGCTACCTCGCCGAGCACATTCCAGACGCCACCTACGTGGAGCTTCCGGGGCGCGACTCGCTCTATTGGGTGGGCGAGACCGACGGGATGCTCGCTGAGATCGAGGAGTTTCTCACCGGCACCCGCCAGCCGCCCGAGCCCGACCGGGTCCTCGCCACCGTCTTGTTCAGCGACATCGTCGATTCCACTGCTCAGGCGAGCGCTATGGGTGACCGGGCCTGGCGTGACCGCCTGGACGCTCACGACGCCATGGTGCGTCGCCAGTTGGGGCGGTTCCGGGGGACTGAAGTGAAGATGACGGGTGACGGCTTCTTCGCCTCGTTCGAAGGGCCCGCCCGCGCCATCCAGTGCGCCTGCGCGATCCGCGATGGAGCCCAGCAGTTGGGCGTGGCGGTGCGGGTCGGTCTCCATACCGGTGAAGTCGAGCTCCGTGGCGACGATATTGCGGGCATCGCCGTCCACATCGGGGCGCGAGTCGCCGCCATTGCGGAAGCCGGCGAGGTTCTGGTCTCGCGGACCGTGACCGACCTCGTCGCTGGCGCGGGCATCGAGTTCGACGACCGCGGCGAGCGCGAGCTCAAGGGCGTGCCCGGAACGTGGCGCGTCTTTGCCGTCCGCGGCAAAACGTAGTCGTCGCCCGGGCTTGTCCTTGCGGTGTGCCGTCGAGGTTCTTGTGTATTGCACTTATACCGTGTGGAGATTCACGGCTCGGCTCGTAGGCACGGTATGGCGGACGACGCCATTCGCCATGCCACGGCGCACGCGCTCGTGGTCGGCCCGGATCTCGCAGGCAACCTGCTCGAGGTGATCATCCTCCTTCTCGCGGGCGATCGAATCTTGGTGATCAAAGCCAGGGGCAGACTTCGACAGACGGGGGCGGGTCACCCGCTGGCACCGTCGCGGGAAAGCTCTTCGCGCGCATCCACGACCTACCTGATGTCGCGATGGTGCGGGTGCCCGACATTGAGGACAGGGACGCCCTCGTCGCGGGTGAGCCCGACGTCTTCCTCAGGACCCCCCACTACGACGGGTACGCCGGCATGCTGGTGCGACTCGACGTCGTCCCGATGGCGAGGCTGACTGAAGTGCTGCTGGACGCCTGGCGTGCCACCGTCGTCACGACCGCACCTCATCCAGCGCAGCGAGGATCTGCTCGAGTGCGGCGTTGGGAGCCTCCTCGGTGATGTCGTGCGTGGAGTCCACCGTGCGTTGTACGACGCGGGGGCCCAGCTTTCGCCATTGCCCCTGGAGCCGGGTGTTCTCGGCGCGAACGCTGGCGCACTCGGCCGCAGAGCGTTCGAAGCAGTCAATACTTCGGAGCGCCGTGAGCACGATGATCGGGATGTCCGGCAGTGGGTGAAATGCTGCCGCCACTTCGGCGGTGGTGGCCTGGTAGTCGATGCGCTCGATGTTGTCGGCGGCGTCCCAGCGGTCTTGGGCGCGGATCTCTGCGAGCAGCGCAGCTGGCAGAAACTTGTCCGAAGTCAGGCTGAAGTCGGTGGTCGGCCAGTCGGTGTCGAGGATGACTAGCCCGGCCGTGCGGTTCGGGTGGGTCAGCGCGAAGTGCAGAGCTGCGACGCCACCGAATGACGCCCCCACGAGCAGCAGCGGTCCGTCGATGTCGGCGGCGGAGAGCACCGCCTCGAGGTCGTTGGCAACGTCGACCATGAGCCGCCGTCGCTGGGGGGGCTGGTGGCTTGTCCCGGTCCCAGCCCGGTCGTACTTGCAGGTCCGGGTGCGCTTCGACAACGGCTGCGTAATTGCCCCGGGCCAGTCCTCTGACCCGGAGGCTCCGCCAGCTTCGAGGACGATGGTGGGCGAGCCGGTCCCTTGACACCTCAGGTGAATCAGACGGCCGCCGCCGACGTCGAAGTGGTCATCGAGGTAGTCGGCTTGGATGGGCGACGAAGTGGTGGCCGCGTGGGTCGGCGACGGAGTCGTGGAGGACCGGACGTCGGGAGCGTCGGTGCAGCCGGCCAACACGAAGATCGCGGCGAGGGCCGCCGTTGCCGGGCGGTTCATTGGGCGACCCGGGCGAGCGATCCGCGGCAGCCGTCGGTGGACCAGGAGCAACATCGCGTGGCCTGCGGCGTGGCGCACCCTGTTCGGCAGCAGCGGAGACTGAGCCGACCGAACATGGGAAGGAGGGTATAGCGGTAGCCACTTAGCGCATCAAGGCATATTGCGCGGCGGATACTGCAGGGCCGCGCAATCCTTCTTGACCTGGGTACCACCCCGGCCCTTGGACGTCGAGGCGCACACCTCGGTGGTGAACCTCGAACCCGGTCCGCGACTCGTCATAACGAGATGCCGGGCCTAGCCGGCACAGGTCACCGGGAGGACCTATGCGTCACACCCGCGGCCTGACGTTCACGGTGGCCGGCTGCAAGTTCTCTGCCACGCAGTACTCGCTCGGCACCGGTCCGGTCCAGAAGTCGGAGGTCGGCTGCGCCACAGGGGAGAGCCAGGGGCACACCGGCACGATGAGCGCCGCCGGCTCGTCGCTGCTCTTCCGCGTGCGCCTCGATGGCAAGGACCTTCGCATGGGCGCACAGGTCACCGAGCTCGCGGCGTACACCCACCCCGGCGGCCTCTTCTCCCTGCACACCCCGCTGACCGCCGCCGGCGACGTTGCCGAGGGTCGTGAATGGGTGATCAACCGGTAGTCCGCAGACCCGGCCGTCGCGAGTGCGAAGGCCACGCCCGGCCCGGCGCGGGCCTTCGCGCAGCGCGCGCGCCAAGAATCAATAGTGGTAGCGCGATTGCAGGATCACGACGTCTTCTCCGTCGACGAGGTAGACCAGCCGGTGCTCGTCCGTGATGCGTCGCGACCAGGCACCAGCGAGCGCGTGCTTCAGCGGCTCCGGCTTGCCGATCCCGCTGAACGGGTCGCGCAGGACGTCATCGATCAGTCGGTTGATTCGGACGACGACCTTTCGGTCGGTCGAGACCCCGTGTGCGTAGTCCTCCCAGCCGTGGGGAGTGAACACGAGTCTCACCGCGACAGCTCGTGCGCCTTCCGCGCCCCGCTCATCGCCTGATCAAGGCTCTGCAGCAGCCGGCGCGCGTTGGTAGGGGCGCGCAGCAGATGAGCGGTCTCGGCCAACGCGTCGTACTCGTCCCGCGACATGAGCACGGCGTTGCCGCGCTTGGACGTGATCTCGACGTGCGTGCGGTCGGCGTTGACCTCGTCGATGAGGCCGAACAGGTTCTTGCGCGCTTCGCTCGCCGTGACGGCCACTCGGTCCTCCCAGGTCTGGTACAAGAAATGGTACACCAGCCGAAAATCCGCTCAGCCGGCGGTGGCGAGGGCGAAGGGGAGCACAGGGCCGGCGCCGGCCTCGCGCAGCGTGAGCACCGCCTCGGTCATCGTCCACCCGCTGTCGACGAGGTCATCCACGAGGAGCACCGGCGCTCCGTCGAGCGCGACCAACGCGTCGCGCAGGGCGGCTCCCACCGCGAACGCGCCGTGCACCGCCCGCACCCGCTGCGCGCTGTTGGAGTTTCGCCCGCCCGAGGGGTCGCGGGTCAGGTCGAGCGTGCCGAGCAGCGGGAGTCGGCCGACCTCGGCCAGCTGCGACGCCAACGACGACACCAGGGTCGGCCGCCGCTGCGACGGCATCGCGACGACGCCAGCGGGACGCTGCTCCCAGTCCCACGCCGCGAGTACGGCGATCGCTGCGCGGACCACGTCGTCCGGTATGACGGCGTCAGGGGCCTCGGTTGCCAGCAGACCGCGCAGCCGGTCGGCGATGCCGAGGTCGGTCAGCCGGGCAATCGCCCGACCGGGTTCCGCCGCGAGCGACGCGTCGATCCGACCCTTGCGCGAGATGCCGACGGCGTCGAGGCCGCTGGGCCACATCGCGCGCGGTGCGATCTCCACGCCCGGCCGGCCGAGCGCGTCCTGCGCCGCGCGCAGCGACACCTCCGACACCGCGGTCGGCCACGGCTCGCCGCGGCAGTTGTCGCACCGCCCGCAGGGCGCGGCGCCGGGGTCGTCGAGCTGCTCGCGCAGGAACTGCATCCGACAGCCCTCGGTGCGCAGGTACTCAAGCATCGCCCGCTGCTCGCTGCCGCGCGTCTCTGCGACCTTCGCGTAGCGGTCGGCGTCGTACGCCCAGTCCACCCCCGTAGCCACCCAGCCGCCGCTGACCCGGCGTACTGCACCGTCGACGTCGAGCACCTTGAGCATCATCTCGAGCCGGGTACGCCGCAGGTCGACGTGCGGCTCGAGCGCGGCGGTCGACATCGCGCGGCCTGCGTCGGCGAGCACGCCCAAAGCGAGGCGCACCTGGTCCTCGGGCGGGAATGCGAGCGACGCGAAGTAGCGCCAGATCGCCTGGTCTTCGGCGCCCGGCAGCAGCAGCACCTCGGCCCGCTCGACGCCGCGGCCGGCGCGGCCCACCTGCTGGTAGTAGGCGATCGGCGACTGCGGCGCGCCCAGGTGTACGACGAAGCCGAGGTCGGGCTTGTCGAACCCCATGCCGAGCGCGGACGTCGCAACCAGTGCCTTGACCTCGTTGCGCAGCAGCTGCTTCTCGGCGCTGCGCCGATCGGCGTCGTCGGTCTGCCCCGAGTACGCCGCGACTGTGTGGCCTCGCTCGCGGAGGAACGCCGCGGTGTCCTGCGCAGCAGCCACCGTCAGCGTGTAGACGATGCCCGAGCCCGGCAGCGTCGGCAGGTGGTCGGCGAGCCACGCCAGGCGGTGCGCGGGCGAGGGGAGCGAGACGACGGCGAGGCGCAGGCTGTCCCGCTCGAGCGACCCGCGCAGCACCACGACGTCGGCGCTGCCGAGCTGCTCGGCGACGTCGTCGACTACTCGCGCGTTGGCCGTCGCGGTCGTGGCGAGTACCGGCGTACCGGCGGGCAGGTCGCGCATCAGGTGGCGCAGCCGTCGGTAGTCGGGCCGGAAGTCGTGACCCCAGTCGGAGATGCAGTGCGCCTCGTCGACGACCAGCAGCCCGGCGGTCGCGGCAAGCCGGGGGAGCACCGCGTCGCGGAAGCCCGGGTTGTTCAGCCGCTCGGGGCTGACCAGCAGCACGTCGACCTCGCCGCGCTCGACCGCGCCGTAGACCTCGTCCCACTGGCCGATGTTGGTGGAGTTGACCGTGACCGCGCGGATGCCGGCCCGCTCGGCGGCGACGACCTGGTTGCGCATGAGCGCGAGGAGCGGGCTGATGAG
>JBKJUS010000037.1:0-26192 GCA_046590575.1 Mycobacteriales bacterium | reverse complement strand
CCTCCGTGAAGAAGGCCATGATGGCGTCCAGGTCGTGCGCATTGAAGGCGTCGACCATGTTCTTGAGAGTTTGCTCCGTAGTCATCGGCCGAGTGTGCCCCCTGGCAGATCCGCGGAGAGGGGAGCCGTTACACGTTAACGCGCAGGTATCGCCGCCGGCTAACCGCGATCAGGTGGCGGTACTGAATCCTCCATAAACCCTGTGGACCTGGCTTGTCTGCGCACATGCCACCCGAATTGACCAGATACAACGGGGATTTTGGAGAGCATGCTCGCGATACGAGACACTGATTGAACTCGGGTCGCGGACAGAGACGAGTCCTACGTGCTCACGATTCGACGTACAACGAGGCAAGCCGCCCCGATCATCGGCGTCGGCAATCCCGAACGTCTGCGTGCCGTTGCTGAGGCTGAGCTACGCGGTCACCTCGGCGATCCTGACCTCGACGCCGTCGTGGGGACCTTGCGCCTGGCCTGCGGCGTGCCGATCGCGGTCATCAACATCGTCCGTTCCAACTTGCAGACCTATCCCGCTGTGGTCGGCGTCGGGGCACCGTGCACCGAGGTTCCTGACGGGCTCTCGTTCTGCGCCGAGGTCGTCGACACGGGCCGGGCTCTCGTCGTGGCTGACGCCGCAAGGCATCCGGTGTACTCCCGCAATCCGATGGTGCTCGGCGGGGTGATCGGCGCTTACGCGGGCATCCCTCTGATCGACAGTGGCGTCGTGTTGGGAAGCGTCTCAATTTTCGACGGTTCGGCGAGGGAGTTCTCAGCCGAGGTCCTGGAGATCCTCGGCTACCAGACACGGCTCGCGGCCTCGTTGCTGGCCCTCCGGCGCAAAGCCCGCACCGACGTGCTGACTGGTCTGCCCAACCGGGAGCGGCTTCTCGACCGCCTGGGTTCGGCTATCGCCCGGCTGGACCGGAATCCGGGACTGGCCTGCGTCCTCTACTTCGACGTAGACGACTTCAAGGGCATCAACGACACGTACGGGCACGCGGTTGGGGATGGTGTGCTCGTCGAGCTGGGCCACCGGCTGCTCACGGTGCTGCGTCCTACCGACACCGTGTCGCGCTTCGGCGGCGACGAGTTCGTGGCGGCCTGCGAGGACCTCAAGAGCGTCGACGACGCTGAACTGCTCATCGGCCGGATCGTCCAGGCGATCACCGCGGACTGGCACATCGGCGGGCAGCGCCTCAACGTGGACGTGAGCATCGGGTGCGCGCTCACCGCCTCGTCGACGACCCAGCCCATCATCTTGCTGCACGACGCCGACGAGGCGATGTACCAGGCCAAGCAGCTGCCGGGAACCCGATCAGTGGTGTCTGTGATCCGCCATGCTGGTGCGGTGGCGCAGCCAGGTCCGAGCGTGTGCGGTTCTCACCGCGGTCCAGCGGCGACGATGATCACCGGGCGTGGTTCGCCCGAACAGCACCAGGTCCTCCTCTACGACCTAGACGACGAACTCGTCGTCGCGGTCGCGGCATTCGTCACCGAAGGCCTTCGGGTGGGGGAAGGTGTCGTAGTCGTGGCCACGCCCGCGCACAGGTCGGCCCTGAAGTCCCTGCTGCTCAGGCAGGGGATCGACGTCGTCAAAGCCGCGGCGTCCGGTCACTACCGCGCGCTCGACGCGACCACCACACTGAGCAGCTTCTCACCAAATGGCGCACTGGACCCCCGACTGTTCGAGGCAGTTATCGGTGGGGCTGTTGACGCCGCCGGAGTCGGTGGCCGAGGAGTTCGCGCTTTCGGGGAGATGGTGGCACTGCTCTGGGCCGATGGGGATGCGGCGGCAGCCATCGAACTAGAACGGCTCTGGAACGACCTCGCGGGCACTCGCGAGTTCACGCTTCTCTGCGCCTACCCAACAGCAGCGCTGGACGCCCATTTAGACCTGATCGCTGTGGACGAGGTGTGTCGGGCGCACTCCCAGGTCAGGCTTCCATCTGGTTACGGCAGCTCGGTGCCTGGCGCGGGCCCGTCGAGGCCCGGAGACGATGTCTCGCGTGTCTTCGTCGCCGCGCCGTCTGCCGTTAGGGCCGCGCGGAGCTGGGTGGAGGCGATGCTGACCGGTTGGGGAGAGGACACTTTCATTAACGACGGCACTCTGGTGGCGTCGGAGCTGGCGACCAACGCTGTTCACCATGCGGGAACGGCCTTCCGCGTGTCCCTTCGCCACTCAGTTGGCGGCGTCCGGATAGCGTGCGAGGACCTCGCCGCGGCCGGGCCCGAGGTGGTTGAGGTGGACTCGGACGCCACGGGCGGCAGGGGCATTGGTCTGGTCGCGGAACTCTCGGCACGATGGGGTAGTGACCGGACGCCGTCCGGCAAGGTCGTTTGGGCCGAACTCACGAAGACTGCCCAGCAGGAAGAGCTGGACGTCGCGGGCCGTCGCTGAACGCATCGCCGCCTCAGCCCGGGACAGTGACACTGCTGGCCGATGGGGGGCGTGGACGGCTGATAGTTGAGCACGGCTTAGCCACCTCAGTGTGACACCGAACGGGCCGCGTCCGAGGGTAGCCGCTACTCGCTCGGCATCCCGCCCTGCCTCCCGCACGTTGGTTGCGCGCTCAGGGCGCATCGGACGCGGCAGTATCGGCTAGCGTCGATTCTCCCACCGCGCCGTAGGCAAAGCGGAAGCACTCACACGCGGGCTGCGTCCCAGTACGGCCGGAGCGACTCAGCTATCCCTTCCGTCTCGGCAAGGTCCAGCCTGGGGACGGTCCCCCACTCGGTACCACCCCCGGGCAACGTTCCTGCCACGTGGAAGTGGACGTGGGGCACAGTCTGGCCGTTCGCAATGCCGTTCTTCTGCCAGATCGCGATGCCTTCTGCATCTACGGCTGCTGCCACGGCGCGTCCTGCACGAGCGACGTTCGCCATTAGAGGTTCGTAGTCGTCGGGCGTCAGATCCAAGATGGTGGTCCGGTGCGCCGTCGGGATCACCAACACGTGCATCCGACCGCGCTGCTCGCGAGTAACCAAGACGGCAGCCGCAGCATCACGCGCCAGGACGGTGTACGGCCTGTTGCCCACGAGGTACTCACAGAACGAGCAAGGGTCATCTTGAGGGAGAGCCAACACCATGCGACCGTAGGGTACAGAACGGCACGCACCTCAGTAGCCGTCGGCCGATGGATCTTCGTGAGGCGGTCGTCGAGCCGAACGGATCCAAGCCGAGTTCAAGAAGTTCATCGTCGCTGATCACTGGCAGGGTCAGGGGATCGGCACCCACCTGCTCGACCGGCTCGCCCACCGGGCCAGGGCCAACGATGTCGCGCGGCTCGGGGAGTTGGGTTCGCCATCGGTAGGGTTCACATCATGACTCTGGCAATCGAGGCACACCAGCTGGTGAAGCGATACTCCGGGCGAGGGGGCGCCGACGTCGAGGCTGTTCGAGGCGTTGACCTCGAGGTCGCCGAGGGTGAGGTGTTCGGCTTCCTCGGCCCCAACGGTGCGGGCAAGTCGACCACCGTGCGGATGTTGACCACGCTGATGTCCATCACAAGCGGTACGGCGCGGGTGGCCGGCGTCGATGTCGCCGCGGAGCCGGACCGGGCGCGCACGCAGATCGGCGTCGCGCTGCAGGAGGCTGGTCTCGACCCGCGGCAGACCGGTCGCGAGCTGGTCACTCTGCAGTGCCGGCTCTTCGGGCAGTCGGCTAGCGCCGCCGCCCACCGCACGTCGGAGCTGCTGGCGCTGGTCGACCTCGAGGACAGTGCGGACCGGCGGGTGAAGACCTACTCGGGCGGGATGAAGCGCCGGCTCGACCTTGCTTCAGCGCTCGTCCACGAGCCGTCGGTGCTCTTCCTTGACGAACCGACGACGGGTCTCGATCCGGCCAGTCGGCTCACCGTCTGGGAGGAGATGCGGCGGATCAACGCGCGCGGTACGACGGTCTTCCTCACGACGCAGTATCTCGAGGAGGCCGACCAGCTATGCGACCGGCTGGCCATCATCGACGACGGCCGCATCGTGCGCGAGGGCACGCCAGCCGAACTGAAGAAGGAGCTGCGCGAGCGGAAGAAGCTCAGATCAGACCCGACGCTCGAGGAGGTCTTCCTCGACGCGACCGGACGCAGTCGGGAGCGGGTCGCCGGGGCCGTACAAGAAGTCAGCGCATGAGCACGTTGGCGCAGTCGTGGGTCCTCGGCAAGCGGGCACTGCGGGAGGCGACCCGTACACCCGACTCGTCGATCCCCACGCTTTTCATTCCCCTCTTCTTCCTCATCGTCAACGTCGGGCAGGCCGCCGACATCTTCCCGTCCGACGCGACACCGTTTCTGTTCGGACAGTCCTACGCCGCGTTCCAGCTGCCCAGCTCGCTGCTGCTCGCGGCCTCCTTCGGCAGTGCCGCGCTCTACCTTGTCGAAGACATTGAGGGTGGCTACTTCGACAAGCTCCGGGCCACACCCATATCGCGTACGGCGATCGTCCTCGGTCGGCTCACGGCCGAAGCGGCGAAGGGTGTGCTCATCACGGTCATCCTGGTCCTGATCTCGTTGCCGTTCGGCGTGCACATCGAGTCTGGGCCGCTCGGCTGGGTGCTGCTGGTGCTGCTTGCTGCATCGTGGGGAGTCGTCTTCTCCGGCTTCATCCAGATCATCGCGCTAAAGACGCGCAGCGCCGCCGCGACGAACTCCGGCTCGTTGATCTTCTTCCCGCTGCTCTTCCTCACACCAAACTTCGTCCCACGCGAGCTGCTTACGAGACCCATGGAGATCGCCGCGACGTTCAACCCGGTGACCTACATCATGGAAGGGCTCCGGTCGCTTGTGCTCCAGGACATCCAGTGGGCCACGGTCGGCAAGGGCTTTGCGGTCGTCGCTGCCGCCGGAGTGCTATCGGTCTACCTCAACGTGCGCACTATCCGAAACTACGACTGACGGCCCCTCCGCTGTGCCATCCTGCTCAGCGTGGTCGGCGTGCGCGGGCTGAGTGGATGGTCCTCGCGGCGGCTGCTCGCCGTCTTCGTAGCGGTCTGCCTGTTGCCCCTTGTGGCGCTCACCTTCACCACCCAGCGGCTCACGAGCGACGCGGTCGAGCGTGAGGTGCGCGACCGCATCCGAGCCACCGCGGCGATCAGCCAGGCCACAGTCAACGAGGAGATGACCGGGCTAGGGCAGCTGGTAACGAGTTTTGCTACGCGCCCGTTCCTGATCGAGGGACTTCAAGCCGGCAAGGTGGCGAGCTTCGACCAGCAGGCCGTTGGCGATACCTTGGATGACCTACTGGCGTCGCGGTCAGGTATCGCGGTGAGCTTCTTGGCAGATCCCGTGGGTGTGCTCGCCGACGCTCGCCCGCTTACCCGGTCGGTCCTCGGCCGCAACTTCGCATTCCGCGACTGGTACCGCGGCGTCCAAGCAACCGGTCGGACCTACATCTCAGAGGCCTATCAGACTGCCGCGACCGGTAATCCGCTGGTCGTGGCGGCGGCCACCCCCGTGCGTGACCTGGGGCCGCAAAGCGGCAGCACCGGGCGCCAACTGGGCATCCTCGTCGCCGCGTACAGGCTGGACCGCCTTGCGACCGCCAACGTCGAGATCGCGCTGACTCAGGGCATCGTGCTGACGATCACTGACCAGCGCGGGCAGGTCATTACGGGTCCTGAGCTCGTGCCGGGAGAGATCACCTCGATTGCCGACGATCCAGGTGTCGCTGCCGCCCTGCGGGGGGGCAGCGGCGTGAGGTCGGTGCGGCGCGACGGGCGGGCGGTGCTCCGCGCCCACGCGCCCGTGCCCGGGTTGGGCTGGGCGGTCGTCGCTGAGATCGACCGCAAGAAGGCGTTCGCCGGCGCGGCCAGCACCAACCGGATGACCCTGCTCATCAGCCTGCTGCGTGGGATGGTCCTGCTTGGAGGGCTGGTGCTGCTCGGGGGCGCGCTGATCTCTCGAGGGCGGGCCGAGGCCCGCCTGCGGCTCAGCGAGGAGCGGAGCCGCCAGATCATCGAAGCGGCGGACGATGCCTACATCTCGATGGACGCAGCCGGCACGGTCAGCGGATGGAACACCCGCGCGGAGGTCGTCTTCGGCTGGACGAGGGACGAGGCGATGGGTCACCGGCTCTCCGAGCTCGTGATCCCCGCGGACTACCGCGCGGCGCATGAAGAAGGCCTGATCCGGGCGCTCGAAACCCATGAAGGCCCGGTCCTCAATAACCGGATCGAGATCAGCGCGCTTCACAAGGACGGACGCGAGCTGCCGATCGAGCTGGCCATCTGGCCGGTGTGGGACGACGAGCGGGCGACCTTCAACGCCTTCCTTCACGACATCAGCGAGCGGCACGAGGCCGCAGAGGCGCTCCGGCGTCAGGTCAGCTTTACTGCGCTGCTCCAGCAGGTTGCCGCCACGAGCAACCAGGCAGATACGGCCGACGAGGCGTTGGCGCGCGCGCTGGATGCGGTCTGCGAGCTCACCGGTTGGCCGGTCGGCCATGCACTCCTGACGGAGGGCGAGCCGGCGAACGAGCCGATATGGAGGGTGGCCGATCCGGAGCGGTACGCCGCATTCTGCCGTGCTTCAGCCAGCGATGTCTTCGACACCCGTACCGGGCTGCCGGGTCTTGTTCTGGCCACCGCTCGACCGCACTGGATCTCCGATGTAGCGGCCGACCCCGAGTTCGTCCGCAAGGAGGCAGCCGCTGCGACCGGACTGCGGAGCGCGCTCGCCTTCCCGGTGCTCGTCGACGGCGTGGTGGTCGCGGTGCTTGAGTTCTTCGCCAACGTGGTCACTACTCCCGACCCCGAGCTCCTGGCTCTCATGGGCGATGTCGGTCGTCAGCTCGGCGTCGCGGTGGAGCGGTCGCGCAGCAGGGACGCGCTAGCTGAGGCGCGTGACGTTGCGCTGGAGGCATCCCGGCTCAAGTCATCCTTCCTCGCCAACATGAGCCATGAGATTCGCACCCCGATGAACGGCGTGATCGGCATGACCTCGCTGCTCCTCGGCACGAACCTCAGCGACCGTCAACGTGAGTACGCCGAGACGGTCAGAGTCTCCGCAGACTCCCTTCTCGTGGTCATCAACGACATCCTCGATTTCTCCAAGATCGAGGCGGGCAAGCTCGAGATCGAGCGCGTCACTTTCCTCGTGCGCGACAGCGTCGAGCAAGCCGTTGAGCTGCTCGCGACTCGGGCAGCCGAGAAGTCTCTGGAGCTGGCTGTGCTCGTCGGGCCAGGGGTCCCGACGGCCGTCGTCGGGGATCCAGGCCGGCTGCGACAGCTTTTGGTCAACCTCGTCGGCAACGCCGTGAAGTTCACCGAGCGAGGTGAGGTGGTCCTTCGGGTGACTGCCCCACCCACCGCGGACGGCGTGCTGCTCCGCTGCGACATTAGCGACACCGGGATCGGCCTTGAGGAGTCGGCGCTGGGGCGGCTGTTCGAGCCGTTCGCACAGGCCGACGTATCGACGACCCGGCAGTTTGGGGGGACCGGCCTCGGACTGGCCATTTGCGCGCAGCTGGTTGAGCTCATGGGTGGCCGGATCGGCGCGACCAGCGCCGTGGGAGTCGGCAGCACCTTCTGGTTCGAGCTACCGGTCGGTGCAACGACGCCTGACGCCATCGTCGTACCCGCCGCCAGGGAGAGCCTGCGTGGGACCCGCATCCTCGTGGTCGACGACAACGCCACTAACCGAGCAATACTTCAGGAGTACCTCTCGTCTTGGGGTATCTCCGTCAGTTGCTACGAGCAGCCGCTGGAAGCGCTCGAGGTGCTGCAGGCAGCGGCCGCGTCGGGTTCGCCATACGACGCGGCGGTGCTCGACTTCCAGATGCCGAAGTTGGACGGCGTCGAGCTGGCCCGTCGGATCAGCGCCGATCCAACGCTGGCCGGATTGCCGATGATCCTGCTGACCTCAGCGGCGCAGCGCGGTGCCGCCGCCGCCGCCGCGGCCGGCATCTCGGGCTACCTCACCAAGCCCGTGCGGTCCAGCCAACTCTTCAACGTCGTGGCCACCGTGGTCCGTGGCCAGTCGCCGGACAGGCAGAACCCCCTCGTGACTCGCTACGACTTCGATCCCGGGAGAAGTCGGATCCATCTCCTCCTGGCTGAGGACAACCCGATCAACCAGCGGGTCGCCGTCGGCATGCTGGAGAGCCTCGGCTACCGTGTCGACGTCGCCCCGGACGGACGGGCGGCCGTGGACGCCGTATTAGGCGGCGAGCGGACTTACGCCGCCGTCCTGATGGACTGCCAGATGCCTCTCATGGACGGCTACGACGCGGCGATCGCGATCCGGCAAGCCGAGGCCTCGGACCCGAGTCGCCAGCGCATCCCGATCATCGCGATGACCGCCGGAGCGATGCAGGGCGATCGCGAGCGATGCCTCGAGTCGGGCATGGACGACTACCTCCCCAAGCCGGTGAGTCCACACGAGATCGCGACGGCAGTCGCGCGGTGGGTCGGGGCCGAGGAGGTCGTCGAGGGAGCGTTTGATGACGAGGTGGACGCTACCGGTAGCCGAGCCGACGACCTGCTGGACATGCAGGTGATCCAGCGCCTCCGCAGCATGGGCTTGCGGTCCGGCTCGGAGCTTGCGGCCGATCTTGTCGACATGTTCGTCGAGCAGAGCCCACCTCGTGTGGAGGCGATTCGGCAGGCCGCCGCCCGCGGCGACCTCCGCGCTGTCGCCGAGTCGGCACACTCCCTCACTGGCAGCGCCGCCGCGCTTGGTGCGAAGGGCCTAGCCGAGCTGTGTCGTCGGCTGGAGACGGCGGCGGACAGCCAAGACGCCGTGGACGTCGACCTCGAGGTGGCGACGATCGAGGCGGTCTTTGCTGCGTCGTGCGACGCCTTGCGCACCGCGGTAGTCGACGCCGCTAGGGTGGATGAATGACCGAGAACGGCCCCTGGCGGGTGTTCGTCATCGATGACGACGAGATGTTCAGTCGGATGCTTACGGCCGTGTTGGACAACGATGGCAGGTTCGCAGTTGTGGGCACTGCAGTGAGCGTCGGGCAGGGACTCGCCGGCATCGAGCAAGGTCGCCCGGACATCCTGCTGCTTGACCACCGGCTGCCGGATGCTCTCGGCGCGCACGCCGCGAAAGGGCTACGCAGTCTGGCGCCTGCGGCACGAGTCGTCGTGCTCTCCGGCGGCCCCACATTGGAGGACTTCGTAGATCTCGGAGTCGATTGCTGGGTGGACAAGGCCGCCATCACGGAGTTGCCCGACGTCCTCACCGACCTCATGCAAGTCAGGTCAGTCGATACGCCGTAGATGTTCGGCGTACCGCGCGCCGTTCCAGCGGTAGAGCGTCGCCGCGGCCGCGATGCGCTCTTCTTGTCCGGCGGGGCCGCGCACCTTCGCCGGCACGCCGAGGGCGAGCATCCCGGCCGCGACCTCGACGCCCTCCGGGACGAGGGCGGCTGCGCCGATGACGGCGCCGCAGCGCACCCGCGCGCGAGCCAGCACGATGCTGCCGGAGCCGATCAAGCAGTGGTCGTCGATGGTGCAGCCTTCGAGGTGGGCGAGGTGGCCGACGACGCACTCGGCACCGACAGTCGTCGGGTCGGCGGCCGTCGCATGGATGACGGTGCCGTCCTGGATCGACGTGCCGGCCCCGATGGTGATCACGCCGTAGTCGCCCCGCAGCACGGCATGTGGCCACACGGATGCGCCCTCGCCGATCGCCACGTCGCCGATGATCACGGCCTCGGGATGGACGAATGCCGTGGGATCGATGACAGGGACCAGGTCGCCGAGCGCGTAGACAGCCATACCGTTCAGCATGCAAGCACCGAGGCTCTGCGACAAACGCAAGTAACGTCAGTGTGGTGAGCCAGTCCCTGCGCGTCGGAGTCGTGCTGGTCCAGAACCTGCCCTGGCCGCTCTGGCGGCAGCGCGCCCTGGAGGTCGAGCGACTCGGCTACGACGGCCTCTACGTGTGGGACCACTTGGTGCACCGCACCCAGGCGCCTAGCGACCCTCTCTTCGACGGGCTGACATTGCTAGCGGCGATCGCGGCGGAGACGTCGCGGGTCCGGCTCGGCACCTTGGTGGCCTCGCCGACGATCCGACACCCCATCGTGCTGGCCAAGCAGGCGATGACGGTCGACCAGGTCTCGGGCGGGCGGCTCGAGTTGGGGATCGGCGCAGCGGGGGTGCTGCTCGACTATCAGGTGCTGGGAATCGAGCCGTGGTCGAAGGCGGAACAAGTCGAGCGGTTCCGCGAGACAGTCCAGATCGTCGATGCAACGCTGCGAGGCGCGACGTCCTACGCCGGGCGCCACTACAGGGGCGACGGTGTGACGATGGCTCCGGGCCCGGTGCAGCGTCCGCGAGTGCCGTTGACGATCGCTGCGCACGGCCCGCGCACTCTGAAGATCGCCGCCGAGTACGCCGACTGCTGGAACACCGTGACCACCCGGGACCTGCCGGCCGACGAGGTCCTGACGCTGGTTCGACAGCGCGGTGCGTTGCTCGACCGGCTGGCGGAGAGCGCGGGCCGTGACCCGACGACGATCCGCCGCTCCGTTCTCATCGGCTCGGACGACTGGCCAGCGCTTGCCTCAGTCGCGGCGTTCCGCGACGCCGTCCTGCGCTACCGCGAGGCCGGAGTGCACGAGGTGGTCATCGTTCACCCGGATCATCCGGCCGAGGCTCTCCTCCGCCACGGCAAGGTCGCCCCCGATGTCGTCCGCCGGATCGCCGAGGAGCTTCTTCCGGACCTGCGGGCTGAGCTCGGCTAGAGCACCCGGTGCCCGTACATCTCGCCAAGAGGGTCAGCGATGAGCTCGAGCCGGGCTCCGTCGGGGTCGCGGAAGTACACCGAGGTGCCGCTCTCGAGCTGGTAGTCGACTCCTGCGGCTTCCAGGTTGGCCCGCAGCTGCAGCCACTTCTGCGGCTCGACCGAGATCGAGAGGTGGTGCAGACCGCCGAGCACTTCGGCGTAGGCACCCAGGTCGAGCCCGGGGAAGTCGAAGAAGGCCAGCAGGTTGCCGTGGCCCAGGTCGAAGAAGAAATGGTTGGACCCTGGGTAGTCACGATTCTCGAAGATGTCGGTGAGCGGCATCTCGAGCACCTCTTGGTAGAAGCGCACCGTTCGCTCGACATCCGAAGAGACCAGGGCGATGTGGTGCACGCCCCGGGTTGAGGTCGGCGCCCGACGTTCCGCGGGGATCAGATATGTCGAGCGGATCCGGTCCCGCTCACGTGCGATGGTGGCCAAATCGACGACCGGTGGGTCGCCCGGACTCTCTGCGCTCCGTTGCTTCGACACAGTTAAATCTACGACGGAAAACGGAATCGTCGCTAGTCGGCGGCCACCCGCTACTACGCTGCCTGCACCGGACGGCAACGGCGCCGCAGGGGAGACGATGGCTGCACGGCAGGAGAAGACCCGGGACGACGCGAAAGCCGAGCTCGTCTCGGCGGCCGCGATGCTCGCACAAGAGGGCTCCGACTGGTCACCAGACCGCGTGAAGACGGCTGAGATCTTCGTCCCTCTCTACTACCGGAACGTTGCCGCGGAGGATCTCGTCGGCCGCGACCCGGCCGACGTGCTGGGCGCAGCGCTGTCCCACCTGCAGCTGGCGGAGCGGCGCACCCCTGGCACCGGTCTCGTCCGGGTCGTCAACCCCTCGACGGAAACCGACGGGTGGCAGTCACCGCATACGGTCGTCGAGGTGGTCACCGACGACATGCCGTTTCTCGTCGACTCCGTGACAGCCGAGCTGACCCGGCACAACCTGGCCATTTATCTCGTGGTGCATCCGCAGGTGCAGGTCGACCGCGACGCGGTCGGGCAGCTTCTCGATCTGACCGGGCCGGATGACCCGGCGGGATCGCGGGTGCTCGAGTCCTTCATCCACGTCGAGATCGACCGGCAGGTCGACCCGGCGTCCATCGATCAGCTCCGCAACGACCTGCGGCGAGTGCTTGAGGACGTGCGGGCCGCCGTCGAGGACTGGCCCAAGATGCAGCGGCGGGCCGAGGAAGCGGTCAACGCGCTCAGCGACCAAGGCCCGACCGCGGCAGCTGAGGAAGTCGAGGAGACAAAGGCGCTTCTCGACTGGATGCGCGCAGACAACTTCATCTTCCTCGGCTACCGCCAGTACGACCTCACGGGGGTCGACGAAGAGCAGTGCCTGACCTCGGTGCCGGGCACCGGCTTGGGGATCCTGCGCGATGCCGGTTTGGCACCCGACTCCCGGCCCTTCGGCAGCCTGCCCCTTGGGGTCCGCCGCCGTGCTCTGGACACCAACCCGCTCATTCTCACCAAGGCCAACACGCGGGCCACCGTCAACCGGACTTCTTACCTCGACTACGTCGGGGTGAAGATCTTCGACGTTGCGGGACGGGCCGTTGGTGAGCGGAGGTTCCTCGGCCTCTTCAGGTCGGCGGCGTACCGGGCCAGCCCCAGCGTCATTCCGGTGGCTCGCCGCAAGGCCGCAGCCGTGATGAGGCGCGCGGGATTCGCGCCGGGGAGTCACGACGGCAGAGATCTGGCCCAGATCCTCGACACCTATCCGCTCGATGAGCTCCTGCAGATCTCCGAGGACGACCTCTTCACCATCGCGATGGGGATCCTGCATCTGCAGGAGCGCCGCCAGGTGCGACTCTTCATCCGCCACGACACCTACGGCCGATTCATCTCCTGCCTGGTGTTCCTCCCTCGTGAGCGCTACACGACCGAGGTGCGGCTGCAGATCCAGAACATCCTCATGGAGGCTGTCAACGGCACCAGTGTCGACTACGCGACCTCGGTGTCTGAGTCGGTGCTGGCCCGGCTGCACATCGTGGTGCGCACGGATCCGTCCCAGCTGCAGGACGTCGACTTCGCCGAGCTCGAGAGCCGGCTTGCGGCCGCCACCAGGTCGTGGAACGACGAGCTAGCCGACGCGATCGCTGCGGAGGTGGGAGAGGGGTCGGCCCCAACGCTCGTTGCCCGCTACCGCGACTTCCCCGAGGCGTACAAGGAGGACTTCTCCGCGCGCCGAGCGGTCGTCGACCTCATGCGGTTGGAATCGCTCGAGGCCAGCGGCGGCGACCTCGATGTGACCCTCTATCGGCCGAGCGGCAGTCCCGCGGACGAACGTCGTTTCAAGATCTTTCGAGTCGGCGCGCCCCTGTCGTTGTCGGAGATCATGCCCGTTCTGCAGAACATGGGCGTCGAAGTCCTCGACGAGCGTCCGTACGAGATCACCCGTTCCGGCGAGGCGACGGCCTGGGTCTATGACCTCGGGCTGCGGCTCAGTGCGGTAACCGACGTCGGCGTCGACGAACGGAATGCATTCCAGGACGCGTTCACCGCGGTGTGGCGGGGGTCGGCCGAGAGCCACCGCTTCAACGCACTTGTCTTGGCGGCTCGGCTGACCTGGCGCGAGGTCTCGGTGCTCCGCGCCTACGCGAAGTATCTCCGCCAGGCCGGTACGGCGTTCTCGGAGATGTACATCGCCGAAACGCTCGGCCGCAACGTCGACGTGGCCCGCTGGCTCGTCGAGCTCTTCACCGCGCGTTTCGACCCTGCGCTCACCGATCATGAGGGCCCATCGCATCGGTTGATCGACGAGATCAACGGCGCCCTCGAGAAGGTTGCCAGCCTCGACGAGGACCGCATCCTGCGCAGTTACCTCGCGCTCATCACCGCGACTGTGCGCACCAACTACTTCCAGGCCGGAGCGGACGGCGGGGCCAAGGAGTACCTCGCGCTCAAGCTCGACCCGGAGAGAGTTCCCGACCTGCCGCTGCCCCGGCCGAAGCATGAGATCTTCGTGTACTCCCCGCGGGTGGAGGGCGTGCACCTGCGCTTTGGTGCGGTGGCTCGCGGCGGCATCCGATGGTCAGACCGCCGGGAGGACTTCCGCACCGAGGTCCTCGGTCTGGTGAAGGCGCAGATGGTGAAGAACGCCGTCATCGTCCCAGTGGGGGCCAAGGGCGGATTCGTCGTCAAGCGGCCGCTGTCCGACCGCGAGGCGATGTCAGCGGAGGTGGTCGCCTGCTACTCGGATTTTATCCGCGGGCTGCTCGACCTCACCGACAACTTGGTCGATGGAGCAGTCGTACCACCGGTCTCCGTCGTCCGTCATGACGGTGATGACACGTACCTGGTGGTGGCTGCCGACAAGGGCACCGGCACGTACTCCGACATTGCCAATGCGATCGCCCACGACTACGCCTACTGGCTCGACGACGCGTTCGCGTCGGGCGGTTCGGCCGGCTACGACCACAAGGCCATGGGCATCACCGCCCGGGGAGCCTGGGAGTCGGTCAAGCGGCACTTCCGCGAGATTGGCCGCGACGTTCAGAGTGAGCCCTTCACCGTCGTGGGCATCGGCGACATGTCCGGCGACGTCTTCGGCAACGGCATGCTGCTGTCACGCCAGATCCGGCTCATCGCCGCGTTCGACCACCGGCACATCTTCCTCGACCCGACGCCCGACGAGGCGGCGTCGTACGTCGAGCGCGAGCGCCTCTTCGACCTGCCACGGTCGAGCTGGGACGACTATGATCGGTCGCTGATCTCAGCGGGTGGCGGTGTCTTTCCTCGTACCGCGAAGTCCATTCCGATCTCGCCGAAGGTCGCCGCTGTGCTGGGCCTGAGCGCCAGTGCATTGAACCCTGCCGAGCTGATGCATGCCGTATTGCTCGCGCCCGTGGATCTGCTCTGGAACGGCGGTATTGGCACGTACGTCAAGGCAGCGTCGGAGAACCATGCCGATGCCGGCGACCGGACCAATGATGCGATCCGGGTCGACGGACGGCAGCTGCGCTGCAAGGTCGTGGGCGAAGGTGGGAATCTTGGTCTCACCCAGCGCGGCCGGATCGAGTACGCCCTCGCCGGTGGACGGGTCAACAACGACGCGATCGACAACTCAGCGGGAGTGGACACCTCCGACCATGAGGTGAACATCAAAATCCTGCTCGGACAGGTCATCGCCGCAGGCGCCCTCACGCGGACGCAGCGGGACGCTCTGTTGCACGAGATGACCGACGAGGTCGCCGCGCATGTGCTGCGGGACAATTACGAGCAGAATGCCGCACTTGGCAACGCTCGATTCCAGGCGCACGACATGGTGCCCGTCTATGCCCGCTACATCGCCCGGATGGAGCGCGACGGGCATGTCGACCGAGCACTCGCGGTGCTGCCGGATGACGCCGAGATCGCCCGCCGCGACGCCGCGTCAATCGGGCTGACCAGCCCGGAGTTCGCCGTGGTGCTCGCTCACACGAAGATCGCGCTCACCGCTGAGCTGCTCGAGTCGGACGTTCCGGAAGACGCCTTCCTCGGCCATGAGCTGGCGCAGTACTTCCCCACCCCACTGCGTACCCGGTTTGCCCGCGAGATGGCGGACCATCCGCTGCGCCGGGAGATCATCGCGACGGTGGTGGTCAACGGCATGGTCAACCACGCCGGGATCACCTTCGTCTACCGCATGGCTGAGGAGACCTCGTCGTCGACGGCCGACATCGTCCGGGCCCACACGGCGGCTCGCGAGGTATTCGCGATGCCGTCGTTTGTGGCTGAGGTCGAGATGCTCGACGACAAGGTGCCGACTGTCGTGCAGACAGCCATGCTGCTCGAGGGCCGCAAGCTGATGGAGCGGGCGACGAGGTGGCTGCTGCACAGCCGGCGCAGCCCTCTTGATATCGCAGCGGCCATTGCTGGCTTCCGCCCCGGTGTCGCAGAAGTGACGGCGAGCCTGCCCGCTCTCGCCGTCGGCGCTGAGCTCGATGCAATGGTCGTGCAGACCGCTCAGCTCCAGCAGGCCGGAGTGCCCGACCAGACGGCTCATCGCGTGGCCGGATTCGCCGCGGCGTACGGCGCCCTGGACATCGTCGACGTCGCCGTCCGTGGCGAGATGCCCGTGACCGAGGTGGCCCGGGTCTACTTCGCGCTCGATGACCGCCTTGCTCTGCACCGACTGCGGGCCGGCGTGCTGGCGCTGCCTCGCGACGACCGTTGGCAGACCCTGGCCCGGGCAGCGCTGCGCGACGACCTGTACGCCGCTCATGCCGAGCTCGCGACCGATGTGCTCACCTCGACCGAATCGGGTGAGCCAGACGAACGCATTGCGCTCTGGTGCGCGCACAACGCCGTCGCGGTCGGACGCGCGACGCAGGTACTTGCCGACATCACTGCAGCGGAGAACTTCGACCTGGCCACGCTCTCGGTCGCTCTACGCCAGGTACGGAGTCTTGCGAAGTCGCGGGTGACTCAGGCGTAGTGCGCAGTCGTTCGGCTCGGCTGCTCAGCGCGCCACAGGTACGACGAGAGCGCTGCGGTCCAGGTACAAGGTGTTGCGGGCACGAGCCTCGTCGGGCACGACCCAGGTCGTCGACGACGAGGAGATCATCAGCTCGAGATGACGACCCTCGGCGACGATGTGGTCCTTGTCGATGAACTCCAGCGCGGCGACGTAGGTCTCCCTGGGGAGAAGGTCCTTACCCGCGGTGAGGCCGTCGCGGTACCGGGCGTTGAGGAATGCCCGCGACACGATGCGGCAGATGCCGTCGGCGCCCACGTCGCAGAGCACGGCGTCGAGCTGGGTTGATGGCCGGTCGCTGGAGAAGGCGAGCCGCAGCACCGGCCGCCCCTGCAGGTGCAGTGGCCCCTCGGTGCGCGGCACCGGCACGCGGACAAAACGGGTACCGAGGCCAGCCCCTCGGAGCATCTGCTCCTCATCCAGTGCGCCGTCGTCGACGATCGTCGTAGGCGCTCCAGCGAGCTTGATCGTCTGCGAGCGCGCCCGACCCCACTCGCCGAGCCGCCACTCGCGATCACTCGACTGGATCCGCACCGGGGGCTCGTGCTCCACTCCATTGCGTACGCCGTAGAGCCAACGCTCGTACCACTTCGTGAGGAACTCGTTCCACTCCGGGTACTTGCCGCGCGGTGACGCGTGCGGCCACTGCCCGAGAACCATGGCCTTCTCGGTGCGTAGGGCGGCGTACCAGGCGGTGCCCTCCCACGTCTTCACGTTGAAGTCGAGAAGCCCGTGGGAGATCAGCACCGGCACTTTCACCCGGGAGGCGAGCCGGAGGTAGTCGCGCTCCACCCAGAACTCGTCGTAATCGGGCTGAAGGTCGTAGCCGTGCTCGGTTTGGCGCACCCGGTCGCACAACGTCCACCGCATCGCGATCTGCTGCGCGTTGGTCACCGTCGACGGGTCGGGTGGTGGCAGGAAGCCATAGCCGAACATGAAGTCGGTCGGAGTGTCCGACGGGGGGTCGATGTCGGCCGACGTGCCGGAGTACGACGCCCGGGCACCCTGCTGATAGGCGTATCCCCACCAGCGGCTGATCGCCGAGATGGGCACGATCGTCGCCAGGTGCGGCGGCTGCTCCACGGCAGCGGCATTGGCCGTCGTGCCGTCGTACGACGTGCCCGTCATCGCCACTTTGCCGTTGGACCACGCGCGGGTGCCCAGCCACTCGACCAGGTCGTAGCCGTCGCGGCGCTCGTTGAGCCCGCCGTAGTCCCAGCAGCCGCCGGAGCCCCAGGTGCCGCGGACGTCGCCGACGACGTAGGCGTAACCCTGCGGAACGAACAGCTTGGCGTCCCCTGCCGGCAGGTCCGCCTCGTTGGGGTCAAGAGACTTGTAGAGCGAGTGGTACGGCGTGAGCTGGAGGATGACCGGCACCCGGACCCGCGCAGGTGTCACGGGCCGGTAGATGTCTGCCGCGAGCTCAACGCCATCTCGCATCGGCACCCGAACATGCTCGACGACGAACTGGTCGTAACGCCGCTCGTCGCGCCGCGCCGGTCCCTCGGTGGCGGCACCAGGCGCAGTGAGAGCAGCCACGAGGACGACGGGGAGCCCGAGCACGGCGAGTCGGCGCATGCGCTAGGCATTCGGCGCCCCCTGTCGGGTTCCTGCGTTACGGTCACTCGATGACAGTCACCGGGATGACCGCTCCGACATACGAGATCTCCGACAGCCGGCTGCCCAACGGTCTGCGGGTCATCGTCAACGAAGACCACGCGGTGCCGATCGTCGCCGTGAACATCTGGTACGACGTCGGCTCGCGGCACGAGGAGGCCGGTCGCACCGGTCTCGCCCACCTCTTCGAGCACCTGATGTTCGAGGGCTCGGCCCACGTCGGCAAGGGGGAGCACCTCAAGCTCCTTCAGGCGGTCGGGGCTTCACTCAATGCGACCACGTGGTGCGACCGAACCAACTACTACGAGACGGTGCCGAGCCATCACCTCGAGCTCGCGCTCTGGCTCGAGGCGGACCGGATGGGTGGACTGGCCGACTCGCTGTCGCAGGAAACGCTCGACAACCAGCGCGCGGTGGTGCAGAACGAACGACGCCAGTCCTACGACAACCAGCCTTACGGCGGTTGGCTCGAGCTGCTGCAGCAGCTCGGCTTTCCAGAGGGGCATCCCTATCAGCACTCGACGATCGGCTCCATGGACGACCTCGAGGCCGCGTCGCTGGACGACGTCAAAGAGTTCTACCGCCGCCACTACGCACCTAACAATGCGGTGCTCACCCTCGTGGGCGACGTCGACACCGCGGCGGCGCTCGCCCTCGTCGAGAAGTACTTCGGCGGCATCTCCGCCTGCCCGGACCTCATCGGGGCACCGGACGGGACGGCGCCCGCGTCGATCGGGCGGGAGATCCGCCGGACGATCCCGGACAACGTTCCGCTGCCCGCTGTCTTCATGGGCTATCGGTGCCCACCGTTCGGCACCCCGGACTTTGACGTGCTCTCCGTGCTCTCCGTGGTCCTCGGAGGAGGTCGGGGGAGCCGGCTCTACCACGACTTGGTGCTGGAGCAGCAGCTCGTGCGGCCATCCGAGGAGTTCGTCGGAGCGTTCGACTTCGTCGGCGGTGCCAGTCTGCTCATCGCCGACGTGCACTGCGCCGAGGGCGTCACGCCGGAGTCTGCAGAAGCGGCCTACGACGAAGTCGTCGACGGGTTGCGCCGCGACGGGGTGTCCGCCGACGAGATGGAGCGAGCCCGGGCGTTGCTGACCAGTGAGGTGCTCGGCCACTTGAGCGGTCTCGACGGTCGCGCTGACGCTTTCTCCCAGCACGCCACCCTCTTCGGCGACCCGAATCTCGTGAACACCCGCCTCGACCGACTGCTCGCCGTCACGGCGGACGACGTCGTGCGAGTGGCTCGTGACGTGATGAAGAAGGACAACCGGGTCGTCCTCACCTACGTCCCGGACGACACAGCCGACGCCCCTGACACCGCGGGCCTCGGCGTCGAGGTTTCGGCGTGACCGTCCTCGTGGCACAACGTCCGGGATCCGGCGAGCCGCGTCCCTACCAATTCCCGGCCTTCTCTCGGCATGCGGTGGCTGGAGGCACTGTCCTCGCCTGCCACCTGGAGCGGCGGCCGGTCGTGTCGATGTCACTGGTGTCCCGGGCCGGTGCCGCTGCCGAGCCACCCGGTGTGGAGGGAGTGGCTAACCTCACAGCGTCGTTGTTCGGCCAAGGCGCCGGGGGGATGGACGCGCATGCTTTCGCCGTCGCCGGTGAGCGGTTGGGTGCGAGCTGGTTCGCTGCGGCGGGGTGGGACTCGACGCAGTTCGGCTTCGACGTGCCGAGTGGGTCCGTGCCGGCCGCGGCCGCTCTCCTCAACGCCGCGCTGGTGGCCCCGACGCTCGACGCCGACGAGCTGGAGCGGCTGCGTGACGAGCGACTTGATGAGCTCATGGCCGACGCTGCGCGACCGCGTACCCGCGCTCTGCGCGAGCTGGCTGCGGCCATGTGGCAGCCCGGCAGCCGCTACGCGCTACCGCAAGGTGGCCCTGCGGTGGGCGTTGAGGCGGTTGACCTCGCTGCCGTACGCCATTGGCACGAGACCCGCTTGCTCCCCGGCTGCGCGGCGCTGGTGGTCGCAGGCGACCTGACCGGCCTCGATCTCGAGGCGGTCGGCGCCGCCGTCTTCGCCGGCTGGTCCGGTGGCACCGGTGAAGCAGCCGGGACCATCGCGGCGCCGGCGCCAGGTGGCCGACGGGTCGTGGTGATTCATCGGCCTGGAGCCGTGCAGTCCGCGCTGGCCCTCGGCCACTCCGGGCCAGCTCGTGGTGGCGATGACGAGGTCGCCCTGACGACGATGCAGATGGCGTTGGGTGGCATCTTTAGCTCCCGGCTCAACTACACCCTGCGGGAGAAGAGGGGCTATACCTACGGCGCGTCGGCGCAGTACGACCTGCGACGCGACGGGGGCATCTTCGTCGCCCAGTCCGAGGTGAAGACCGAGGTCACGGCGCCGGCGCTGACCGACGCCGTGACCGAGATCGCCGGAATGCGCGACGGTGGCATCCGTGACGACGAGCTCGACGATGTGCGGCGGCAGCGAGTGGAGCGGTATCCGCTCTCCTTCGCGTCACCGCGAGGCGTCGCTGGCGCGCTCAGCGAGATCGTCGTCTACGACCTGCCGGACGATTACTACGACCGGCAACGAGAGCGGATCGCGGCGGTGGCCAAGGACGAGGTGGACGCCGCCGGTCGCCAGCACCTGCGCCTTGACGACCTCCTCACGGTGGTGGTCGGAGATGCCGACGCAGTGACCGCCGGGCTGGGTGACCTGGGCCTTGGCCCGGTCGAGGTCCGTGCGGACGACTGACGGACTTCGAGGGAGGAGGCTTGCTTTGTCGGTGCGGTCTGCCAGAATGAAGATGCGCGAATGACAACCGTGTCATTCGTCGTACGTCGTGAAGGAGATCGCGTGGACGCCGCGTCCTCGATTGGCCACCTCGACGGTGGTCACCTGAGCGAGCGTGAGCGGGCGATCCTCGCGTTCGAGCGCCAATGGTGGAAGTACGCCGGCGCCAAGGAGCAGGCGATTCGCGATCTGTTCGACATGAGCGCGACCCGCTACTACCAGGTGGTCAATGCGCTGATCGACCGGCCTGAGGCGCTGGTGCACGACCCGATGCTGGTCAAGCGGCTGCGCCGACTGCGGGCTAGCCGCCAGCGCACTCGTCAGGCCCGCCGCTTGGGGCTCGAGGGCTGACCGCTCCCACCCCGCCGGCGCCGGCGCATCGCTCGGCGGCGTCGAGCGCGTGGCCGGAGGGGCTGTCCCGGGATCTCGGTGGCGGTCTGCTGGCTGTCGCGCTCGTCAGCCTGGGGCTGCTCGGACTCAACCTCTCCTTCGCCAAGGAGCCCGCTGCGGTCAGCGGCCAGGGACCCGCGGTGGTCTCGCCGCCGGGCGTGGCAGCGCCACCGACGACGCCACCGACACTGACGCCCCCACCGACACTGACACCCCCACCGACGACCGCATCCGCAGTGCCCGCCGCGAGCGACGAGCCCGAGGTGCCGACCCGGCCGCCGTTGACCGTGCTCAACCACTCGCGGATCAGCGGACTGGCCGCGCGGGCAGCGGAGGATTTCCGGGCGGGTGGGTGGGAGATCGTCGAGGTCGGCAACACCCGTCGCGGCGTGCTCACCACCACCGTCTTCTACGAGCCCGGTCAGGAGACCGCGGCTGCTGAGCTGCGCGCGGCGTTCCCGGCCATCCGTGAGACCGCCGAGCGGCCGGCGGACCTCCCGGGACGTGGCCTCACCGTCGTGGTCACCCGCGAGTACCGCAGCTGAGCGGGTTGGGCGACCATGTCATGGTGAACGACGAGACTCTGCGGGCGATCCAGGAGCGGAACCGTGCGCAGTACTCACGGGTCGCCGAGGCCTACGCCGTCAGTGCCAGCCATGCCGGTGGCGACGACCTCGACTGGCTCGTGGCCCGGGCGACGTCAGTGGTGCCGGGCACTGCTCTCGATGTCGCCTGCGGAGGCGGCTTCGCCACCCGTGCTCTCCTCGCCGCGGGTCACCGGGTCGTCGCCACCGACCTGACACGGGAGTCGGTCGTCGCGGCGAGGGTGAGCACTGCGTCGGCAGCGCTGGGGTGGGTCGTCGGCGCGGCCGAGCGGCTGCCGGTGCGCACGTCGTCCGTCCCACTCGTGTCCTGCCGCATCGCTCCGCACCACTTCGGTGACGTTGCGCGCTTCGTCGACGAGGTGGCGCGCGTGCTGGCGCCTGGCGGGATGTTCCTGCTGGTGGACACCACGGTGCCCGAGGATGACGAGCTCGCCCGCTGGCTCGATGACGTCGAGCGGATGCGCGATCCCTCCCATGGCCGGTCGTGGGCTCCGTCGCGGTGGCGAGCGGTGTGCACCGGTGCACGGCTGACGGTGATCGAGTCACTCCTCACCCGCAAGCGGCACGAGCTCGAGCCATGGCTGGCTCGCTCCGGCTGCGTCGGCGACGCCGCCGAGGAGGTCCGCCGCCGCTTCAGGGAGGCTCCGCCGGCCGCGCGGTCGGCGTACTCCATCGAGGTCGACGACGCCGGTGTGGTGGCGGCCTTCACCGACACGAAGATCTGCCTGCGCGCCACGAAGTCTTCCGAGCACTGAGGGGGGAGCGCGATGCCCCGCGCCTCACCCGCTGGGCGGCCCGGACGGTGCGGCTGGCGTGGCTCGAGCGGCGTACTCGGGTACGCCGAGGAGCGGGGGACGCTCGGTGACCGGCAGGTCGTGCGCCACCATCACGTAGTCCCCGAGTCGGTTGCGGAACTGCGCGAGCACCGGTTGCGGCGGATCGGTCAGAGTCAGCCGCCCTTCGCGCTGCAACCGCGACATCAGCGACTGCTGGATGACAAAGGCCATGCGACCCAGCTTCTCGACCGACTGGTTGCGGTGCACCCGACGTTCGAGGTCGACCTGGGCGATCGCATCGAGGCCGACTTCGTCGTAGACGTCGATGAGCAGGCCGACCTCGACCCCGTAGTCGGACACGAAGGGCAGCCGCTCCAGGACGCTGCGTCGTCCGGCCTGCTCCCCGGCGAGCGGCTGGATCAGCCCGGCGAGGTCAGGCCAGAACATGTTGAGCCACGGTCGCGCGACGAGCTCGGTCACCCGTCCGCCGCCGGTGGGCCGGAGTCGATCGCGCTCGGCGAACGGCCGTTCGTAGAACCCTTTGACGAAGGCGACGGACGGGTCGGTGAGCAAGGGGCCCAGGAGGCCGAAGGCGAAGGAGGCGTCGATGTTCTCGATGTCTGCATCGATCCAGGCGACGACGTCGCCGCTGGTCGCGGCCAGCGACTTCCAGAGCACTTCCCCCTTGCCTGGGCGGTCGCCGTACGCCGGCAGCACGTCGCGCGCGGCGATCACGGTGGCACCCGCATCGGCGGCGGCGAGACCTGTGCTGTCGGTGGACCCGTGGTCGAGCACAACCAGCTCGTCGATCAGCGGACAATCGACCGTCATCAGCGCAGAGCGCAAGCACGTCACGATGGCGCCGACCGTCTTGGCCTCGTTGCGCGCCGGGAGCACCAGGCTGACTGAGGTTGTCCCCTTCGCCTCGACGAGGGCGCGCAGATCGGCGAAGCGGGACCAGTGGTAGGTCCTCCGGTCGAGCCACGCGGCGGCGCGGTCGTGAGCCATGCGCCCCCTCACCTCGACTCGATCGGGTTTGACCGCTGCGTGGGTCGTGCCGACACTGACGTGACACAACTGCATACGCAACTCATCACGAGGGACTGAGGGAACGGCCCTGCGACGTCCCGGCAACCATCGCGACATGCGCTCTCGTCGAGCCGCCGCCGCGACAGGTGCCAACTCCGGCCTCGGCGCGACCGCGTCGAGGGAAGATGAGGAGAGGCCCGACGATCGTGACGACCGCCCTATCGACCCAGCACTCCGCTGTACTCGGCCTGCGCTGTCGGGAGTGCCACCGTGACTACCCGGTCGCCGCCGCTCATGTGTGCGAGTTCTGCTTCGGCCCGCTCGAGGTCGCCTACGACCACTCGGTGTGGGCGCGGACGGTGTCGCGTGCGTCGATCGAGGCCGGTCCGCAGACCATGTGGCGTTACGCCGACCTGCTTCCCGCCGGCGCCGACCCGGACACCCGGGTCGACCTCGGCGCCGGGATGACCCGGCTGGTGCGGGCGCACAACCTTGGTCGCGCGCTGGGCATGACCGAGCTCTGGGTCAAGGACGACAGCGGCAACCCGACGCACTCGTTCAAGGACCGTGTCGTGTCGGTGGCGCTGTCGAAGGCGGTCGAGTTCGGCTTCACCACGGTCTCGTGCGCGTCGACCGGCAACCTGGCCAATTCGGTGGCTGCCCATGCCTCGCGGGCTGGCCTACGCGCGGTCGTCTTCGTCCCGGCCGACCTCGAAGCCGGGAAGATCGTGGCGACGGGCGTCTATGGCCAGACACTGGTCGCGGTGACCGGGTCGTACGACGACGTCAACCGGCTGTGCGCCGAGGTGGCAGGGGAGCTGCCGTGGGCCTTCGTCAACGTCAACGTGCGGCCTTACTACGCTGAGGGCTCCAAGACGATGGGCTACGAGATTGCCGAGCAGCTCGGCTGGCGGCTGCCCGCTCAGGTCGTCGTGCCCGTCGCCAGCGGGTCGCTGATGACCAAGGTCGACAAGGGCTTCCGCGAGCTAGCCGCGCTGGGACTTGTCACAGACACGCCGTACGCGATCTTCGGCGCGCAAGCGACCGGCTGCTCACCGGTGGCGACGGCGTGGAAGAACGGCTGGGATGTCGTCCGTCCGGTCAAGCCCGCGACGATCGCGAAGTCGCTCGCGATCGGCAACCCCGCGGACGGCCCCTACGCGATAGACGTCGCGAAGCGGACCGGGGGCGCGTTCGAGGACGTCGCCGACGACGAGGTGGTGGCCGGCATCCGGCTGTTGGCCGAGACCGAGGGGATCTTCGGCGAGACGGCAGGAGGAGTCACGGTGGCGTCGTTGCGACGGCTGCTCGCGACAGGGGCCCTGCGGGCGGACGCCCCGACCGTCCTGCTGAACACGGGTGACGGTCTCAAGACCCTCGACGCGGTCGCCGCCGTCTCGCAGCCGTCGTACACGATTGCACCTAGCCTCGACGCCTTCCGGGCGTCAGGCGCCGCAGACGGGAACACCAGCCAGGGAGAGCAGCGATGAGCGTCACGGTCCGGATTCCGACCCCGATGCGGTCGCTCACGGGTGGGGTCGGCGAGGTGGCCGTCGAGGCGGGCACCCTCGCTGACGTCGTAGCGGGCCTGGAGCGCCAGCACCCCGGCGCTCGTGAGCGGGTGCTCGACGAGACCGGCGCCCTGCGCCGCTTCGTCAATATCTACGTGGGGGACGAGGACGTCCGCTTCCTCGACGGTCTGGCGACCGTCGTGCCCGACGGCGCCACGGTCTCGATCATCCCCGCCGTCGCCGGCGGCTGACCGATCGCGATCGGTACGTCAGGGACCCTGAGGAGGGGTGCGTGGAGGTGAGCGCCGGCTGCTCCGGCCTTGCACTCGGCACCCGAGAGTGCTAAACCTGGACTAGCACTCGACACCCTTGAGTGCCAGATCGGGCGACGAGGCCCTCCAGGCCGTCCGTCGCGGGCGTCGCTCCGGTCAGCCCGGTACTCACGAGTTCCACACGTCCAGGAGGACCATCCGCATGGCCAAGATCATCGCGTTCAACGAGGAGGCACGGCGCGGCCTCGAGCGGGGCATGAACCAGCTCGCCGACGCCGTCAAGGTGACGTTGGGGCCGAAGGGCCGCAACGTCGTCCTCGAGAAGAAGTGGGGCGCGCCCACCATCACCAACGATGGTGTGAGCATCGCCAAGGAGATCGAGCTCGAGGACCCGTACGAGAAGATCGGCGCCGAGCTGGTCAAGGAAGTCGCGAAGAAGACCGACGACGTCGCCGGTGACGGTACGACGACGGCCACCGTGCTCGCCCAGGCCATGGTCCGTGAGGGCCTGCGCAACGTCGCCGCAGGTGCCAACCCGATGGGCCTGAAGAAGGGCATCGAGAAGGCCGTCGCGGCAGTGTCGGCCAAGCTCCTCGAGAACGCTCAGGAGATCGAGCTCGAGGAGCCGTACGAGAAGATCGGCGCCGAGCTCGTCAAGGAAGTTGCCAAGAAGACCGACGACGTCGCCGGTGACGGCACGACGACGGCCACCGTACTGGCCCAGGCCATGGTCCGTGAGGGCCTGCGCAACGTCGCGGCTGGTGCCAACCCGATGGACCTCAAGCGTGGCATCGAGGCCGCCGTCGCCGCCGTGTCCGAGCAGCTGCTCGCCATGGCCAAGGACGTCGAGACCAAGGAGCAGATCGCCTCGACCGCGTCGATCTCGGCCGCTGACACCACTGTCGGCGAGATCATCGCCGAGGCGATGGACAAGGTCGGCAAGGAAGGCGTCATCACCGTCGAGGAGTCCAACACCTTCGGGCTGGACCTCGAGCTGACCGAGGGGATGCGCTTCGACAAGGGCTACATCTCGGCCTACTTCG
>JBKJUS010000028.1:0-3469 GCA_046590575.1 Mycobacteriales bacterium | reverse complement strand
CGACTCGGTCGTGGCTTCCGGTGACGGTGCGGTCGCGGCGGGCGGCGACATCGAGGACTCCACCATCGTCACCGGTGACGACAACCAGGTCGGCGACGGCAACGTCCGCGGCGACGGCAACGTGGTCGGCGACGACAACCAGGCCGTCACCGGCGATGGGAACACCACCTCCTTCGGCAGCGGGGACGCCACCTCCACCGAGGTCGGCGGCGACGTCAACATCGGCGAGGGCGGCGCGTTCGCCTCCGGCGGCGACGCCACCGTCGACAACAGCGACAACTCGACCAACGACTCGGGCAACGACTTCAGCAACAACTCGACCAACGACTCGTTCAACGACCAGAGCAACAACTCGGTCAACGACTCGGGCAACGTCGAGGTCGAGGTCGAGATCGCGGACTCCGGCAACGACAACAGCGACAACAGCATCGAAGACTCGCTCAACGACAACTCCGACAACTCGATCGACGACTCGTTCAACCTCGGCTGAGCACACCTCACCCGGTCACAGGGAGAGCCGACCTCCGGTCGGAGTAACCTTCCGGTGATGCGATCGCCGGGCCCGCCACACCTCGGGAAAACCCCGAGTGGCGGGGCCGGCGTCGTCGTGTGAGCAGGGCTTTTCGGGACCGTGAGAGAGGTAGGGACGCCGTGGCGGTACCGGCAGCGGTCGACCTGGTCGACCTCGCACTCAAGGCGACCGTCGCCTACCAGCGCCCGGACCTCGGCGCCCGGCTGCAGCACACCCGCAAGCGCCTCGCCGATCCCGACGTCAGGGTGCTCGTGGTCGGCGAGTTCAAGCAGGGCAAGAGCCAGCTGGTCAACGCGCTGGTCAACGCCCCGGTCTGTCCGGTCGACGACGACATCTCCACCGCCGTCCCGACCATGGTCAAGTACGCGGAGACCACGTCAGTGACGCTGGTCCGGGAGGGATCGTCCGGCGGGCCCCCGGAGCGCACCGAGGTGCCGGCAGCACGGCTCGCCGAGTACGTGTCGGAGGCAGGAAACCCCGGCAACAAAGCGATGCTGACCTACGCGGAGGTGGGGCTGCCCCGCGAACTGCTCGCCGGCGGGCTGGTGCTCGTCGACACCCCCGGCGTCGGCGGGCTGGGTTCCGCGCACGGTGCGGCCACGATGTCGGCCCTGCCCGGCGCCGACGCCGTGCTGCTGGTCTCCGACGCCGCACAGGAGTACACCCGCCCGGAACTGGAGTTCCTCGACGCGGCGATCAAGCTGTGCCCCAACGTGGCGTGCGTACTCACCAAGACCGACCTCTACCCGCACTGGCGCCGGATCCTGGAGCTCGACCGCGGGCACCTCGCAGCAGCCGGTGTCCGCGCCGAGATCTTCCCGGTCTCCTCGGTGCTGCGGTTGCACGCCGCGAAGACGCAGGACGCCGTGCTCATGGACGAGTCGGGGTTCCACGAGCTGGTGGGCTTCCTGCTGCGCAAGGTCGTCGCCCAGTCCGATGCCATGGACCGGCGCTCCACCAGCCAGGACGTCCTCGCCGTCGCCGAGCAACTCGGTTCGGGGATGAAGGCCGAGCTCACGATCCAGCAGAATCCCGAGCGTCTCGACTCGCTCGTCGCCGAGCTGACCCGGGCCAAGGCCCGCGCCGACGAGCTCAAGCAGCGGTCGGCACGCTGGCAGATCACGCTGAACGACGGCGTCGCCGACCTGCAGTCCGACATCGACTACGACCTGCGCGACCGGCTCCGCACGATCCAGCGCGAGGCCGAGCAGCTCGTCGACGACGCCGATCCCGCTGACATCTGGGACCAGTTCGCGGAGTGGTTCCACCGGCAGGTGTCCTCGGCGGCGTCGGCCAACTTCGTCTGGGCCGCCGAACGCGCCCGGTGGCTGGCCGGCCAGGTCGCCGAGCACTTCGCCGAGGGCGCCGACATCGGCCTGCCCCAGCTGCGGTTCGACGACCAGGGGATGGCCGCCAAGGTCAACCAGCTCGAACAGCCGGAGGTGGAGAAGTTCGGCATCGGCGGCATGCTGTTCTCCGGCATGCGCGGCGGCTACGGCGGCATGCTGATGGTCGGCATGGCCACCACCATCGCCGGCATCGGCCTGCTCAACCCGCTCTCGCTCGGCGCCGGCCTGATCTTCGGCGGCAAGACCGTCCGCGACGAGAAGAAGCGGATGCTCGCCAAGCGCCAGAACGACGCCAAGACCTCGGTGCGCAAGCACATCGACGAGGTGACCTTCCAGGTCGGCAAGGATTCCCGCGACATGCTGCGGCTCACCCAGCGCCAACTCCGCGACCACTTCAGCTCGCTGGCCGAGGAGGTGAGCACCTCGATCGCGGGGTCGGTGGCGGCCGCCCAGAGCGCGGTGAAGACCACCACGTCCGAGCGCGAGGCCCGGATCCGGGACCTGAAGGCCGAGATCGCCCGGATCGACGGGCTCGCCACCCGGGCCCGCGCGCTCCTGACCGACGCCCCCGCCGCGCAGCGCACAGCCGTGGGATCGGGCAAGACACTGTGACGGCACCTGGCCCACAGCTCGGGTCGGTGGTCCGGGTGTTGCTGCGCCGCACGATCGAGGCCTATCGCGACAGCCCGCAAGCCGTCGGGTGGTTGCAGCACAACCTCAACCGCTTCGATGAGCCGTTGCGCGTCGCCATCGCCGGCAAGGTCAAGGCGGGCAAGTCCACGCTGCTCAACGCGCTGGTCGGCGAGGAGATCGCCCCCACCGACGCGGGGGAGTGCACCCGCGTCGTCACCTGGTACCAGGACGCGCAGGTCCCCAAGGTGACGATGTTCCCGCGCTCCGCACCGCCCCGGCAGTTGGCGATCAGCCGCACCGGTGGCGCGCTGTCGTTCGACCTGCAGGGCACCCCCGTCGAGCAGGTGGACCGGCTCGAGGTGGGGTGGCCGTCGCAGAGCCTGCGCACCCAGACGCTCATCGACACGCCCGGTATCGCGTCGCTTTCCGCGGACACTTCAGCGCGCGCCGGTGCCTTCCTCGCCCCCGAGGACGCCCCGAGCCAGGCCGACGCCGTCATCTACCTGATGCGCCACCTGCACGCCACGGACGTCCGGTTCCTGGAGTCGTTCTTCGACCAGGGCGTCGCGCGGGCCACGCCCATCAACACCATCGCGGTGCTGTCGCGGGCCGACGAGATCGGCGTCGGACGGCTCGACGCGCTGAGTTCAGCACGGCGGATCGCCCGGCGCTACCGCGCCGACGACAAGATCCGCGGGCTGTGCCAGACCGTCGTCGCGGTGGCGGGGCTGCTCGCACAGACCGGGCGCACCATGCGCCAGCACGAGTTCGCCGCGCTCACTGTGCTCGCCGCGCTGCCGCGCGCCGACCTCGACGCGATGCTGCTCTCGGTGGACCGCTTCTCCCGCACCGACCTCACTGTGCCGACCGGGAATGGCCCCGACTCCGACACCCGCGCCCGTCTGATGGAGCGTTTCGGGCTGTTCGGGGTGCGCCTGTCCACCACCCTGATCCG
>JBKJUS010000004.1:0-2860 GCA_046590575.1 Mycobacteriales bacterium | reverse complement strand
CGCGAGACAGCGCCAGGCACAGCGCATGCTCGCGCGCGCCGCTCCCGATCACCAGAACCCTCACGAGTGGGGAACTCTAGGGCTAAAGCGCTCGGGCCTGTGGACGAACCCCCGTACCGCCCGTCGACCGCGGACGTCGGGAGTCCACAGTGCGCTCACTGCGGACCCGCCGAGTCAGCAGCTCACCACCGGCGACCGGGCCGGTCGCGGTCACCGGGGCCGGATGCGGCCGATTCGGATCCCCGGGTTGTGGAACTCGGTGAACCACACCGCTCCGTCCGGGGCGACTGCCAGGAAGAACGGCGTCTCCGGGACCGAGCACTCGGTAAACGTCGGAACCTCGCCACGTCGCCCCGGGCGCACGCGCGCGATCGCGTTGGTGCCCAACTCGGCAAGCCAGAGATCTCCGTCGCGCCCGACAGCCAGGTCCGTCGGACTCGACGACGGGTTCGGCAGCGCGTACTCGGTCATCTTCGTGGGCGCCTCGGGCCTGAACCAGGCGACCTTGCCGGCGCGGCCCTCGGCGAACCACAGCGTGCCGTCACGCGCCACCCCCAGCCCGGTCGGCATCGAGTGGGGTGTCGGGATGGGGAACTCCTCGATCAGCGGGTCCTCGCCGGGGGTCAGGGTGATGCGACCGATCTGGTTGGCGGCAATCTCGGTGAACCACATGCGACCGTCGTGACCACGCACGATCTTGTGTGCCACAGCTCCGGGCGTCGGGAGCGAGAACACATCGACGGGGTACGGCGCCCGCGGCGAGATCCGGCCGATCTTGGCGCCCCAAAGGGTGAACCACAGGTTGCCGTCCGGCCCGAGCATGATCGAGTCGGGCTGCGTGGCTCCTGGGGGCAACGGGATCTCGAGAATCGTGTGCGGGGGTCGCGGCGAGATCCGCCCGATCTTGTTGCCGATGATCTCGGTGAACCAGTAGTGGCCGTCCGGTCCGGCCGTGATGTCGTTGGTCACGCCGGCCGGTGTCAGGATCGGAAACTTGGTGACGGTGTACGGCGGCCGGGACAGGACCCGCGCGATGCTCGCGCCCTCGCCGAACCACATGTTGCCGTCGGGCATCCGCTGGATCAGCCCCTGCGCGACCGGAGTCATCGCGACACTCGTCGTACCGGGGTGAAAGGTGACGTCGCACGGCGGCATGGCGTGGGCCGACGGGGTCATCACGATCCCGGAGGCCAGCAAGAGTGCGGCAGCGACGGACCGAATCCTCGCCGGGGCGAACTGGCCCATGCTGATACCCATGGCCTAACCCCGCGCTCGGCCGCGGGGGCACGTGATCGAGCCGGTGTAGGTGCCCTTGTTGGCGAACTGCATCGTGGCCCGGCCCTCGGCCATGCCCTCGCCGCTGGCATCGGCGAAGTCACCGGTGCCGGACCCGGGAAGGATCCGCCACTTCACGGTGATGGGATAGGTGCGGGTAACTGGGTCGAACGCATTGAAGTCACCGACGAGCTCGTACTGGTGCAAGACGAAGATGCCGGATCCGCAGCCCTTGAGCGAACCGGTGTGGCGGTCCCAGGACTCGCCGTAGAACTTGCGTGTCGCGGGGTCGAAGTGGCCGTAGCCGAAGTAGTCGACGAAGGTGTTCAGCATCTGGCTACGGATCGTCGTGTGCCCGCCGAACCGGACATCACAGACGCCGGTCCGCTCGGGCCCGCACTGGTGGAGGCCGTAGGGCATTGAGCTTTCGTCATCGAATGGCGCGGTGAAGCGCACCGTCGGCGGCCGGGACCTGCTCTGCGCGAGTGCGGGAGCGGCCAGGGTGGTGAGAGACATCGCTGCCGCGAGCAGGACCAGCTTGCGCATGAGAGCCCCCAATGCGTGGGCACGTCTGTCGAGTGCCGTCGTCGGGAAGTCGCTGTGTGCTGGCGATTTCCGTCGGCGCCAACTGTCAGAAGCGCGACAGTCGACCGCGTCAGAGCGCGTAGAGCCGGAACTGGGTCTCGTTCACGTCCGGTGTGTACGTCAGCCGCTCGTCCGCCGCGTCGTCGTCGTCGAGGAGGAAGACGTCGCGCCCGCCGACGACAGCCATCGTGCAGGCGAGCCGACCGTCCGGCGCCCAGTTGGGCTGCCGGCAGCCCGGCAGGTCACGGAGCCCCGATCCGTCGCGGCGCATCACCGCACCCACGCCACCCCCGCCGACCGCGACTGGGCGCTCGAAGGCGATCCACTCCCCGTCAGGTGAGAATCGAGGGCTGTGGCCAACCACTCCCCCGACGCTTCGGCTCGGTCGCCCAGAGGCAGCCAGGTCGACGATGCGGATCTCGTCATCGCCGCACAGACCCGACTCGCACGCCGAGCGCGGCTCGGGCCCAGCGGCTCCCGAGTAGACGATCTCGTCGCGCCGCAGTGACCAGTCCGGGCCGAGGCCGTACGCCACCGGTGTCATCTCTGCGGACCTCAGGTCGTACACGACGATCTCGTCACAGCGCTCCGCCGGCGCGCAGGCGGAGTTGGCCGTGTGCCGCGCGAAGGCGAGCCGGGCGTCACCGGGACCGAACGTGGGCCAGCTGTAGTCGCACTCCAGCTGCACAGGGCACTGCACCAGGGGCAGTCGCTCGAGGTTGCTGCCATCTGCGGAGGCGATCCAGATGCTCCTGGTGCCCTGCGGGGCCTCGTCCCTGGTCAACGCGAGCTGTCGCCGATTCCTCGAGTACGCCGGATGAGCGTCGAAGCTGTCCCCACTCACCAGAGCCTGAGGAGGACGGTCGCTTCCTGCGACGGCCGTGTAGATGTCGAAGCCCTTGGAGCCAGAGCTGGTGGCTCCGTAGAGCACCTGCCAGGGCCGTGGAAGCGCCGCGACCGACGGCGGTGCGATCGCCGCCGGGGCCGCGGCAGATCTGCC
>JBKJUS010000216.1:0-22321 GCA_046590575.1 Mycobacteriales bacterium | reverse complement strand
TGTGGCCGTTGGAATCGCCCTCTCCATCGCCTTGCACGAGGTGGGCCACCTGCTGCCCGCAAAGCTGTTCAAAGTCCGTGTCACCCGGTACATGATTGGGTTCGGCCCCACCCTGTGGTCCAGGAAAAAAGGCGAAACGGAGTACGGCGTCAAGGCCATCCCGGCCGGTGGCTACGTCAAGATCATCGGGATGACCGAGCTCGAGGACGTCGAGCCTGACGACGAGCCGCGCGCCTTCTGGCGCCAGCCGGCACCCCAGCGATTCGTCGTTCTCGTCGCCGGCTCCACCATGCACTTCATCCTCGCCTTCGTGCTCTTCGCTATCGCGCTCGTCGCGGTCGGCGTGCGCACCGGCGAGACGACGACCACCGTGGATGCCGTGTCGGCCTGCTTGCCAGCGACTGTCGATGCCACCTGCACACCGACCAGCCCTGACTCACCGGCCGTTGCCGCTGGCGTCAAAGCGGGCGACCGTGTTCTGTCCTACGACGGACGCGCCGTCACCGAGTGGGATGCGTTCACCGCGCGGGTGCGCGCGAGCGCGCCGGGGAGCCGGCCGCTCGTGGTCGAGCGCAACGGCCAGGAGCTCTCGCTCACGGTTTCGGTCGTGACCGTGTCGCGTCCCGACCTCGACGACCCAGACAAGACGGTCTCGGTGGGTGCCCTCGGGCTTGCCCCGCGACAGGAGATCAAGCGTTTCGGCGTCTTCTCCGGCCTGTGGCGCAGCGGCGACGCGATGCGCCAGTCCTTCGTCGGCACCGGCAAAGCGCTGGTCGACCTGCCGGCGAGCATCCCCAAGCTGGTCCGCTCCACCTTTGGCGACGGCGAGCGGGACGCCACGGGCGCGGTGAGCCTCATCGGCGCCGGCCAGATTGCCGGCGAGGTGGCGCGGGACGGGTTGATTGCTGAGTTCTTGATCCTCATCGCGAGCATCAACATCTTCATCGGGGTCTTCAACCTGCTGCCGCTGTTGCCGCTCGACGGCGGGCACATCGGCGTCCTGGTTTTCGAGCAGGTTCGCTCCCGGGCGGCCCGCCTGCTCGGTCGCCCCGACCCCGGCCGCGTCGACCTGCGCAAGCTGTTGCCGACGGCGTACGGCTTCATCGTCTTCCTGGTGGCCCTGCAGGTGCTCGTGCTCTACGCCGACATCGCCAACCCGATCGCCAACCCCTTCGCCGGCTAGATCGCCGGGCCTCCCCCTCGTGAAGTGGGGTGGGTCGGGTCGGCCAGGGATACTGGAGTCATGACCGGCATCCCACTCACGCTCGCCCCACCCGCGCCCAAGGTCGCGGAGCGCCGCAAGACCCGACGCATCACGGTCGGCGGGGTGGCGATCGGCGATGGCGCGGAGGTATCCGTCCAGTCGATGTGCACCACGAAGACGGCGGACGTCGATGCCACCCTGCAGCAGATCGCCGAGCTCACGGCCAGCGGCTGCCAGATCGTGCGCGTCGCGGTGCCCGACACCGACGATGCCGCGGCACTGCCCGCCATCGCCAGTAAGAGCGCGATCCCGGTCATCGCCGATATCCATTTCCAGTGGAAGTACGTCATCGCGGCGCTGGAAGCGGGCTGCCAGGGGGTGCGGGTCAACCCGGGCAACATCAAGAAGTTCGACGACAAGATTCCGCTGATCTGTCGGGAGGCCAGCGCGCGCAATGTGCCGATCCGCATCGGTGTCAACGCCGGGAGTCTCGAACCGAGCCTGCTGGCGAAGTACGGCCGGCCGAGTGCGGAGGCGCTCGTCGAAAGCGCGCTCTGGGAGTGCTCGCTCTTCGAGGAGCACGGTTTTCAGGACATCAAGATCTCGGTCAAGCACAACGACCCGGTCGTGATGATCAACGCCTACCGGCAGCTGTCCCAGCAGTGCGACTACCCGCTTCACCTCGGGGTCACCGAAGCGGGCCCGGCCTTCCAGGGCACCATCAAGAGCTGCGTCGGCATCGGAACCCTGCTGGCCGAGGGGATCGGCGACACCATTCGGGTGTCGCTGTCCGTGCCACCGGTCGAGGAGATCAAGGTGGGCCTGGCGATCCTCGAGAGCCTCAACCTACGGCAGCGGCGGCTGGAGATCGTGTCGTGCCCGTCTTGCGGGCGAGCCGAAGTCGACGTCTACACTTTGGCGGCGCAGGTCGAGGCGGCCCTCGAGGGGATGACGGTGCCGATTCGGGTGGCTGTGATGGGTTGCATCGTCAACGGTCCGGGCGAGGCGCGTGAGGCCGACCTCGGCGTGGCGTCAGGGAAGGGCAAGGGCCAGATCTTTGTGAAGGGGGAGGTCGTGAAGACCGTGCCCGAGTCGCAGATCGTCGAGACCCTGGTCTATGAGGCGCTGCGCATCGCCGAGGAGATGGAGGCCGCCGGGTCCGAGAGCGGCGCGCCCACCGTCGTCACCGGCTGACCCCGCCGCCGCTGTGCTGCGCTCCTCCCCCCTGCGCGTTCTCGACAACCGCGACCTCGACGGCGTGCTCGCGGTGTTGCGCCGTGACCCGGTGGCCAACGTCTTCATCTCCTCGCGGGTCGAGGCGTGCGGGCTCGACGCCAAGCGCCTGGGGGCGGAGATCTGGGGTTACGCTCGGGACGGGCGAACGAGCGCGGTCTGCTATGCAGGAGCCAACCTGGTGCCGGCCGGCGCCGACGAGCTAGCTGCCCGCGCCTTCGCAGAGCGGGCCCGACGCCGCGGTCGGCACTGCTCGTCGATCGTCGGCCCGCTGGCGGCCGTGGACGTCATCTGGTCGCACCTGCAGGCGTCGTGGGGAGCCCCCCGTGAGGTACGCCGCCCACAGCCTCATCTGGCGATCGAGCACGATCCTCAGATGCCCGCCGACCCTGCCGTACGTCGGGTGCGCCCAGAGGAGCTCGACGTCGTGCTGCCGGCCTGCGTCGCCATGTTCACCGAGGAGGTCGGGGTCTCACCGGCCCTCGGCGACGGCGGTGCGCTCTACCGGGCCCGGGTCGCCGAGCTCATCGCGGAGGGCCGGTCGTTCGCCCGGATCGACGACGGGCGAGTGGTCTTCAAGGCTGAGATCGGCGCCGCGACCCGTGAGGCCTGCCAGCTCCAGGGTGTCTGGGTCGAGCCCGCGATGCGAGGCCGCGGCCTCGGCACGAGCGGCACAGCTGCCGTGGTGGCGATGGCGCGCTCCTCTGTCGCCCCGGTCGTGAGCCTCTACGTGAACGACTTCAACGTCGCCGCGCGGGCGGCCTACGCCCGGGTGGGGTTCCGCGAGGTGGGCGCCTTCGCCTCCATCCTGTTCTGAGGCACTAGATCGAGCGGCCCTTCTCCGGGGCTGAGCTGTCCTTTGCGCCCGGGTCCAGGTAGAGCTTCAGGAAGGTCGACAGGACGTCGGGGTCGTACGTCGCGCAGGTCTGCAGCCGCCGCCAGCCGGTGTAGGCGACGCCCGGTGCCTCCAACGACTCGTCGGGCACCAGCAGCACCTTGCCGTCGTTGTCGGCGATCTGTTCCTTGAGCGCGGTCAGAGCGGTGTCCGGTAGACCCTTGTGGTGCACCACGACGCCGCCGTGCTCGAGGTTGTGGATGAGCAGCTGCTCCTCCACGGGCGCCTCACTGACCCCTTCGCCGGCCGTCGTGGTGAAGTGCGGGCCGGACGTCGGAGGGTCAGAGGTATACCCGGTCGCGGCCTCGCCTCGCTCGATGTGCTTGCGTCCTGCGTTACCGGGGTTGTCGATGGAGCTGCATTTCGCCGCGGTGGCCTGGTCAGCGGTGGCGGCAATGATCCGGTCGACCGCCCGCCGGTGCGCGATCTCGCGGCCGAGCAACACGGCGAGCACCGCTCCGATCACCACGACGACGGCGCCGACCCGAAGCACCCGCTGACGCTTTGCCCGCGCGGTTGCGCGGCGCTTGGCTTCCTCCCGCTCGGCGACGCGATGGGCGCGCTCGGCCTTCGCCTGCTCCCGATCGGCCGCGGCGGGGCGCGCCGGCCGAGCCTGTTGCGCACCGCCGCGCTGGGCGGCAGGTCCGCGCGGAGGTCGGCCTTTGTGCTGCTTTGCCATCCGACTGAGCTCCTGTGGTCGAGGTGGCGTCGAGACTAGTCGAGAGACTGGCCGGTGGCGTGGCCGCCGCCGCCGCCGGCGTGAAGGGATTCTGACGACATGGCGGGGCACGTACGGTTGGCTGCGGGCCGAGCGGGGGTAGGCCTGGGTCACCCGCACGTCGGCTCACCGGAGGACACCATCGTCGCCGCTAGCAATCGACTCGCCCGCACGTCGGCTGCCCGCGGGCTTCGCGGTCTCGACGAGGCCGCATTCCGGCGGGTGGCCGCCACCGACATGCGTTGGGCTGACGAGCCCTTGCGCCGGTTGACGTCTGCGGCCGACCACTCCCGGCTGTGGCTGGCTGTCTCGGCCGGACTCGCCCTCGGCGGCGGACGCTTCGGCCGACGAGCTGCGCTGCGCGGCTTGGTCGCGGTCGGCGCCACCTCCGCGGTCATCAACGGGCCGGCGAAGATGCTCTTCCGGCGGCGGCGACCGCCGCTGCTTGCCGTGCCCCTCCATCGACGGGCCTGGCGGGCGACCCGGACGTCGTCGTTCCCATCGGGGCACTCGGCATCGGCAGCTGCCTTCGCCGCCGGTGTGGCGACCGAGATGCCAGCGATGGCCGTGCCACTCGGCGTCACGGCAGCCGCAGTGGCCTACTCGCGGGTGCACACCGGGGTGCACTACCCCGGCGACGTCGTGGTGGGCCTTGCTCTCGGCGCCGGAATCGCCAGAGCAACCACGCGGTTGTGGCCGGTCGCGCCCCACGAGCCGGCACAGGCTCGACCGCATCTCGCGCGCGGCCACGAGAAGCCGAGCCCGGATGGCGCCGGCGTGCACATCGCCGTCAACGCCGGCGCTGGTCCGGCCATCGTCGGCGGCGACATGGCCGACCAGCTGATGGCGGCACTGCCTGGGGCGACGATCGAGCGGGTCGAGTCCGGCGACGACCTCGTCGCCACGCTCCAACGGCTGGCCAAGGGTGCGAAGGCGATCGGAGTCGCCGGCGGCGACGGGTCGATCAACGCCGCGGCGCAGGTCGCCGTAGACGCGGACCTCCCGCTGGTGGCGATCCCCGGCGGCACGCTCAACCACCTCGCTCGTGACCTCGGACTCACCGGCGTGGACGATGCGGTGGAGGCAGTACGCGAAGGGGAGGCGGTGACCATCGATGTGGCTACCATCGCCGATCACGTCTTCTTGAACACCGCCAGCTTCGGCGCGTACGTCGACCTGGTTGACACACGGGAGAAGCTCGAGCAGCGCATCGGCAAGTGGCCGGCGATGCTCGTCGCGCTGGTCCGTGTCCTCGCCAGGTCAGAGCCGGTCAACGTGCGCATCGACGGTCAGCAGAGATCCGTCTGGATGATCTTCATCGGCAACTGCAGGTACCACCCGCACGGTTTCGCTCCCAGCTGGCGCGAGCGGCTCGATGACGGACTGCTCGACGTTCGCACCGTCGACGGGACCCAGCCGTGGGCGCGCCTGCGCCTTGTCCTGGCTGTGCTGTCCGGTCGGTTGGGTACCTGCCGGGTGTACGAGGAGCGCGTGGTTCGCGAGATCGAGGTCGAGTCACTCCAGGGACCGCTGCGGCTGGCGCGCGACGGCGAGGTCTTCGACGGCCCGGAGCGGTTCTTCGTGCGCAAACTCGATCGGCCGCTCGTTGTGCACGTTCCTTCGGGCGGATGAGCCCGGCGGCGCGGACCCACGGCGGCGTGCCCGCCGTCGTAAGACGGCGCCTCGACCCGGACGCACGGTTCGGGTTGCGACTGACGTTCGCGCTCCTCGCTGTGCTACTCGTCGCCGTGCCGTTCGCCGTGCTGTTGGTGCAGGTACGCCGCGACGGAGCACTGCTCGACCTCGACCGCTCAGTGGCCACCGGACTGCACGGATGGTTGCGTCAACACGACACGACGGCCGTGTTCCTGAAGGCGGTGACTGCGCTCGGCACCTTCGCTGGGCTGGGAACACTGGTCGTCATCGGTGCAGCTGTGCTGCTACGAGGGGGCCGCCGTCGGCTGCTCATCTTTCTCGTTGCCACCACCGTCGGCGGCTGGCTGCTCAACAACGGGGTCAAGCTCGCGGTCGGGCGCCAGCGGCCTACCTTCGAAGACCCGTTCACGACGGCGCGGGGGCTCAGCTTTCCGTCTGGCCACGCGATGAGCTCCACGGTGGTCCTCGGCGCACTGCTGATGGTCTTCCTGCCCGCTGTGCGGCCGGCCCGGCGTACGCCGACGGTGCTCGCGACGGTGGGGCTGGTCCTACTGATCGGCTTCACCCGTCTCGCGCTCGGGGTTCACTACCTCACCGACGTCATGGGCGGCTTCGTGCTTGGGGGAGCCTGGCTTGCGTTGTGCGTTGCTGCGTTCAGTGTCTGGCGGGTGGAGCGCGGCAGGAGGCCGGTCGAGCCGCTGGAGGGTCTGGAGCCCGAGTCATCGACCGATCTGCGGGATGCGCTGCGCTAATTCAGGCTGAGCCGCACCGCACTGGCCGGTAGCCTGTATGACCGTCGTCTGTGCTGAGGAGTGCCGCCGTGGTCGTCCGGATGTCGAGCCTGTTCCTGCGCACGCTGCGCGAGGACCCGGCGGACGCCGAGGTGCCGAGCCACAAGCTGCTCGTTCGCGCCGGCTACGTGCGCCGAGTCGCCCCCGGCATCTACTCGTGGCTGCCGCTCGGAGTGCGCATGCTCGAGCGGGTCAGCCGCATTGTGCGCGAGGAGATGGACGCGATCGGTGCGCAGGAAGTGCTCTTCCCGGCGCTGCTGCCGCGCGACGCGTACGAGGCGTCCGGCCGATGGACGGAGTACGGCGACCTGCTCTTCCGCCTCAAGGACCGCAAGGGCAACGACTACCTGCTCGGCCCGACGCACGAGGAGCTCTTCACGACCCTGGTCAAGAGTGAGTACTCGTCGTACAAGGACTTGCCCGTCTCGCTCTACCAGATCCAGACGAAGTACCGCGATGAGGCCCGCCCCCGGGCTGGGATCCTCCGCGGCCGTGAGTTCATCATGAAGGACAGCTACTCGTTCGACCTCGACGACGCTGGGCTGCAGAAGAGCTACGACGCGCACCGCGGGGCTTATGTCCGGATCTTCGAGCGGCTGGGCCTCGACTACCGCGTCGTGTCCGCTGTCAGTGGCGCGATGGGTGGCAGTGCAAGCGAGGAGTTCCTGGCGGTCGCCCCCACGGGCGAGGACACCTATGTCTCCTGCACGTCATGTGACTACGCCGCCAACACCGAGGCGGTCAGTGTCGCGCCGCCGCAGGTGCGCGACGCAGCTGCGCAGCCCGCGCTGGAGGTGCTCGACACACCTGACACGCCCACCATCGACTCGTTGGTCGCGCTGCTGCAGGGCAAGGGGTACGACGTCGGTGCCGGAGGGACGCTCAAGAACGTCGTCGTCTCGCTGCGGGTGCCCGGCCAGGAGAAGACCGACATTCTGGTCGTCGGCGTACCCGGCGACCGCGAGGTCGACATGAAGCGTCTCGAGGCCAACCTGCATCCGGCTGAAGTCCGGCCATTCGACGCCGAGGACTTCGCGAAGCACCCGGGCTTGATCCGTGGCTATATCGGCCCGCAGGTGCTCGCTGACCTCGGCATCCGGTATCTCGTCGACCCGCGGGTGGCAACCGGCACAGCCTGGGTCACGGGTGCCAACGTCGAGGGCCAGCACGCCGTCAACGTCGTGGCCGGTCGTGACTTCACGCCCGACGGATCGATCGAGGCTGCTGAGGTGCGCGCGGGCGACCCGTGCCCCGAGTGCGGTTCGGCGCTGGAGATCAACCGGGGCATCGAGATCGGCCACATCTTCCAGCTCGGCCGCAAGTTCGCCGATGCCTTCTCCCTCGACGTCCTCGGCGCCGACGGCAAGCCGATCCGGGTGACGATGGGCTCGTACGGCATTGGCGTCTCGCGTGCGGTCGCGGCGATCGCCGAGCAGACCTTCGACGAGCGGGGTCTGCGCTGGCCGGCCGCCGTCGCACCCTTCGACGTGCACGTTGTGGCGGTCGGCAAGGACCCGGTGGTGCACGAGGCCGCTTCCGGGATCACTCGCGACCTCGAGCAGGCGGGTCGTGCCGTGCTGCTCGACGACCGCGGGGTGAGTGCCGGCGTCGCCTTTGCCGACGCTGACCTCCTCGGAGTGCCGATCATCCTGATCGTCGGCAAGGCGCTGGCGGACGGTGAGGTCGAGATCAAGGACCGGCTCACTGGCGAGCGCTCCCGCATTGCCCTCGCCGACATCGTGACGACCCTGGCCGGCTGACCGGACCTCCGCACGTAGGCCGCGTCAGCCGCGGCCGGGAAAGGCGTCGGTACTGTCGACTAGCGATCGGGCCCGGAGGAAGCGCAGAGCGGTGAGGTGGGTCGCGTTGCGGCCGAGGAGCTCAGCGGCGAGTGACCGGTCTGCGGCGGATACCGGCGCCATCACCGCAGCGGAGTAGGCGCGGACCAACGCCTCTTCAAGGATGAGCAGCACGGCGATGGCGCTCCGCCGGTCCGACACCGGCATAGGCAGTGCATACGCCGGGAGTGCGGCTGCGGGCGTCGTACCGGCAGCTCGCAGCGCCTCGACCACCCGGTCGCGCTGGAGGCGGTGCTCGGCGTCGAGCGCGCGGACCAGCTCTTTCGCCGCGTCGTCGAGCCGCGCGCCGAGCTCGCCGAACGTGTGCACCGCTTCGTGTTCGAGGGCGAGCGCCTGAGCGAGTGGAGCGCTCGGTGGCTGTGCCAAGGCTGGGCCGCTGACGATTGCACGGCTGACGACAGCACGGCTGACGACAGCCGGAAGCGGCAGCGCGAGGACGGGCAGCGCTAACGCGGGCACAGCGAGGACTGCTCGTCGGCTGATCACGGTGACGTCGGGGCAACGGTCGGGGTGGGCCGGGGGACCCGGCGGACCAGGCCCTCACGGAGCGCGGTGAAAAGCGCCGTCGCATGCTGCGCTTCGCTGGCCGCCACCTGCGCGGCCAGCAGTGCGACCTCGGGACGGCGCACTGCAGGGATGACCGACAGGCCCCAGTCGCTGCTTCGCCGTTCCAAGGCCACCAGGCGCCGGGCGAGATCCACCGCGTCCTTCGGCGGGCTCAACTGGGGGCCGCGGGGCGGCGGGGCACCGGGTGACGGCGCCGCAGGCGAAGGCGAGACGGTCGACGGCACGGGCAGGCCGCTGGCGCGGGCCACCTCGACGAGCGCTGCCAGGTGATCCTGGTGGTGCGTGCGCGCCTCCGCGAGGAAGGGTGCGAGATCAGCCGGCGCTGCCGGGTCGTCGTACGAGGAAAGCAGAGCAAGCTCGGCTAGCACCGCGAGGCGCAGGTACTCCACGTCAGGATCTGGGGGACCGCTCGGCGTGGGAACTGGGGTGGGCCGCTTGTCGGCCGGGCAGCCCGTGAGAATGCCGACCCCGAGCGCCGCCATCAGCAGCGCGGGCACGGAGGGAGTCACGACGTCCGAGGATGCCACACGCGGTCGCAGATGCCGGGACCCCCGCAGCAGCGTTCGCCTACGGGGGTCCCGGTCATGACTGCTCCGTGCTAGCTGACGATGACGGTGCCCATCATGTAGTTGTGGATCCCGCAGATGTACTCGATGGTGCCTGGCTTCTCTGCGGTGAACGTAAACGTCGCGTTCTGCTCCATGGTGGGCGCCGAGGCGAAGATGCCCTTGTCAACAGAGACCACCGAGTGGACGGCGGAGTCTTCGTTGGTCCAGGTGATCTTCGTTCCCGGCGCGACCGTGACCGACTTGTCCTTGAACAGGAAGTCCTTGATCGAGACCGCCACGTCACCGCTCGCCGCTGCATCGCCGGAGGAGGAGCTTGAGGAACCCGACGCGGTCGACTTCTCCGCGCCGTCGCTGCAGCCGCTCACGATCAGGACAGCTGCACCGATTCCGGCAATGATTGACGTGCGCATGGCTGACTTCCTCTAGCTCTGGACGAACGCGTCGGCGCCGACGGCGCCGTCCGCGGTGAGGAACGTGCTGGGGACAGGGTACTTGCCGAGCACGAAGTTCAGGATGGCAGCGTGCTGGGTCTCGACCGGCAGGATCGTCGCCGAGACCTTGATGCCACCTTCGTCGGAGATTCCGCCGATTGCGGCGAAGTACGTCGCCGCGGCGATGTTCTCCAGGTCGAGGGCGAGCGTGGCGGCAGTGCCCACGTCCTTCACGCCGGCCAACCGGTCGTTGATGAGCTTCTCAACGCTCGGCAGGTTGGACGTGTCCTTGACGGCGGCGAAGCCGGCGCCGGTGAGCACGCCGTTCCATGCGTCCGCGTGGTCGCTGTGCTGCTTCTGCGCGGTCTGGACGAAGGTCGCCACGGCGGGCGGGACGTCCTTGATCGCACCCGAGCCGGCAGCGTCGAGCACCTTCTGGTAGGTGTTGACGGCGCCGATCTCGAGACCAGCCGCGAGGCCGACGACGATGAGGTCGCCCTCGAGCTTCTTCTTGCCGGACGTGTCATCGGACGAGCTGCCCGAGTCCGCGTCCTTGTCGTCGCTGCCACATGCGGCGAGCGCGAGCCCACCGAAGAGCACCCCGCTGCCGACGAGGAAGCCTCGGCGGCTTGGCGCGGAAAGGCCCTTGTCTCGGAGGTTGGAGACCATCTCGGCGAGGTTCTCCCGCATTCCGGGGAGGGTGGCCTCGTGACGCTCGACGAGGTCCGCGGTCATGCTGCGGAGCTCGTGCTCGCTGATGTGCATGGAGTCCTTCCTTGCTGCTCGACTGCGTGTCACTTGACAGCCCCCTCGTCGACCGGGCTCGCGAGCTCAGTCTTCTTGAAGGCCTCGGGGAAGCCGACGCTGCCGGCAGCAGCCGGGAGCTTGGCGGCGTCCGGGGGGAGGGCGATGAGCTGCGGGGCGCCACCCTTGAGCAGGGCCTGCACCGCGAGCAGTGTGGCGAGGTGCTGCGACTCGACGCCCATGACGCTGGCGAAGAGAGAGCGCAGCTCCGGCGTGCTGACGAGGCTGACGTTGGCGACGTAGGTCGACGTCGCAACGTCTTCGAGCGTCACGGCCAGGTTGACGACGTCCAGTGGGCCCTTGATCTTGCCGGCAGCCTCTTGAACGATCGGCGTGTACTTGGGGTTGGTGGCGGTCTGCTCCTTGCCACCGGCGTTCTTGGCAGCAGCGTTGAACGCCTTGCCGTGCTCGGCGTGCTGCTTCATGGTCATCTCGGCGAACGCCTTGACGACCTTGTTGGCCTCAGCACCACCGATGAAGGGCAGCGTGAGAGCCGTCTTGTAGGTGAAGACGGCGAGGTTCTCAAGCGACGCGGCGGTCTGCAGGGCGCCGAGGTCGGCATTGCCCTGAGCGAACGCTGGGGTAGCGGTGGCAAGCACTGCTGCGCCGAAAGCGGTCGCTACGCCTGCTGTGGTCAGCGCGCGGGCCACGTTGGCCCGGTGCTGCTCTGCCTGGTGCTGGGCGAGGTCAGCGGCGTCCTTGGTGGACCGCTGCTCCCGGCCGAACTCGACGATGTTGGCCAACGGCTCCTGCACGGAGCGCATGGCGTCGGAGTGCAGATCCTGCGACTCCACCATGAGCTCTCGGAGCTGGCCATCGTCTAGACGGTGGTTCAAGAGAGCCTCCCTTCCCGGAGGTCTGTGCCCGGTCGGACCGGGCTGGTGTTCAGCAGGCATTCGCGCACAGGCCCATTCCGGATGGGCTGGCGACGAAAATCTGTGGCCGAGCACGCCTTGGCGGCGGGGTACAGTGGGCCCCAGCACGCCACAGCACGCCACAACTCGACACGTCCGGAGGCCGCAGTGAGTGCAGCCGCCGCTGACAAGGTCCGAGCCGCGCTCGACCCGGCGCTCACCGCTGCCGGGTTCGTCGTCGAAGATGTCATCGTCCGTCAGGCCGGCAGCCGCCGCCTCGTGCAGGTGCTCGTCGACCGCGTGGACGGCATCTCTCTTGACGAGGTTGCGGTCGCCAGCCGAGCCGCATCGGAGGCGCTGGACGCCTCCGATGTCTTCGCCGGCGCCTATGTCCTCGAAGTCTCCTCTCCCGGCGTCGACCGCCCACTCACCCTGGGACGGCACTGGCGGCGCAACCTCGGACGGTTGGTGACGGTGACGCCGATGGAGGGGCCGACCTGGACCGGACGGGTCGTGGAGGCCGGCGAAGAAGTAGTCGTGCTCGACGTCGACGGTGTCCCGCGCCAAGCGGTGCTGGCGCAGGTGCGTCGGGCCGTCGTACAGGTGGAGTTCCACCGGGCCACCGCCGGCCCTGCGCAAGGAGAGGAGGGGGACGACGAAGAATGAATATCGACATCGCGGCGCTGCGCAGCGTGGAGCGAGAGCGTGACATCGCGTTCGACACAGTGCTTGAGGCGATCGAGACAGCGCTGGAGTCGGCGTACCGCAAGACCGAGGGCGCCGTGTCGGATTGCCGGGTAGTGGTTGACCGCAAGACCGGTGAAGTCACGGTGCACGCTCGCGAGCTCGACGACGAGGGCAACGTCGTCCGGGAGTACGACGACACGCCGGCGGACTTCGGCCGCATCGCCACCATGACGGCGAAGCAGGTGATGATCCAGCGTCTTCGTGACGCCGAGCACGAGCTGACCTACGGCGAGTACGCCGGCCGCGAGGGCGACATCGTCGCCGGGATCATCCAGCAGCACCACGGACCGACGGTGCAGGTGCAGCTCGGCAAAGTCGAAGCGGCTCTGCCGGCGTCCGAGCAGGTTCCGGGAGAGCGGTACGACCACGGCACGCGGATCAAGGCGTACGTGCTGCAGGTGCATAAGGGCGTCCGGGGTCCGTCGATCACCCTGAGCCGCACCCACCCCAACCTCGTCAAGCAGCTGTTCGCCCTCGAGGTTCCCGAGATCAACGAGGGCTCCGTTGAGATCGTGGCCATCGCCCGGGAGGCCGGGCATCGCAGCAAGATCGCGGTGCGCTCGAAGGTCGCTGGACTGAACGCCCGCGGCGCCTGCATCGGGCCGCTCGGCCAACGCGTCCGCAACGTCGTCGCCGAGCTGCATGGCGAGAAGATCGACATCGTCGACTGGAGCGACGATCCCGCGACTCTTGTGGGCAATGCTCTGTCGCCGGCGACGGTGACGAAGGTCGACGTGGTGGACGCTGCTGCGCGGGCGGCACGGGTCACCGTTCCTGACTACAAGCTCTCCCTCGCGATCGGCAAGGAGGGCCAGAACGCCCGCCTCGCCGCCCGGCTCACCGGGTGGCGTATCGACATCCGCAGCGACGCCGAGACCGATGCCGTTATCGATGCCGAGCCGGTCGACCAGCCTGACGCGGGTGTCGTCCTGGACCGCGAAGGGTGACGAAGCGGGCCAACGCGGTAGACTCCGACGCTGGACGACGACCCGAACCGGTCCGCACCTGCGTGGGGTGCCGGTCCCGGGCGTCGAGGTCCGAGCTCCTGCGAGTCGTCGCGGTCGACGGTGACGCTGTCATCGACGCCCGTCGGCGGCTGCCGGGCCGAGGTGCGCACCTGCATCCCGATCCTGGCTGCCTCGCTCTCGCGCTGCGCCGTAAGGCGCTCCCGCGAGCGCTGCGACATGGTGGCGAGCTCGACTGCTCGAACCTGCTCGACCAGATCGGCTCCACTGGCACGACCCCACTGACCGAAGGCGGCTGAGCACGGATGCAGCACTCCTGATGGACATGCGATGAGCACGCCCATGCAGTAACCATCTCGGGCGCCCGGTCACGGGCGCACATACGCAGAAGAAGAGGACAGCAGTGGCAAAGCGGGTCTACGAGCTCGCCAAGGACCTCGGCCTCGAGAGCAAGGCTCTCGTCGCGTGGTTGAAGGACAACGGAGAGTTCGTCCGGTCGGCATCGTCGACCGTCGAGGCTCCGGTGGAGCGCAAGGTGCGCGCCGCGTTCCCGGACGCCGCACCGGCCGCGCCGGCCAAGCCGAAAGCCAAGCCGAAGGCGCCAGAGGCAGCGGCGGCGGAGATCGTAAACGACGCTCCCGCAGTGCTCGCGCCGGCGACGGCTCCGCCGCTCGAGCCCCCGGCCGCAGCGGCAGCCGCCGCTCCGATGCCGACGATGCCACCGCGGCCACCGGCAGCGCCCCGTCCCGGCAACAACCCTTTCAGCACCCCCGGTCTGCCACCGCGTCCGGCCGCTGTACCCGGCATGCCACCGCGGCCCGGCGTACCCGGCATGCCACCGCGGCCCGGCATGCCCGGTCCCGGCGGTCCCGGCATGGCAGCTCGACCCGGCGGTCCCGGCATGGGAGCTCGACCTAGCGGTCCCGGCATGGGTGCTCGTCCTGGTGCTCCTGGTGCCGGCGGTCCGCCCCGTTCTGGTGCCGGTGCCGGTGCAGGTGCGCCGCGTCCCGGCGGCGGTGGCGGCTTTGCACCGCGTCCCGGCGGCGCGCCCGGCGGCGGTGGGGGCGGTGGCGGTTTCGCCGGCCGGCCCGGCGGTGGCGGTGCTCCCGGTGGCCGTGGCCGAGGTGGTGGCACGGCTGGCGCGTTCGGACGTCCTGGTGGCGGTCGCCCGGTTCGAGGTCGCAAGTCGAAGAAGCAGCGGCGTCAGGAGTTCGACAACCTCGAGGCGCCGACGATGGGCGGGATCATCCCGCGCGGCAAGGGCGAGACCATCCGGATGACCCGCGGCTCGTCGCTCGCTGACTTCGCCGACAAGATCAACATCAACCCCGGGTCGCTCGTCCAGTTGCTCTTCGGGCTCGGCGAGATGGTCACCGCGACGCAGTCCTGCAGTGACGAGACGCTGGAGCTGATTGGTGTCCAGCTCGACTACCAGGTGGAGATCGTCAGCCCCGAGGACGAGGACCGCGAACTGCTGGAGAGCTTCGACCTGGAGTTCGGCGGCGAATGGGAGGACGACGCCAACCTCGTCACCCGGCCACCGATCGTGACCGTGATGGGCCACGTCGACCACGGCAAGACCAAGCTGCTCGACGCCATCCGCAAGACTGACGTCGTCGCCGACGAGGCCGGCGGCATCACCCAGCACATCGGCGCCTACCAGGTGCACTCGGCCCACACCGGTCGCCTGATCACCTTCATCGACACTCCGGGCCACGAGGCGTTCACCGCCATGCGGGCCCGTGGCGCCAAGGTGACGGACATCGCTGTGCTGGTCGTGGCGGCGGACGACGGCGTCAAGCCGCAGACCATCGAGGCGCTCAACCACGCCCAGGCCGCCGACGTGCCCATCGTCGTTGCGGTCAACAAGGTCGACAAGGAGGGGGCCAACCCCGACAAGGTGCGCCAGCAGCTCACCGAGTACGGCTTGGTGGCCGAGGAGTACGGCGGCACCACGCTCTTCGTCGACGTGTCGGCGAAGACCGGAGCCAACATCGACGACCTGCTCGACGCGGTGCTCCTCACCGCTGACGCCGCCCTCGACCTGCGCGCGCAGGCCGACGTCCATGCCCAGGGAGTCGCGATCGAGGCTCACCTGGACAAGGGACGCGGTCCCGTCGCCACGGTGCTGGTGCAGCGTGGAACTCTGCGGGTCGGCGACTCGATCGTGGCCGGTGACGCCTTCGGCCGCGTCCGCGCGATGCTCGACGACAACGGCACACCGGTCACCGAGGCCGGCCCGGCGTACCCCGTGCAGGTGCTCGGCTTCGAGTCCGTGCCGGGTGCGGGTGACAACTTCATGGTCGTCACTGAGGACCGCACCGCCCGCCAGATCGCCGAGAAGCGTCAGGCTCGGGAACGTAATGCTCAGCTCGTCGCCCAGCGCGGCCGGCCTTCGCTCGAGGACCTCTTCGAGCGCATCGAGGCCGGCAAGGTCGACCAGCTCAACCTCATCCTCAAGGGTGACGTGTCGGGCTCGGTCGAGGCGGTCGAGGATGCGTTGCTCAAGCTCGACGTCGGTGAGGAGGTCAGCCTGCGCATCCTGCACCGCGGTGTCGGCGCGGTGACAGAGAACGACGTGACCCTGGCAGCTGCCTCCAACGCCATCATCCTCGGCTTCAACGTCCGGCCTGAGGGCAAGGCGCGTGAGCTGGCTGACCGCGAGCACGTCGACATCCGTCAGTACAGCGTGATCTACCAGGCATTGGACGACATCGAGCAGGCCCTCAAGGGCATGCTGAAGCCGGAGTACGAAGAGGTCGCGCTCGGCTCCGCCGAAGTGCGCGAAGTCTTCAAGGTGCCGAAGCTCGGCAACGTTGCCGGCAGCATCGTCCGGTCGGGCACCATCACCCGCAACAGCAAGGCGCGCCTCGTCCGCGACGGCATCGTCGTGCACGAGACCCTGTCCGTCGAGTCGCTGCGACGCTTCAAGGACGACGTCCGCGAGGTGCTCGAGGGCTACGAGTGCGGAATCGGTCTTGGTTCCTTCAAAGACATCAAGGCCGAAGATGTCATCGAGACCTACGAGATGCGGGAGAAGCCCCGAGCCTGATGTTCACCGGCACCCTTGCGCTCGACCTGCTTCTTGGTGACGTGCACTCGCTGAAGGAGAAGCGCAGCGTCGTCCGACCGATCGTCGCGGAGCTGCGCCGACGGTTCGAGGTGGCGGCCGCGGAGGCCGGACACGTCGCGCTGCATCGCCGGGCGCTGATCGGCGTGTCGGTCGTCGCGGCGGAGGCGGGCCACTGCGTGGAGGTGCTGGACGCGGCCGAGCGGCATGTGGCCGCGCGACCCGAGATCGAGCTCTTGTCGGCGACGACCCGAATCTATGCGCTGGAGGACGACGCATGACCGACGCCGCACGCGCTCGCAGACTGGCCGAGCGGATCCAGGTCGTGGTGGCGGAGACCTTGGAGATGAGCATCAAGGACCCGCGACTTGGCTTCGTGACCATCACCGACACGCGGGTGACTTCTGATCTTCGCGAGGCAACTGTCTTCTATACCGTCTACGGCGACGAGACCGCGCAGAGTGACACAGCGGCCGCTCTGGCCTCCGCCACTGGTGTTGTGCGCGCGGAGATCGGCAAGCAGTGTCGGCTGCGTTACACGCCGAGCCTGGTGTTCATTGCCGATGTGGTGCCGGAGAGCGGCCGACAGATGGAGGACCTGCTCGTCAAGGTCCGGGCCGAGGACGCGGTGCGCGCGGCGGCGGCCGCGACCGCCGTACCGGCTGGCGACCCGGATCCTTACCGACGTCCGCCCGCCGATGACGAACCAGCTGACGATGCCGACTGACCTGACGATGCTGACTGACCTGACGGGCCGGCATGAGCGTTGACGAGGCCGACTGGGCTGCGGCCGTCGCGACGCTCGAGGCCGCGGACAGCGTCGCTCTCGCCTGTCACCTCGGGCCGGATGGTGACGCCCTCGGCTCGCTGCTCGCGTTGACTCTCGCCCTGCGGGCGCTCGGCAAGAACACCGTGTCGTCCTGGGGGAGTGAGCCTTTCTCCGTGCCGGCGATGTACTCGTATCTGCCCGGCCTGGATCTGCTCAGCGAGCCCGCTTCCTTCCCGGTGAAACCGGCGCTGCTGGTGACCTTCGACACCGGTTCCCTCGAACGGCTCGGCTCACTCGAGGAGCACGCCCGCGCGGCCGGCACCGTGCTGGTGGTCGACCACCACTCGAGTAACACGCGGTACGGCGACATCCACCTGGTTGACGCGGCCGCCGCCGCGAGCGCCGTGCTGGTGGAGGAGCTGATCCGTCGGCTCGGCGTCCCGCTTGCCCCCGATATCGCTGCCTGCCTGTACACCGGCCTGTCGACGGACACGGGCTCGTTCCGATTCGCCGCCACGACGCCGGAGGTGCATGCGCTGGCCGGCCGGCTGCTCGCGACCGGGATCCGGCATGACGAGATTTCGCGGGCGATCTGGGACACCAACCGGTTCGCCTACCTCAAGCTGCTGGGCCTTCTGCTTGACCGGGCCGAGCTCATCGGCGGCGAGAGCCTGGTCTGGACCTGGGTGTCGCGCGAGGACCTGGCTGACTCGGGAGTGCTGATCGAGGAGATCGAAGGGGTCATCGACGTCATCCGCACCAGCGTCGAGGCCGAGCTGGCAGTGATCTGCAAGCAGACCCCCGACGGCCACTGGCTCGTGTCGATGCGCTCCAAGGGCGCGGTGGACCTCAGCGAGGTCGCCGTCGGCCTGGGCGGTGGCGGTCATCGGTTCGCGGCCGGCTTCACGAGCGAGGAGGACCTCGATTCCGACCGGCGTGCGGGCCACCCGCCCGAGATGACCATGTCGCGGCTGCGTGCCGCTTTGCGCGTGGCCCCGCGCCTGCCCCGGTGACCGGGCCGCCGGCTGGCGGCCTGGTGGTCGTCGACAAGCCCGCCGGGTGCACCAGCCACGATGTCGTCGGGCGGATTCGTCGACTGGCCGGGACCCGCAGGGTCGGTCACGCCGGGACGCTCGACCCGATGGCCACTGGCGTGCTGCTCGTCGGTGTCGAGCGGGCGACGCGGCTCCTTGGGCACCTCGCACTGACCGAGAAGCGCTATGCCGGCACGCTGGTGCTCGGCGCGTCGACCAGCACCGACGATGCCGAGGGCGACGTGCAGAGCGAGACGGACGCGTCGGCGGTTTCTGACGAAGCGGTGCGGGCAGCCTGCGCGCTGTTGGTCGGCGAGCTTGAGCAGGTGCCACCAGCCGTGAGTGCGATCAAGGTCGACGGGGTGCGGTCCTACACCAGGGCACGAGCTGGCGAGGCCGTCGAGCTCTCGGCGCGTCGGGTGACGGTGCACGCGTTCGACGTGGTCGCCGTACGCCGACGCGGCGCTCGGGTCGAGGTCGAGGTCGACGTGCGATGTGGGAGCGGGACGTACATTCGGGCCTTGGCGCGTGACGTAGGTGCCGCCCTCGGTGTGGGCGGTCACCTGTGCGCGCTGCGTCGTACCCGGGTTGGCCCGTGGGGCCTCGACGCGGCCGCACCGCTGGAGGCATTGGCGGGCGACGGTGCCTTCGCCGCGGCGATCATCCCGCTCGATCAGGTCGCCGCGCTGTCCTTTCCCCGGCGAGATGTCGATGCCGCTGACGCGGCGCGGGTGGCGCACGGCGTCCGGCTGCCAGCCATCGGCTCGGCTGCCGGTCCGGTCGCCGTCTTCGGCCCGGACGGCGATTTCCTCGCGCTCGTGGAGGAGCGCGGCGAGGTCGCGGTGCCGCTCGCGGTCTTCGTCGGCTGATGCTGTCGAGTGAATCGCCCCCGGCCTAGACTCGGCGGGTGCAACGGTGGCGGGGTGTCGAAGAAGTACCGGCCGGGTGGGGCCGATGCGTCGCGACGATCGGTGTCTTCGATGGCGTGCACCGAGGACATCAGCGGATCATCGGCCACGCTGTCGATCGAGCCCACCAGCTCGGTGTTCCGTCCGTCGTCCTCACCTTTGACCCGCACCCGTCCGAGGTGGTCCGTCCCGGCAGCCATCCGACGGTCCTGACCCCGCCACGCCACAAGGCCGAGCTGCTCGCCGAGCTCGGCGCTGACGTGCTCTGCGTACTCCCATTCACCATCGAGTTCTCCCGGCTCACTGCGGCGGAGTTTGCGCATGCAGTGCTGGTCGAGCACCTGCACGCCCAGACGGTCGTCGTGGGAGCGAACTTCCGCTTCGGCCACAAGGCGGCGGGCGACGTACCGGCGCTTACCGAGCTGGGGTCTCGGTTCGGATTTGCGACCGAGGGAGTGCCGTTGCTGCAGGACGGCAGCACGACGATCTCGTCGACCTACGTCAGGTCCTGCGTCGATGCGGGTGACGTCTCGGCTGCAGCCCGCGCGCTGGGCCGCCCACACCGCGTCGAGGGCACCGTGGTGCGCGGCGACCGGCGCGGCCGCACGATCGGCTACCCGACTGCCAACCTGCAGACCGCGCCGCACATCGCGGTCCCCGCCGACGGGGTCTACGCAGGGTGGCTTCTCCGGGAGAAGTCGAAGCTGCCCGCGGCGATCTCGATCGGTACCAACCCCACGTTCGAGGGCCGGGAGCGCCGCGTCGAGGCATTCGTCCTCGACTTCGACGCCGACATCTACGGCGAGCACGTCGGGCTCGACCTGGCCGAGCGGCTACGAGCCACGCTGCGCTTCGACGACGTGGCTGGGTTGGTCGCCCAGATGGACGACGACGTACGGCGTACGCGCGATCTCCTGACTTGACCGAGATTGTCCGGAAAAGCTGCGCCAATGTGCCCGAAGGGCGGCTCTAATTTGCCCGAAGGACTGAACCGAGCGCCCTCATCGGCCGACATGGGAGGAGCGCACGGAGAGGGAGGGACCAATGAGCCGCCGCATCCTGGTCGTGGACGACGACCCCACCATCAGAGGGCTGGTCCGCGATGTCCTTGACATGGAGGGGTACGCGGTCACGACCGCCCAAGACGGGCTAGCCGCCATCTGCGCTCTCGAAGGCGACCGACCCGACTGCGTCATCCTCGACGTCATGATGCCGGGACTCGACGGTCACGCCGTCCTCGAGCACATCCGCAGTCACCACGGGGGCCACCTCCCGGTGGTCATGCTCACCGCGGCCAGCGAGGACGATGCCGCCTGGAAGGCCTGGAGCGGCGGTGTCGACTACTTTCTCACCAAGCCGTTCGAGCCGGTCGAGCTCCTGCACTTCCTGGATGTGCTCTTCGCTGGCTCGGAGCAGCGGCCGCTACCCGCCTGAGGCGGTTTCCGTGGTCGCCAGACCGGGTGTTACCCTGAGCCTGACGGCTGGGTTGTGTACCTAGCCGCAGACGTATGCCCGCGCCACGGTCGGGCTCGACGAGGGGTAACACGGCAGTGCCACTGACCACCGAGGTCAAGACCTCGATCATGACCGAGTACGGCACGGTCGAGCGCGACACCGGCTCGCCCGAGGTCCAGGTTGCGATGCTGAGCAAGCGCATCAGCGACCTCACCGAGCATCTCAAGCTGCACAAGCACGACCATCACAGCCGCCGCGGCCTGCTGTTGCTGGTCGGCCGCCGCCGTCGGCTGCTGCAGTACCTCGCCAAGACCGACATCGCGCGCTACCGCTCCTTGATCGAGCGGCTCGGCCTGCGCCGATAGTGACCCCGCCGACCGGCCCATCGAGGCCGGTTGGTGTCGTAGTGCCCTCGTGCGCCCGCCGACCGGCGGGGCACGCCACCAGGAGCCGTACGCCGGTGTGAGTTCCGGCCCGGTCCTCGGTAGTGGGGAACGGAATCCGCTTCGCAGTCCGCGAGCCATCCGTGCCCTTCGATCGAAGACCGGACCGCCGCATCACGCCAGCCGCGCTCCGTGCGTCAAAGAGGAGGAGCCCATGGGGGCTTCAACCGAGATTCACACCGCGACCGCCACAATCGGCGACCGCACCCTGACCTTCGAGACCGGCCGGCTCGCCCGGCAGGCCGGTGGCGCCGTCACCGTCCGTCTCGGCGACACCTACGTCCTGTCCGCCACCACCGCCGCGGCCAAGCCGCGCGAGCAGGTCGACTTCTTCCCGCTCACCGTCGACATCGAGGAGCGGATGTACGCCGCAGGCAAGATCCCGGGCGGGTTCTTCCGCCGCGAGGGTCGGGCATCGGAAGATGCCACGCTGACCTGCCGGCTCATCGATCGCCCGCTCCGCCCCTGCTTCCCCAACGGTTTCCGCAACGAGGTACACGTCGTCGGCACGATCCTCTCGATCGACGAGGACAACCCGTACGACGTTGTGGCGATGAACGCCGCGTCCGCTTCCACAACCCTCGCCGGCCTGCCCTTCACCGGCCCGGTCGGCGCAACCCGCGTCTCGCACGTCGACGGCAAGTGGATCGCCTTCCCGACCTGGGCAGAGAGCGACCGCGCGACCTTCGACATGATCGTCGCGGGCCGGCTGCTCGACGACGGTGACGTTGCGATCATGATGGTCGAGGCGGAGGCCACCACAGCCACGGTCGCGCTCATCGCCGGTGGCGCAGCCAAGCCGACCGAGGACGTCGTCGCTGAGGGTCTCGAGGCGTCCAAGGCGGCCATCAAGGCGTGCTGCCAGGCTCAGCTCGAGTTGGCTAAGAAGGCTGCGCGCGAGACGGCCGAGTTCCCACTCTTCGTCGAGTACGGCGACGACGTGCTCGATGCCGTGCGCGGCGCGATCGAGAGCGAGCTCTCCTCGGCGCTCACCATCGCCGGAAAGGCCGAGCGCGAGACCGAGCTCGACCGCATCAAGGACCTGGCCAAGGAGAAGCTCGCCAACGACTTCGAGGGCCGTGAGAAGGAAGTCAGCGCGGCCTTCCGCTCGCTCACCAAGAAGCTGGTCCGCAAGCGCATCACCAGCGAGAAGATGCGCATTGACGGCCGTGGGCTGACCGACATCCGCGAGCTGCGGGCCGAGGTCGACGTGATCCCGCGGGTCCACGGCTCGAGCATCTTCGAGCGCGGCGAGACGCAGATCCTCAACGTCGCCACCCTCGCGATGGCCCGCATGGAGCAGATGGTCGACACCCTCAACCCGGAGACCCGCAAGCGATACATGCACC
>JBKJUS010000215.1:0-2953 GCA_046590575.1 Mycobacteriales bacterium | reverse complement strand
CCTCGTCGCGGCGCGCGCCGCCGAAGACGAGGAGAAGGCCCGAGCCAAGGAGCGGGTCTACTCCTTCCGCGACGAGTTCGGCCAGTGGGACCCAAAGAACCAGCGACCCGAGCTGTGGAACCTCTACAACGGCCGGCACCACCGGGGCGAGCACATCCGGGTCTTCCCGCTGTCCAACTGGACCGAGCTCGACATCTGGCAGTACATCGGCCAGGAGGACCTCGAGATCCCGTCCATCTACTACGCCCACCGGCGCGAGGTCTTCGAGCGCGACGGCATGCTGCTTGCCGTCACGCCGTACGTCACCGTGCTCCCGGGCGAGACGCCCACGGAGCGGACGGTCCGCTTTCGCACGGTCGGCGACGCGAGCTGCACCGGAGCGGTGGAGTCGGACGCGACGGACGTCGAGGAGGTCATCGCCGCGGTGGCCGCGACCCGCATCACCGAGCGCGGCGCCACCCGCGCCGACGACAAGGTCAGCGAGGCCGCCATGGAGGACCGCAAGCGCGAGGGGTACTTCTGATGAGCGCCCCCTCCCTGCGCAGCACGGTGCTGCGGATCGCCACGGCCGGCTCCGTCGACGACGGCAAGAGCACCCTCATCGGGCGGCTGCTCTACGACAGCAAGTCCGTGTTCGCGGACCAGCTGGAGGCGATCGAGCGGACCAGCTCCGAGCGCGGCGACGACTACACCAACCTGGCCCTGCTGACCGACGGCCTGCGCGCCGAGCGGGAGCAGGGCATCACCATCGACGTCGCCTACCGCTATTTCGCTACGCCGCAGCGGAAGTTCATCGTCGCGGACACGCCGGGCCACGTGCAGTACACCCGCAACATGGTGACCGGAGCCTCGACCGCCGATGTCGCCATCGTGCTCGTCGATGCGCGCAAGGGTGTCCTCGAGCAGAGCCGACGACACGCCTACCTCGCCTCACTGCTTCGTGTGCCTCACGTCGTCCTCTGCGTGAACAAGATGGACCTCGTCGACTACGACGAGGCTGTCTTCGATCTGATTGTGGCTGACTTCCGGGCCTTCGCCGACGACCTCGACGTCGCCGACATCACTGCCGTGCCGGTGTCCGCACTCGTGGGGGACAACGTCGTCGACCGGTCCGACGCGATGCCGTGGTACGACGGACCCTCGCTGCTCGAGTACCTCGAGACGGTCGAGGTGGCGAGTGCGTCGCCGGACGCGCCGGTGCGGTTCCCGGTGCAGTACGTCATCCGGCCGACGTCGACCGACCTGCCCGACTACCGCGGCTACGCCGGTCAGGTCGCCAGCGGTGTGCTGCGGGTCGGTGACGCGGTCACGGTCCTGCCCTCCGGCCGGACCACGACGGTCGCCGGCATCGACAGCCACGACGGTCCGCTCGCGGAGGCCTTCGCGCCGATGTCGGTCGTCGTACGCCTCCGCGACGATCTGGACGTCTCGCGGGGAGACCTCATCGCCGGTGCCGGCGACGCACCCCGGAGCACCCAGGATGTCGAGGCGACCATCTGCTGGATGTCCGACCAGCCCCTCCTGCCGGGCGCTCGCGTCGCCATCAAGCACACCACGCGGTCGACCCGGGCCGTGGTCCGCAGCCTGCGCGACCGGCTGGACGTGACGACGTTGCGCCACGCCCCCACCGAGTCACTGAGCCTCAACGACATCGGCCGGATCACCCTGCGCACTGCGCAACCGCTCGCCCTGGACGACTACCGGACCAACCGCACGACAGGAAGCTTCATCGTGATCGACGAGGCCACCGGTGCCACTGCCGGCGCCGGAATGGTGAGTGGCTGATGGCCGTCGTCGAGAGGTCACGTCGCGGCAAGGTCGTGCATCTGCACCCGGCCGAGCCGGCGCTGCACGTCGACGGGGTGAGCCGGGTGTACGACGGCCGCCGAGGTGCCACCTTGGCGCTCGAGGACTTCTCCCTCGATGTCGCCGAGGGCGAGTTCGTCTGCGTGGTCGGCCCGTCCGGCTGCGGGAAGTCGACCCTGCTGGACCTGCTCGCCGGCCACCAGCGCCCGGACGCCGGGCATGTGTGGGCGCACGGCCAGGAGGTCGTCGGTCCCGACCCACGGCGGATGGTGATCTTCCAGGAGCACGCCCTCTTTCCGTGGCTCAGCGTCCGGCAGAACGTCGAGCTCGGCCTGAAACTCGCCGGCGTGGGTCGGGCCGAGCGGCGCGACCGAGCGGGCGGCTGGCTAGACCGCGTGCACCTGAGCGCTTTCGCTGACTCGCTTGTGCACGAGCTCTCCGGCGGCATGCGCCAGCGGGTGTCCATCGCCCGGGCGCTCGCCCTCGACCCCGACGTCCTGCTGATGGACGAGCCGTTCGCAGCGTTGGACGCGCAGACACGGGACCGGCTGCACGGTGAGCTGCAGGACCTGTGGTCCGAGACGGGCAAGACCGTCGTGTTCATCACGCACAACGTGCGCGAGGCCGTCCTACTTGGCGACCGCGTCGTCGTGATGTCCCCACACCCCGGCACCATCCGCAGCGTGGTCGACGTCCACCTCCCCCGCCCTCGTCACATGGAGGATCCCGGCCTCATCGACATCGCCCGCGGCGTGCTGGCCGACCTGCGGAACGACCCCGAAGCGCCAAGGCAGATTGTCGCAACGGGCTAACCGCCCGCCACGGACTGGGTCTCAGCGAATGAGGTATACGCCGTTGATGGTGATGGCGAGCTGGCGCGCCGGGTCAGGCCGGATGATCAGCGTGCCCTGTCCGCTGTTCTTCAGCCGGTAGGTCACGAACTGCGCGTCGGTCTGGAACTGCCCGGCGCCGCCGCCGAACTCGAACTGCGCGTTTGGCATGAACATGACACCGGCGAGCGTGAGCGCCGCCTGGCCGCCGATGTAGTGGGGCTTGGTCGTGTCGGACCGGGCTTCGGACCAGTACGCGAGATCCTCGAAGGGATTGTTGACATCCTCGGGAGCGGTCCACTCCACCCGACCGGGGT
>JBKJUS010000192.1:0-9663 GCA_046590575.1 Mycobacteriales bacterium | reverse complement strand
GTTGCCGACTCCGCCGGTCGCGAGGGCGTAGTTCATCACGACGAGCAGTCCGAGCCCGACGTCCGCACGGAGCTCGCGCTGGGTGGCGGCTGCCACCGGGGGGATCACGCCGACCTGGCGTGGCTTGCGCGGGTTGGCGACGTCGACGATCGCGATGCCGTTCTTGTCGTAGCGGTCGCCGACGTAGGCGCAGCGTCCGGCCACGGCCAGCGGGGAGTTGACCCCGCGGTCGCCGAGAGTCGTCGATCCCAGCAGGCGGAAGCCCTTGATCGCGCCGTAGGTCGATTTAGTCGGCGCCGGGGCACCGGCGGCACCGGCGGGCATCGCCAGCAACCCTGCTGCGCAGAGCGCCAGGAAGGTAGGCGTGCGGCTGATTCGCGTCATGGGGGTGGCTTCGACGTAAGATGTCCCGTCCCCTTCTTCAGGTCGTTCGTTGGAGCAGTCGTGTCTTCTGAGGTCCGCATCCCAGCCGAGCAGCGCACCGAGTTCGGTAAGGGCTTCGCACGTCGCTCCCGCCGCGCCGGCAAAGTGCCCGCCGTCCTCTACGGCCATGGGGAGGCGCCGCGCCACCTGGCGCTGCCCGCCCGCGAGCTCGGTCACGCTTTCAAGGGCGCGTCCGGATCCAACGTCCTGCTCCGCATCGACCTGGGCACCAGCGACGAGCTGGCGCTCCCCCGGCAGATCCAACGTGATCCGCTGCGCGGAGACGTCACCCACGTCGACCTGCTGCTCGTCCGGATGGGTGAGAAAGTTCTCGTCGACATCCCGATCGTGATCGTCGGTGACATTCCGGCCGTGAAGATCGGCGGCATGCTCGACCAGCAGTCCACCGTCCTGCACGTGGAGGCCGAGGCCACCCACATCCCGGCTTCGATCGAGATCGACGGCACGGCACTGAAGGAAGTCGGCGCCGTCCTGCACGCGCGCGACATCAAGCTCCCGTCTGGCGTCACTCTGGTCGGCGACCCGGACGCGATCATCGTGCATATCGTCGGAGCGCCGACCGAGGCGGAGTTCGAGGCCGAGCTGGCGGCGGACACCGAGGCGGTTGCTGGCGACGTGGCTCTGGAAGAGACCGCCGCTGCCGCTGCCGAGGACGCGCCGGCCGAGGACAAACCCGCCGAGGGATGACCGAAGGGGTCTGGCTCGTCGTCGGGCTGGGCAATCCCGGGCCGAAGTACGCCGGCAATCGGCATAACATCGGCTTCCTCGTGCTCGACGAGCTCGGGCGCCGTACCGATGCCAGCTTCAAGGCACACCGGGGCCGCGCGGATGTCATCGAGGGCCGGATTGCCGAGCGACGAGTCGTCCTTGCCAAGCCGAAGTGCTACATGAACGAGTCGGGGGGTCCGGTCGCCTCCCTCCGCGACTTCTTCAAGGTGCCGAGCGAGCGGATCGTGACGGTGACCGACGAGATCGACCTGCCCTTCGCCACCCTGCGGATGAAGCTCGGCGGTGGCGACAACGGCCACAACGGCTTGAAGTCGATCAGCCGCTCGCTCGGTACGCCGGACTATTACCGGCTGCGGGTCGGGGTGGACCGGCCACGTGGCCAGCAGGACCCGGCGGACTATGTGCTGTCCGACTTCTCCACCGTCGAGCGCCGGGAGCTGCCCTTCCTCGTCGACCGGGCCGGCGATGCGGTCGAGTGCCTGCTCACTGACGGGCTGGCTGCCGCGCAGAACCGCTTTCATCCGCCCGACGTAGGCTCGGTGCAGTGAGGAGCCCCCACCGATGTCCCTGAACGGCCTGGTCGACGTCCTCGCTGCCGATCCGGCGCTGCGGCGTGCTGTCGCCCATGTGGGTACGCCGACGCTCGATATCACCGCTCCCGCAGCCGTCCGCCCCTTCGCGATAGCCGCCCTCGCCCGGGGGACAGGTCGAACGCTGCTCGCCGTCACGGCGACCGGACGGGAGTCGGAGGATCTCGTCGCTGCGCTGTGCGCTCTGCTGCCGCCGGAGTCAGTGGTGGAGTTCCCGGCGTGGGAGACGCTGCCGCACGAGCGACTCTCCCCGCGCGCTGACACGGTGGGACGGCGCATAGCCGTCCTGCGTCGGCTGGCTCATCCGGGCGAGCAAGGACCGGTGTCGGTGGTCGTCGCTCCGGTGCGGTCGATCCTGCAGCCGCAGGTCGCCGACCTCGGCGACCTGCGCCCGCTTGTCGTTCGCGCCGGCGACGCCGTCGAGCTGGACCGCCTCGTTGAGCAGCTTGTCGACTTCGCATACGTGCGTGTCGACCTGGTGGAGAAACGTGGCGAGTTCGCTGTACGCGGCGGCATCCTCGATGTGTTCCCGCCCACCGAGGAGCACCCGGTCCGCGTCGAGCTCTGGGGTGACGACGTCGAGGAGGTGCGCGCCTTCGCGGCGGCTTCACAGCGTTCGCTCGGCCTACTCGAGCGTGGGCTGTGGGCACCGCCGTGCCGGGAGATGCTGCTGACCCCCGACGTGCGCCAGCGGGCGAAGGAGCTCCTCGAGGCGCACCCGGAGCTCGGCGAGATCCTCGACCGGGTCGCCGACGGCACACCCGTCGAGGGCATGGAGGCGCTCGCCCCGGTGTTGGTCGACCGGCTGAGCCTGCTCGTCGAGGAGCTCCCCGCTGGCGCGCACGTCGTGCTGTGCGACCCCGAGCGGGTGCGCACCCGGGCGCACGAGCTGGTGCGGACCAGCGCGGAGTTCCTGGAGGCGTCGTGGGCGGTCGCTGCCGGCGGCGGCAAGGCGCCGGTCGACCTCGGCGCGGCGGCGTACCGGGAGGTCGCCGAGGTGCGCGAGCGCGCCCTCGAGGTCGGCGTGCCGTGGTGGACGCTCACGCCGTTCGAAGCGGAGGAGTCGCTCGACGACGACTCCCTGGTCGTCCGCGCCCGTCCGCACGACGCCTACCGCGGGGAGATGGACCGGGTAGTCGCCGACACGACCGGATGGCTGCGTGACGGCTGGCGGGTGGTCTTCGTCACCGAGGGCCACGGTCCCGCCGAGCGGCTCGCTGAGGTGCTGGCCGATGACGACGTCGGCGTACGCGTTCAGTTCGACCTCGAGGACGAGCCGGAAGGCGGTGTCGCGTACGTCGCGACCGCCTCCGTCGATGGCGGCTTCATCGCCGCGCACCTCAAGCTCGCTGTTCTCACCGAGACCGACTTGTCAGGGCAGCGCAGCGCCACCAAGGACATGCGCAAGATGCCGAGCCGGCGCAAGAACGCCGTCGATCTCATGACCCTCGCACCTGGTGACTACGTCGTGCACGAGCAGCATGGGGTGGGCCGCTACGTCGGCATGGAGAGACGTACGATCCACGGCGGTGAGCGCGAGTTCCTCGTCCTCACCTACGCCCGCGGTGACCAGCTCCGGGTGCCGACTGACGCGCTGGACCAGATCACGCGCTATGTCGGCGGGGAGGCGCCGTCTCTGCACCGACTCGGTGGTAGCGACTGGGCCAAGGCCAAGGGTCGGGCCCGCAAGGCGGTCAAGGAGATTGCCGCCGGGCTCATTCGCCTCTACTCCGCGCGGATGGCATCGCCGGGCTATGCCTTCAGTCGGGACACCCCCTGGCAGGCCGAGCTCGAGGACGCATTTCCCTACGTCGAGACGCCGGACCAGCTCGCGGCCATCAACGAGGTCAAGGCCGACATGGAGGCCGGCGTTCCGATGGACCGGGTCATCTGTGGTGACGTCGGCTACGGCAAGACCGAGATCGCCGTAAGAGCGGCGTTCAAGGCGGTGCAAGACGGCAAGCAGGTAGCGATCCTGGTCCCGACCACGTTGCTCGTCCAGCAGCACTTCGGCACGTTCTCCGAACGATTCGCCCAGTTCCCCGTCGTGGTTCGAGCGGTGAGCCGCTTCAACACCGCGAAGGAGCAGCAGTCCGTCATCGACGGCCTTGCCGACGGCACGGTCGACGTCGTCATCGGCACGCATCGGCTGCTGTCGGACACGGTGAAGTTCAAAGATCTTGGGTTGGTCGTCGTCGATGAGGAGCAGCGCTTCGGAGTCGAGCACAAGGAGCACTTGAAAGGACTTCGGGTCGCGGTGGACGTGCTGACCATGAGCGCCACACCGATCCCTCGTACGCTGGAGATGTCGATCACCGGCATCCGCGAGCTGTCCACGATCGATACGCCTCCCGAGGAGCGTCACCCGGTGCTGACCTTCGTCGGCGCCTATGACGAGAAGCAGATCTCCGCTGCGGTACGTCGGGAGCTGCTGCGCGAGGGCCAGGTTTTCTACATTCACAACCGGGTCGACTCGATCGAGCGGGCTGCGGCCCGCCTCCGTGAGCTGGTGCCCGAGGCGCGGACCGCCACGGCGCACGGGCAGATGCCCGAGGACTCGCTCGAGCGTGTCATGGTCGACTTCTGGGAGCGGACGTTCGACGTCCTCGTCTGCACGACCATCGTCGAGTCCGGCCTCGACGTCTCTAACGCCAACACGCTCATCGTCGAGCGCGCCGACGCCCTGGGTCTGAGCCAGCTGCACCAGCTGCGCGGCCGGGTCGGGCGGGGGCGGGAGCGCGCCTACGCCTATTTCCTCTATCCGCCCGAGAAGCCGCTCAGCGAGGTCGCGCTCGACCGGTTGGCCACGATCGCCGCCCACTCCGAGCTCGGCGGCGGCATGGCCGTGGCGATGAAGGACCTCGAGATCCGCGGTGCCGGCAACCTCCTCGGCGGCGAGCAGTCCGGCCACATCGCCGCCGTCGGCTTCGACCTCTACGTACGGCTCGTCGGCGAGGCGGTGGCGGAGTACAAGGGCGAGACGCCGGAAGAGGTGCCCGAGGTCAAGATCGACGTGCCGGTCACCGCGCACATCCCGCATTCCTACATTCAGGAGGAGCGGCTGCGCATCCAGGCCTACCGCCGTCTCGCCGGTGCGACCGGCGACGACGAGTTGGCCGCTGTCCGCGAGGAACTTGAGGACCGCTACGGGCCGTTGCCTGAGGTCGTGGCCAATCTGGTGGCTGTCGCCGGCTTCCGCGAGCGGGCCCGGCGCGGTGGCCTGCGCGACGTCGGCGTACAGGCCAAATTCATCAAGCTGGCACCGGTCGACCTGCCCGAGAGCGGCCAGCTCCGACTGGTCCGGCTCTACCCCGGCTCGATCGTCAAGGCCTCCATGCGTACCGTGCTCGTGCCCAGACCCGATCTCCGGGACACCGAGCTGCTCGGCTGGTGCTCCGCTCTGCTCGACGTCATCGAAGGGACCGCTTCGTGAAACGCCCCACCGCTCTGATACCCGGTCTGGTCCTCGCCGCGATGCTCAGCGCGTGCGGGTCGGGCGTGGCAGCCGGCTCCGGGGCCGGGGTGGCTGCGCGAGTCGGCGACGAGGTCGTCACTATCGAGGAGCTGACTGAGGTCGTCACCAGGTCGCTTGAAGACCAGGCCATCGCAGCCCAAGCCGCTGCGGACCGGGCCGCCTTCCAGCGCAGCGTGTTGGGCCGCCTGATCCTCGCCGAGCTCTATGACGAGGCAGCCCGGGACCTCGACATCACCGTCACCGACAAGCAGGTGACCGACAACATCGCCGAGATCACCGAGCGTCTCGGCGGGCGCCCGCAGCTGCTCCAGGCCGCCGCGGGAATGGGCCTGGTCGAGTCCGACATCGCGCCGTTCGTCCGCAGCGGACTCGTCAACGAGGCGGTTGGTGCCAAGCTCGTCGCCGACAGGGTCGTCACCGACGCGGACCTTCAGGCGGCGTACGACGCCAATCGCGGCCGGTTCGAGACGGCCGAGGTGCAGCACATCCTGGTCGCGACGGAGCCCCTCGCGGGGGCCGTGCTGGCCCGGCTCCGTGGCGGGGAAGACTTCGCCACGTTGGCCAAGAGCTTCAGCATCGACCCGGGCAGCAAGGACCGCGGCGGCAATCTGGGCAACAACCCGCGGGGCACCTTCTTCGTCCCGTTCGAGAACGCCGTGTTCGCGGCCAAACTCGGTGCGCTGGTCGGACCGGTGCAGACGGAGGCCGGCTTCCACATCATCAAGGTGCTCTCGCGGGAGACCCGTACCCTTGCCCAGGCCAAGGCCGAGCTCACGGCGGAAGTGCGGGCCAGCGGCCAGGACGAAGCGCGTGCGGCGTACCTCACCGAGCTGTCCAAGAAGCTGCGGATTCGGATCAACCCGCGCTTCGGCCGCTGGGACGCCGCATCGGCGACGGTGCTGGCCGACGACAACGAGCTGAGCTCGCCCGAGCCGCAGCCCGGCCCGCCCGCTGACGGCGGGCTGGTGCCGCCGCCCGGCGGCGATCCCAACCAGCCGCCACCCGGCGGCGATCCCAACCAGCCGCCACCGCCTCAGGGCTGACGTGGACCGGCTCGTACTCATCGCCAACACCCACCGGGTGGCTCCCGGCCTGCTGTCCTGGTCGGCGTGGACCGAGCTGCAGCAGGGTCCGGTCTTCACCCGTGACGCCGAGCACCCTCAGCGACCTTTCCTTGAGATGGCCGGCGTCGAGATCTCCGTGCTGCACGCCGAGGACGGACCGTCGGGGCAGCGGGTCAGCTATCTGCTCGGCGGTGGTGATCCCGGACAGACGGCGCTGGCGCTGCAGTTCCGCGAGAAGGCCCGGGGCGGCCAGGCGGTCTGGCTGGCCAGCCACGGCGGCGACCCGGACTTCGTCCGCGCCCTTGGCGACATCGCGGCCCGCGAGGGAGGTGTCGAGCTCGAGGTCGTCTACGGCTCGTACGACATGCCCGGTGCCCGGTTGCTCGACCTGGTCGCCACGATGGACCAGCTGCGTTCACCCGGTGGTTGTCCATGGGACGCCGAGCAGACCCACGAGAGCCTCGCCCCCTACCTGGTCGAGGAGACCTACGAGGCACTCGACGCTCTCGAGTCGGGTGACCTCGACGCGCTGCGCGACGAGCTCGGCGACGTGCTCCTGCAAGTGGTCTTCCACGCCCGGGTCGCGCAGGAGCGTGACGATGACACCTCCTGGACGATCGATGACGTCGCAGGGCGCATCGTGGAGAAGCTGGTACGCCGGCACCCACATGTCTTCGGCGACGTGCAGGTCAGCGGCGCGGCTGAGGTGGTCGCAAACTGGGACGAGATCAAGGCGGCCGAGCGCGCCGAGGACACCGGACCGTTCGACCACGTGGCACTCGGGCAGCCGGCGCTGACCCTGGCGGCAACCCTGCAGCGCAGGGCGGCGAAAGCTGGTCTCCACGCGGCTGTTCCCGATGGGCCAGGTGGCGAGCTCTGGTCACTCGTCGACCGGCTGCGCACGGAAGGTGTCGACCCCGAAGCCGCGCTGCGCGCGGCGTCCCGCACCTTCCGCGACACCGCGCGCTAGCCTGCTCACCATGGCGTCCATCGAGGCTGTTGCCGCGCGCGAGATCCTCGACTCGCGCGGCAATCCCACCGTCGAGGTCGAGGTGGCTCTCGACGACGGGACATTCGCCCGTGCCGCGGTGCCCAGCGGCGCCTCGACTGGCGCCTTCGAAGCAGTGGAGCTGCGCGACGGAGATGAGCGGTACGGCGGCAAGGGAGTCGCGCGCGCGGTGACCGCGGTCGAGGACGACATCAGCCCGGAGCTGGTCGGCTTCGACGCGACCGAGCAGCGGCTGGTCGACCAGGCGCTCATCGACCTTGATGGCACGCCGGACAAGAGTCGGCTCGGGGCCAACGCCATCCTCGGCGTGAGCCTCGCAGTCGCGCGGGCCGCTGCGGAATCGGCTGGCTTGCCGTTGTTCCGCTACGTCGGTGGACCCAACGCGCACGTGCTTCCCGTGCCGATGCTCAACATCCTCAACGGCGGCGCGCACGCCGACACCAACGTCGACATCCAGGAGTTCATGATCGCGCCGATCGGCGCGGCCAGCTTCACCGAGGCCCTCCGGTGGGGCGCTGAGACCTACCACGCGCTGAAATCGGTGCTCAAACAGCGAGGTCTCGTCACCGCCGTCGGCGACGAGGGCGGGTTCGCGCCGGACCTGCCAGCCAACCGTGACGCCCTCGACCTCATCCTCGAGGCGATCGACAAGGCCGGTTTCGTGCCGGGACAGGACATCGCGCTGGCGCTCGACGTCGCTGCGACGGAGTTTCGCACTGATGAGGGCTACCGGTTCGAGGGAGCCACCAAGACGAGCAGCGAGATGTCGACCTACTACGCCGGGCTGGTGGCCGACTACCCGGTCGTCTCGATCGAGGACCCGCTCGGCGAGGACGACTGGGACGGCTGGCGTGAGCTGACCGCGGCGCTCGGCGCGCAGGTGCAGATCGTCGGCGACGACCTCTTCGTCACCAACCCGACCCGGCTGTCCCGCGGCATCGTCGAGCGCTGCGCCAACGCGCTGCTGGTCAAGGTCAACCAGATCGGCACGCTCACCGAGACTCTGGACGCCGTGGCGATGGCGCATCGCAGCGGGTACGCCTGCATGATGAGCCACCGCTCAGGTGAGACCGAGGACACGACGATCGCCGACCTCGCGGTGGCGACCGACTGCGGTCAGATCAAGGCTGGCGCCCCCGCGCGGTCGGAGCGGGTGGCGAAGTACAACCAGCTGTTGCGCATCGAGGAGGAGCTCGACGACGCGGCCCGCTATGCCGGTCGCAGCGCCTTCCCCCGGTTCGCCGCGCGAGGCTGAGCGCGTGCCGCGCACTACTCCCCCTTCGCGTGGCCGCGGTCCCGGTGCTGGTCGCCCGGCGGGTGGCCGCGAACGTCGGCCGGCGCAGCGCCGTCGTACGACGGGCGTCGCGCTACCACCATCACCGACGCCGTCCCGGCGGCCGCCCCGGGGTCGGCGCAGCGGGCTGACGACGCGTGCGGCGTTTCTCGCGTTGCTCGTCTGCGGGATGGTCCTCGCGCTCACGGTGCCGATGCGTCAGTTCTTCGCGCAGCGCGAGCGTCTCGCGGTGGCCCAGGACCGCCACGCCGAGCAGGCGGCGCGGGTCGCCGCCCTCGAAGCGCAAAAGGCGCGGCTCGCTGATCCGGCGTATGTCGAGCGGTTGGCCCGGGAGCGACTGCGATATGTGCGGCCGGGCGAGGTGCCTTTCATCGTGCTGACTCCGTCCGCGTCGTCGCGGCCCGGCGGGCGGAACCAGGCCGGCTCGCTCGAGCCGCCCGCTCCGGGACGGGCGTGGTACGCCCAGCTCTGGTCATCGGTCGAGGCGGCCGGTGCGCGTCCGTCGCCGAGCCCGACCGTGACGCCGACCCGGTGATCACCGACGCCGACCGCGACGCGGTCCGGCGCCAGCTCGGTCGCGAGCCGCGCGGTCTGCGCGCCGTAGCGCATCGGTGCGCATGCGGTCTGCCGGACGTGGTGGAGACCGCGCCGCGGCTCGAGGACGGCACGCCGTTCCCGACGCTGTACTACCTCACCTGTCCTCGCGCTGCGTCGGGGGTGGGCCGGCTCGAGGCGGCCGGCGTGATGGCCGCCATGACCGAGCGCCTCCGTGAGGACCCGGCGTTGGCGTCGTCGTACGCCGACGCGCACATGGACTACGTCGTCCGCCGTGACGCCATCGAGGTGCTCCCCGGCGACGTGAGCGCGGGGGGCATGCCGACCAGGGTGAAGTGCCTCCATGTGCTTGTGGCGCACGAGCTCGCGACCGGCGCCAACCCCCTCGGTCGTGAGGCCATCGAGCTGCTGGCGGCGGACCCGCGGTGCGACTGGGGGCAGGCCGCGTGCGTGTAGCCGCCGTCGACTGCGGCACCAACTCGATCCGGTTGCTGGTCGCCGAC
>JBKJUS010000031.1:0-7320 GCA_046590575.1 Mycobacteriales bacterium | reverse complement strand
TTGCGCCGGCATCGTCGTACCCGGTCATCACGGCTCAGGGGGCGGTCAACGACAACACCCTCTTCAACGTCTCCCCCACCATCGGCGACCACGTCATGTGCGCCGACATCGCGCTCGCCCGCAGCGTCGGCTTCACCGCCGGACCCGGAGCCACCCGGCTGCAGGCCTACTGCGCGCCGTACGACGCCCTGGATTCCCTCAACGCGGTCGAGGGTGCGATCCGCGCGAGCCGCGTCGGCGGCCTCTCCCTCGACTAGCTCGCCGGTCCGAGGTGTTCAGGGACGAAGGTCCCACTCGACGCCGTCGGCGGTGTCCCGAACCTCGATGCCCACTGCGGTGAGGCCATCACGGACGCGGTCGGAGTCTGCCCAGCGCTGGTCATCGCGCGCGGAAGCACGCAGAACGAGCAGCAGGTCGACATACGGCGCGACGACTGCACGCGGGTCGGCCGCGCCGGTCTCGGCCAGCTCGCCGAGGCGGACCAGCATCGAGCGCAGGAGTGAGCGCCCGCGCTCCCGCTGGTCGGAGTCGAGCGAGTCCTGCGACCACGCCTCGAGGTCGGCCTCGAGGCCGAGCGCCGCGGCTACCGCGCGACTGACCCCGCGCTCGGCGAGGGCGCGCGAGAACGTGGTCTCGTGCCCGGCGATCGCACCGGCCAACGTCGCTGGCGCCGCCGGTACCGGCGGGGCCGACGCCGTACTGGACCGCACCGGGGACCCCAAGGCCGCGCCGGTCGGCCCGCCGGTCTCGTCGGCGATCACCGCGCCCGACAGCATCGCGGCGAGCTCGTCGATCGTCACCACCGACCCGCTCGGCACGGCAGTGCTGCCCCCTCGGGACCGTGCAGTGAGCACGCCATTGCCGAGGACCGTCGCCGTACCGGCATCGAGGTCGAAGGTCACCGCCGTGTGCTCGTCGATGCCCAGCACCCCCATCCCGTCGGGCAGGTCGGCCTCCATGGCCACCAGCCGCGACTCGCCGAGGTAGCAGTAACGGGTGTCGTGTCGCCCGCCTTCGGCATTGTCGTAGTGCGGGATGACCGCGGCCCGAAGACCGACCACCGAGAGCAGGTCGAGACCAGGCAGCCAGTGTGGCGCCTCCCCCACCTTGTAGATCTCGTAGACCGGCACCGTCAGGGCCCCGACGGTGAGCGCAGCGGCACTCGAGAAGGTGACGGCTCCGCCGGTGGACAGCCGCTCCTTGAGCACGTCGGCGACGCGGGAGCCGGCCCACTGTCGCAGCGCGTACGTCGGGCTGCCCGGCCCGGCGAACACGTACGCCGCCGCACGGATGCGGGTCAGAGCCCGCTCGAGGTCGAGGTCGGTCGCCGTATCCGCGGAGCGGTACGACGCCACGCCCAGCTCGGTCCCGACGCTGTCGCGGAAGTAGGTCTGCGCTTTGTCGACGAGGTCGTCGGCGTTGGCCTGGAAGCCGAACGGTGTGTCCAGCATGACCGCCGGACCCCCGCCGACCCGCTCGATGAGCGCCCGGTGCACCTTGACCATCGTCGGCGCGGACTCTCCGGACCCGATGAGGGTGAGCAGTCGTGGCGTCGTACTCGCGCCTGCGCCGCTCACGATCTTTGAACCTCAGCCGTGCGTACGGCGGTAGTCAGGGGTTCAAAGATCACGCAAGGCGGCTCCACGAGGCGAGCCTATGTGCCAGCCGCCAGCTGCCGCTCCCGGACCACCGAGCCTAGGTCCGGGCGAACGTGGGGCACTGCCAAGCACAGACCTGTCCCAGATCGAGACAAAGTTCGTGGCGGCTACTTCGCGTATTCGACCGCGCGCGACTCGCGGACGACGGTGACGCGGATCTGACCGGGGTAGGTCAGCTCCTCCTCGATCTGCTTGGCGACGTCACGGGCGATCACCTGGGCCTGGATGTCGTCGACCTGGTCGGGCACGACCATGACGCGGATCTCCCGCCCGGCCTGCATGGCGAAGACCTTCTCGACGCCCTCCTGGCTCGACGCGATCTCCTCGATGCGCTCGAGCCGCTTGACGTAGGACTCCAGGCTCTCGCGACGAGCGCCAGGGCGCCCACCCGAGATGGAGTCCGACGCCTGGGTGAGGACCGCCCCGATGGTGCGCGGCTCCACCTCATTGTGGTGCGCCTCGATGGCGTGGCAGACGTCTTCGTCCTCGCCGTACTTGCGCGCAATCTCGGCGCCGATGAGCGCGTGGCTGCCCTCGACCTCGTGGGTCAGCGCCTTGCCGAGGTCGTGCAGCAAGGTGCCGCGCTTGATGATCGCCGGCGGTAGGCGGAGCTCGCTGGCCATCACGCCCGCCAGGTGGGCGGCCTCGATGAGGTGACGAAGCACGTTCTGACCGTACGACGTGCGGTAGCGGAGCCGACCGAGCAGGTTGATGAGCTCGGGGTGCATGTCGGTGATGCCGACCTCGACCAGGGCGTCCTCACCGGCGCGAGTCACCAGGGCCTCGACCTCGACCACGCTCTGCTCGTGCATCTCCTCGATCCGCTGCGGGTGGATGCGCCCGTCGAGGACCAGCTTCTCCAGGGTGAGTCGGCCGACCTCACGGCGCACCGGGTCGAAGCAGGAGAGCAGAACCGCCTCGGGGGTGTCGTCGATGATCAGGTTGACGCCGGTGATCGTCTCGTAAGCCCGGATGTTGCGACCCTCGCGGCCGATGATCCGGCCCTTCATGTCATCACTGGGCAGGTGCAGGACGCTGACGACCGACTCAGCGGTCTGCGCGCTGGCCACGCGCTGAATGGCCAGGGTGACGATCTTGCGGGCTCGTTCCTCGCCGGTCTCCTTGGCCTCGGCCTCAATGCTGCGGACGATCACCGCGGCTTCGCGCTTGGCCTGGTTCTCGATGGTGCCGACCAGCTCGGCCTTGGCGTCGGCGGCGGTCATGCCGGCGGTGCGCTCGAGAATGAGCTTGCGCTCGGCCTCGACGTCTTCGAGCTCAGCCCGTTTGCGGGCGATGTCGGCTTCGACGGTGGCCAGGTCTCTGTCGCGCTGCTCGACGCGGCTGGTCTCGACGTCAAGGCGCTCCTCGCGCTCGGCGAGGCGTTGCTCACGCCGCTCGAGGTCGGTGCGGACCGCCCGGAAGTCCTCCTCGGCCTTGGCCCGGGCGTCGACCGCGGCGGCGGTGGCAGCCAGCTCGGCGTCACGGCGTACGGCGAGGGCGTCGGTTTGGGCAGTCGTGGCCACGCTCGACGCTTCCGTGGTCGCCTGGCTGGTGATGCTCTGGGCCTTCGTCCGGGCTTCGGCGACGATCGACTCCGCCGCACGGCGGGCGTCGGCCAGCACCCCGGCATCGGCCGCGGTAGGCGCCCCAGCCGTCTGCGGAGTCGGGTTGGACGCGGCCGACTTCTGCTCGAGCAGCAGCTGACGCAGCTGAGCGATCTCGGCGACAGAGTCGAGGCCGGCTGGTGCACGGCGAGTGGCGAAAACCAGGACGGCCACGACGAGCACGACGACCAGGAGGATGAGGATGAGTTCGGCGGCGCCCATAGCAAGCCCCTTCCGACACGTACGTCCGCCTGCCCGCCCGGTCAGGCGTGCAGGTGCTCGGTGAGAAGGGCACAGCATGCGGCGACCGGACCGAGGAGTCCGGTCGCCCAGCCGAGGGGCCGGCGTACGTCAGGCAGGGCGTCATGCGCCAGGAGCGGCGCGGTCGTCGGATGTCTGAGTGCTGTCAGCTAGATCGGAGTCACGCTATGCCGAGCACCGCGGTGTCGCGGATTGGACAACTCACCACCTCGGAGGCTAGGCCGGGGTGCCCAGAAGAGCAAGTGCGCCGTCACCTGGAAAGTTATCGCCGCTCACCCAGCGTTCACGCACGCGTCGCGGACGAGGTGAAGGTGTCCGGCCCTCCACCGCGAACTTTCTCCCTATGCGACGAACCGCCTCTGCCCTCGCGCTCCTGCTGCTCCTCGCTGTTACCCCGGGCGCAGAGGGCCACACCGAGTCCTGGCTGGATCGTCGGGTGCTGCACTTCGCTCATCAGGGCGGCGAGATCGAGGCGCCGTCGGACACGCTCTTCGCGCTGAAGACGGGGCAGCGCAAGGGCGCTGACGTGGTGGAGATCGACGTCCATGCGACCGCCGACGGGCAGATCGTCGCCCTGCACGACACGACCGTCGACCGCACGACCGAGGGCACCGGCCGGGTCGATGCCATGACCCTCGCCGAGGTCCAGCGCCTCGACGCGGCGTATGAGTTCGTGCCTGGCTGCGGGACGTGCGCCGACCGCCCGGCCCGCGACTACCGCTATCGCGGCGTGGCCACCGGGAAAGTCCGCCCGCCGGCCGGCTACCGGGCCAGCGACTTCCGCATCCCGACCTTGCGCGAGGTGCTCGCGGCGTTCCCCGATGATCTGGTCAACATCGAGATCAAGCGGACCGCACCGGACACCACGCCGTACGAGCAGCAGATCGCCGACCTGCTCAGCGAGTTCGGCCGAGCCAACGACGTCATCGTCGTGTCGTTCTCTGACGTGGCGATCGAGAGGTTCAAGATGCTCGCGCCGAAGATCCCGACGGCGCTGGCGCTCGGGGAGGCGGGGGCCTTCAAGATCAGCTCCATGGGTCCGCTGCCCGGCGTAGGCCAGTCACGGTACGTCGCGCTGCAAGTGCCGGTCTCGTTCGAAGGTGTGGAGGTGGTCACGAAGGAGTTCGTCGACGACGCCCACGCCCAGAAGCTCGCCGTCCACGTGTGGACCATCAACGACGAGAAGACCATGCGGTGGCTCATCGACATCGGCGTCGACGGGATCATGACCGACGTTCCTACGCTGCTCGAGCGGGTGCTGGCCGAGAAGAAGGTGCTCTGGAAGCACCACCGCCGCTGAGCCCGACCTAGCCGTCGTCGCCGCCCAGCTCGGATTCGGCGATCACCTCACGGACTACCCGGAAGGCCAGGCCGCCGGAGTAGCCCTTGCGCTGGAGCAGGCCGACGAGGCGCCGGATCTTCGTCGCGTCGTCGTAGCGGGTGAGACTCGGCAGCCGACGGCTGACTAGCTCCCGCGCCGCGGCCTCCTCGTCGGCGTCGGAGACCCGGTCGACGGCCTCGGCCACGGTCGCATCGTCGACGCCGCGGTGGCGCAGCTCGTGGGCGAGCGCCCGCCGGGCGAGACCCTTGCCGATCTGCCGGGACGACACCCACATAGCGGCGAACGCTTTGTCGTCGATGAGCCCGACGTCGCCGTAGCGGTCCAGCACTGCGGCAGCAACCTCCGCCGGCACGTCGCGAGCGGCGAGCGCGTCGGCGAGCTGGGCCCGGGTGCGCGGCCCGGCGGTGAGCAACCGCAGGCAGATCGACCGGGCAGTCGACGCCGGGTCGGCGTCCAGCCCGTCCTCACGCGAGGCGTCAGGATCCGGGTCACGCTCGCGCCGCCGGCGTGCGGCGGTCAGAAGTCGACCGGTGCCGGCATCGGCACGCCCGGAGCGTCGTTGGGTGTCGCCGCCACATCGACGTCGAGCACCGCGCCGATGCCGAGCTTCTCCTTGATCCGCTTCTCGATCTCGTTGGCCAGGTCCGGGTTGTCCTTGAGGAAGGACCGGGAGTTCTCCTTGCCCTGACCGAGCTGGTCGCCCTCGTAGGTGTACCAGGCACCAGACTTCTTCACGATGCCCTGGTCGACGCCCACGTCGATCAGCGAGCCCTCCCGGCTGATGCCGTGACCGTAAAGAATGTCGAACTCGGCCAGGCGGAAAGGTGACGCGCACTTGTTCTTCACTACCTTCACCCGGGTGCGGTTGCCGACGATGTCGGTGCCGTCCTTGAGCGCCTCGATCCGCCGGATGTCGAGCCGGACGGACGCGTAGAACTTCAGCGCCTTGCCACCGGTCGTCGTCTCCGGTGAGTTGTGCACAATCACGCCGTCGGCGAGGTAGTTGTGTGACCCCTCCACCTCGATGTCGAAGCGCCGCATCGATCGGGTACGCGGTTTGACGTGCACATCGAGCACTGGGGCAGGCACGGGAAGAACGCGCGGTCCGACGAGCTCCGGCTCGACGCTGAACTGCCCGCGGAACCGAGCCTGGAGCTTGTAGTCCATGCTCGGATGAATGTAAGGGGCGACGACGCGCTGGAACTTCTCGGTGTTGTCCTTGTCGAAGACGAGCACAGCCTTCTGTCGAGCACCTGACAGGACCAACGTCGTAGCGACGCCATAGGTCGCAGCGAGGTGATCAGCCAGTCGGGTTCGGGAGCCCTCGCTCATCGCCTCGACACAGAGGGTGATGCGCCCGCTGCCATCGTGCGTCCGCGCTTGACGGCCTTTCGCGCGCTCGGTGTAACACCCGTCGTCCATGTACCAGAGCGCGAGCGCGAGCGGAGTCAGCGCCTTGAGGTACTCCTCGGACAGGACCTTCTTGCCGCCGATGTAGACCGCCTCTCGCAGCTCGGCCAGCTCGGGCAGCGGGGTGAGGTCGACGAACGCGGCACCGCGAGCGTCCACCCGGCGGCTGCTGGGGATGTTGCCGAAAAGAGACGCCTTCCAGTCGAGATAGTCGACCTGCTTGGCGCCATGTCCCATCCGGAACCTGGTGCCGAGGCTGCCCACGACCCGGCTCGGGCTGAGACAACCATCGCCCATCAGGCTGCCGAGGATGACCTGCCACTGGAAGTCACTGAGGTAATGCGTCTGCGCCAGCATCACCCGGTCGCCGGCGATAATCTCGCCGGCCTCCCGCCAGCCGCCCGGCGTACGGATCAGGTGGTTGGCGGTGGCGGCGAACTGCGCCCGCCCGTTCTTGCCGGGCTTGGCCACCGTGAACTGCAAGAACTCGTCAGCGTTGCCGTTGTCGAACCAGCCGACGACCTTCTTCGGTACAACCTGGCCAATCTCGGGATCGTAGGAGAGCACCTCGACCGGCATCTTCTGGTTGACGATCTTGCCGATCTTCTCCTGGGTGCCGTCGGCCAGGGTGATCCGCGTGTTGTAACTGAAACAACCGAACATGACTCCGATTTTTTCGCGGAGCTGGTTGATGAAGATGGCGGTGGTCTTGGACTGGTGCAGCGCGCCGGTGAGCTTGCGCAGCGCCTGGCTCATCAGCCGCGCCTGCAAGCCGACGTGGCTGTCGCCCATTTCGCCCTCGATCTCGGCGCGCGGGACGAGCGCCGCCACCGAGTCGATGACGATGACGTCGATCGCGCCGGAGCGGATGAGCATGTCGGCGATCTCGAGCGCTTGCTCGCCAGTGTCCGGCTGAGAGACGAGCAAAGCGTCTGTGTCGACGCCGAGCGCCTGGGCGTAGTCGGGGTCGAGCGCATGCTCCGCGTCGATGAACGCCGCGATGCCGCCGGCCTTCTGCGCCTGAGCGATCGCGTGCAGCGCCAAG